>NZ_JBIALD010000017.1:0-170241 GCF_042873115.1 Streptomyces sp. NPDC005017 | reverse complement strand
GCCCCCGTCGAGTCCCTGATGCCGCTGCGCCTGGCCCGCTACGGCGTCCCCCTCGCCGAGACCGCCCCCGCGGGCCTCGCCGCCGCCGGCATCGACGACCGCGGTGTCCGGCACACGGCCGAGCGGATCATGTCGCCTGAGCGGCACGAGACCGCCTCCGAGAGCACGGCGGCGCTGCCCGCGCCCCTCACCGGAGGCCCCGCGCCCCTCACCGGCGGTCCCGCGCCGCTCACCGCAGGGCCCGCGCCCGTAGCCGCGGGCGGCCCGGAGCAGCAGCCCTCGCGCGGGGCCGCCCCGGACAGCGCGCGCCCGCGCCCCGCCCTCGCGACCACGGACGAGGGTGTCGAACGGTTCGCCGACGCCTACACCGCCTTCCTGGACCAGTTCAAGATCGAACCGACCGCCGCGCAATGGGCCTTCTGGCTCCGCGACACCTACGGCATCTCCACCGCGGCCGGCGCGCCCCTCGCCGACGAGCAGGTGCAGCCGCTGCTCAGAGCCCTCAAGGAACGGTACGCGCCGGCCGAGGAACCCCTGCCCGCGCCCGCGGAACAGGGGCCCACCGACGAGTGGTTCGACTACTTCCACGAAGCGTGGCGGGCCTACGCACGGGACACGGGCACGTCCCCCGACGCCGAGGAACTCGCCGCGTACGTGTACCAGCGCGACGGCATCACGGGCGCCGACGGCCGGCCCATCACCGGTGACGACATCGCCGACTACTTCGCGGGCATCCTGGAACGCGAACAGGGCGAGGACACCCCGGACGGGGACGGCGGGACGAACGGGAGCGCCGAACCGTCCGAACCGGCGGCCGAGGCGGACGCCCCCGCCGCAGGGTCCCCGTCGGACGACGGCACGGAACTGACCGCCGCCGACCGCTACTACCTGGCCTGGGCCGCGTACCGGGACGAGAACGGCGCCGAGCCCAGCGCCGAGGAACTCTCCGCGCTGCTCGCCGCCAAGGGCCTGACGGGCCGCGGCGGCAGGCCCGTCGGCACCTCCAACCTGCGCCGTCACTACCTGCGTTGGCGCGTCTACGACGTCTGGGCCGCCGAGCGCGCCCGGGCCGCCGACCCCTCGCCCGAGAGCGTGGCCCGGTCCTGTGCGCTGCTCGGTGTCACCGCCCAGTACAACCGGCCCGTCACCGCCGAGTACATCACCGGCGAGACCCCCGACTTCGAACGACGACGGCGGGCCCTCACCCGACACGGTGCCCGGGCCCAGTAGCCGTCAGTGCGCCATTCTCCGAAAACCCACGGCCGTACGCCTCCCCCCTTTTCGGCGGGGCCGAACGAGTGAGCGGGCGGCACCGCGCCCGGTGCTCCGGTCGCCCCGGTGGGGGCGTGAGGCGGTGGCGCGGGCGGGCTTGGGCCGATCGGATCAGGCGCGGCGCGCCTCGGCCGGGTGGCGGGCGGCCCATGGAGGATCGGTGGACCGGCGGCCCGGGGAACGGGCGGCCCCGCATCACTCCAGCGCGTGAAGAGGTCCGGTCATGAAACCGTTCGACGCCCCGCCGCTCCCGTGCCCCGGGTCCGGTGACATCCTCGACGCCACGCCGGTGGCGGTGACGCCATGACCACCGCACCGCAGGGCGACGCCCCGGACGGGGGACGCTACGGCGAGGCCGTCTTCCGCCCCGGCCAGGAGGGCGAGGGCGAGCGCATCGACTACGGAGCCCTCGCCTACGACGACATCACCATGGCGCGGCTCCGGGAGCTGGGAGTCGGCCCGGGATGGCGCTGCCTGGACGTGGGAGCCGGCACGGGCACGGTCTCCCGGCGGCTGCTGGAGGAGGCCGGGGTGGAGAGCGTGCTGGCCGTGGACCGCGACGTACGGTTCCTCGCCGAGCGGCCCGCACCCGGGCTCGACGTGCTGGAAGGGGACGTCACCGCCCCCGGCACCGTCGTCTCCGGGCGGTTCCGGCTCGTCCACGCGCGTTTCCTCCTGATGCACCTGCCCGAGCGGGAACGCCTGATCAGGGCGCTGGCGGAGCTGGTCGAGCCCGGCGGCGTCCTGGTGCTCGGCGACGCGGTCGACCTGACGAGCGACCGTACGCCGACCACGCCGTACACCGAGGTGATGCGGGCGATGTGGCAGGGGCTGAAGGACTCCATCGGCACCGACGTCTCCTGGGTGCCCGCCTATCCGGACCTGCTGCGGGGGGCCGGGCTGCGGCCCGTCGCCGCCGAGATCCATGTGCCGCCGCTGGTGCCGGGCGGTCCGCTCAGCCGTTTCTGGGCGGACACCTGGGAGCGGAGCCGAGAGGCGATGCTCGCCACCGGCCTCGTCGACGACGCGGCGATCGACGCGGGCATCCTCTACCTGGGCTCCGAGGAATGCGCCGCCCTCTCGGCCGGAATGCTCACGGTCTGGGGCCACAAGCCGGAGGAGGGGCAGGAGCAGGGCTGAGCCGTACCGCCTCGGGGGCGCACCCGTGCGTCAGGCCTTCCAGTCCTCCGGCCCGCCGCCCCGCCATTCGATGAGCTCGGACCGTACGACGTCCATCTCGTCCCAGTCCTGGAGTCCGGCCTCCTGGACGAAGGCGGCGACGTCCAGCACGCCGTACGCGATACCGACGAAGCGGCCGTTGATGCGGACGCGCCGGCCTCCGTCCCCGGAGGGCGGGTACACGGCGACGGGATGTTCGGTAGCCATGGAGCCAGCGTGCGACGGGGGCCGGTGGGGCGCACGGTGTGGGAGCCCGGGGTGCGGCACCCGGAAAGGGGCGTGAGGCGGCCGCGCGGGCAGGACGGGTGATGTTCGCGCGGGTCGGCCCTCCGCGGCCCGCCGGGCCGCAGACTCCGGTGCACGGCCCGGCACATCCGCTCCACGGTGGCCACGGGACGGGCCGCCGACGGCTACGAGGCGGGCTGCTCCGCGTCCCCGAAGCGGGCCAGTGCCGGGGCGCCCGTGAGGGACAGCGCGAAACCGGTCACCGCGACCGGGGCGAGACCGTGCCGGGTGGTGTCGCCGAGCCGGACGACGCCGAAGACCGCCGGGCCGACCGTCTCGCCGATGACCATGGCCGCCGTGGCGGCGGTGACCGCGCCCGCCTGGGGCTTCGATCAGCGGCAGACAGCCGGTGATGCCGGAGCAGACCACGGCGTAGGCGGCCGGGCCGGTGAGGACGCCCCGCACGTCCAGGCCGGGCAGCAGCCGCGCGGCGACGAGCCCGAAGCTGAGGCCCGCGAGACCGCCCGGCACGGCGGCCCGATGGCGTTCTCCCGGCCGCCGCGGACGACGGCGGGAAGGGGCCGGGCAGGCGTCAGTCCTCCCAGGGCCAGCCCGTGTCACGTCCCCGCGACAGCAGGTCGACCAGGGTGAACAGCTGGTCGGAGAAGCCGCCGACCTCGTAGCGGTTCGGCTTGCCGGTGTCGATCGAGGCCGGTCCGTAGCCGGAGGTGTTGAGACCGAACAGCGGGACCCCGGCCGGGACCGCCTCCGACACCGACAGCCCCCGCACCGAGTGGCCCGGGTAGGCGAAGGCCTGCATGTCGGAGACGATCACCACCCGGTCGTGCCCGGCGTACGTCCCCTTCAGCGCGGCCACCGTCTCCGTGCCGTGACCGACCTCGCCGACCCGCGCGCAGAACTCGTCCGCCTGCCGCAGCACCGAGCCGCCCCGGACGAGCGGGTGCCGGAAGGCGCTGTTCGCGAAGCCCACCAGGTCGACCTCGCAGCCGCGCGCGGCCAGGGCCACCGCGAACAGGGCTCCGACGTCCACGTGCCGGATCTCGCTGCGTGCCGACACCCGTCCGGTCATGGACGCCGAGGTGTCGACCAGGACGAGGGTACGGCCGGGCAGGGCAGGGATGTTCGCCGTGGACGCGGCCAGCGCCCGCTCCAGGGCGTGACCCCAGCGCAGCGACGGCGTGGCCCGGTAAGCGGACAGGAACCGGTACGGGAACTGCCGCGACCGGCGTACCTCCTCCGGGTCGGCCAGCCGCGCCGCGACCTGGGCGGCCACGGTGTCGGAGACACCCGCCTCGTCGAAGTTCCGCAGGTTCCGGGTCAGGGCCATCAGGCCCATCGACGGGATGACCGCCTCCCACGCGGCGGCGTCCATCGGGCCCTGGAGCCATCCGGCCAGTGCCTCCCACGTCATACCGGCGGCCTTCAGCCGCTCCGCGCCGTCCGGCCCGGTGACGACCGCGCGCCGCTCGGCGACGGGCAGCGCCATCAGCTCCCGGTGCGCGGTCAGCGTCCGGTCGGACGCGGGCGCGACCGCGGTCTCGGGGTGGTGACGGCGGTCGAGCGCGTAGCGGAACAGCTCGCCCTGCCACGGCTTGTCGGGGTCAGGCGCGGCGTGCACGAGGTTGAGGACGTCGCCGAAGCGGTAGCCCTTCGAGGCGGTGTCGTACTTCAGCAGCGCCTTGCCGTTGTACATGCGCCGCACGGCGTCGGCGAGGCCGCGCTTGACCGGCTTGGGCAGCCGGCGTCCGTACGACTGGGCCCAGTACCCGAGCAACTCGCCCGGCTCGTCGGGCCGCTGGAGCACGGAGGCCACGACCTGGCGCGAGTGACCGTCGAGTCCCGCGTCGACGCGTGCCTTCACGAACTCGGCCGCGCCGACCAGCGCCGCGCTGCGCATGTTCGCCGAGCCGCGCAGCCAGCCGAGCAGACCGGCCGTCCACCGCGGGTCCTCCACGGCGAGCTGCCGTACGAGGCCGCGGAAACGGTCGTCCCGGGCGCCCGCCTTCTCGTAGAAGGTGTCCTGGCCGACCATGTTGACGACGGCGAGCAGGAACAGGTCACTGCGCGCATCGCGCACGAAGGCGGCCCCGCCCTCGAAGGTGGCGGTGCGCTCACCGGTCGTGGTGACCGGGGACTGGGCGGCCGTGCGGGACGCGCGGCGGTTGAAACGGGACATGAAAAGGAAACCCCCAAAAAAGGAGGGAGACGACGACGCGAGGGTGCCCGAGATCGGATCGGCGGCGGTCACACAAGTGTCCTGGGCCGCTGGACGACACCACCCCATGGATGGCGGCGGGATTCGAACCCGCGTCACTCTCTTGGAAGGAGAAGTATCCGCTGCCTGCGCACCGGGCACCCCCGCGTCGTGCCTCCCGAGTTCAGAATGGGCAGCGGCGTGTTCTTTACAGGAAGGAGCCGCTGTCCGCGCACCGGGAGGTGCTGTGAAGTTATGGGCTCAGAGATCGGATCGGCGACGGCACACAGTGCTCTGCCAACTGAGCTACACCGGCCGAAACCGGTGGCAGGACTCGAACCTGCGGCCACTCGATCTGGATTCGAAGTATCCGTCGCCTGCGCACCTGAGCTGTTGCAAACCGTAGGACACAAGTGGGCCGACGCCCCACCGAATTAACGCCGCCACTGGGCTGATGGTGTGTCACCCACCGTCTCTCACGCCGGACAGCCGTTGTCCGCCACGACGTAGTGACCAGGCGCGGTCTGCTCGAGGGTATGGGCGGTGAACGTGTTCCACAGACCCATCGCCTGGCCGGAGCCCTGGGCGTAGGTGTGGCCGCCGCTCTGGTAGGCGCGTCCGGCGACCGTGTGGTCGTAGTTGCTCGCCGTGTGACAGGTGGGGGTGTGGCCGGTGGTGGTCGCGGTCACCGCGGAGGAGACCGCGCCCGCCGTACCCGCCGCGTCCACGGCCGCCACGGTGTAGGTGTACGTCGTCCCGGTGGCGAGGCCCGTGTCGGTGTACGAGGCCGAGGTGGCGCTGCCGGTCTTCGTGCCGCCGCGGAAGACGTGGTACGACGCCGCGCCGGGCACGGCGGTCCAGGTGAGGGCGGCGGTGGTGCCGGTCGTCGCGGTGACCCTCAGCCCCGTGGGCGCGGGCAGGGAACCGGGGTTCTGCCCGCCGCCGTCCAGGCCCCAGAACCGGGCGGTGTGGTAGCTGGAGCAGAGGGTGTCGAGGTAGTACGTGCCCGCGGTACCGCACTGCTCGGGGCCGCTGCCCGGGTCGACCGCGAGGCCGTGTGCCATGCCGGAGACGGAGTAGACCTGGACGGCGGGCCGGCCGGAGGGGTCGTCGTAGACGGACAGTGTGGTGCCCGAGCCGAAGCTCTCCGTGCGGGAGGGCGTCTGGCCGATGCCCCACACATCGGTCCACTGGTCGCGCAGTTCGGTGGCGTTGGCGGGCCGGACGGTGGTGTCGGCGGTGCCGTGCCAGACGGCGACACGGGGCCAGTCGCCGGTGCCCGCGGGGGCGGCGGCGCGCACCAGGTCGCCCCACTGGGCGGGGGCCCTGTCCGGTGGGCTGTACATGCACGTGTAAGCGGCCGACATGGTGGTCGCGCAGGAGGCCGGGATGCCGGAGTCGACGGCGCCGCCGGCGAAGACGTCGGGGTAGGCCGCGAGCAGGTTGGCGGTCATGGCCCCGCCCGCCGACAGGCCAGTGACGAACACACGCCGGCTGTCGCCGCCGTACAGCGACACTGCCTTGTCGACCATCTGCCGGACCGACAGCGCCTCGCCCTGGCCCCGCCTGCTGTCGCCCGGCTCGAACCAGTTGAAGCAGGAGTTGGCGTTGTTGGCACCGCTCGTCTGGGGGAAGACCAGGGCGAAGCCGTAGCGGTCGGCGAACTTCGGCCAGCCGGAGTTCGCGTGGTAGTCGCTCGCGCTCTGGGTGCAGCCGTGCAGGGCGACCACGAGCGGGGCGCCGGACGGCAGGGCGTCGGGTGCGTAGGTGTACATCGACAGGTTGCCGGGGTTGGTGCCGAAGCCGGTGACCTGGGTCAGTCCGGCGGCGTGCGCGGGCGGCCCGGCGGCGACCAGGCCACCGGTCAGAGCCAGTGCCCCGGCCCCGACGACGAGCCGGCGGCGGAAGCGCTCGAGGACTCCGCGGCTCCTGGTGAACCGGTGCGGAGGGTGCGACTGTCCCATGACGACTGCCTCCTGATGCGATGAGGGGGTGATGGCTGGGTGATGACTTGGCTCGTGCTCTGCGGCTCGTCGACGCCGGATCTCCCGGGATCGGTGTGGCGTGCATCATCTGGGCGTCGCGGTGAGGGCGGCATGGGCGGGGCAGCCAGGGTTGAGCCGGGGTCTGTGTGACGGGCATCCATGGCCGGGCCGGAGACCGACGGGGTAGGGGACCGGGTGTACGGCGCCACTGCAGTGCGTCAAGTCGCAGGCGACAGCAGCACGGTGGTGTCGGCGACCACTGACAGAGACCGGACGATGGTGCCCGCACCCATAGGGTGGGCCACGTGCGCGCCATAGCCTCCCGCGCATCCCAGCATGCGACTCCGGAGGCACACAGATGCGTCGTCCCACACCCGACTCCCCTTCTCGCTCCCGGCGACGGGGGATACCGACGGTTCTCGCCCTGGCCGCCCTCGTGCTCAGCCCGGTGCCGGCCGCGGCCGCGCCGGGGAGCACCGCGGAAGCCACCGGCGCGGCACCTCACTGCGCGTCCCGGACACAGCCGCGCGTGCCGGGCGCCGAGCGCCAACAGGCGTCCTGCCTGGACGAGTTGACCACCGCGGGTACGGTCGCCTCGGGACACACCGACCCGGCCGACTGGGCGGGCCTGACACCGAAGGACCTCGCCGTCCCCAGCGGGGTCCCGGGCGTCCAGATCGACGGCTACTTCCCCGACACCTCCACCACCAACACCAACCACGGCTGGCAGCACGACGCCCAGTTCGTCATCCGGCTGCCCGACCGCTGGAACGGCGGCCTGGTGGTGGCCGGCACCCCCGGCAACCGCGAGCAGTACGCCAACGACCGGGCCATCGCCGACTGGGTGCTCGCCCGCGGCTACGCCTACGCCGCCACCGACAAGGGCAACACCGGCCTCGCCTTCCACCGTGACGGCGAGGCACCGGGCGACGCGATCGCGGAGTGGAACGACCGCCTCACCCAGCTGACCCGCGCCGCCCGCGCCACGGTCGCCCGGCACTACCACCGCCCGCCCGCGCGCACCCTGGTGACGGGGATGTCCAACGGCGGATACCTGGTGCGCTGGCAGCTGGAGAACCACCCCGAGCTCTACGACGGGGGAGTCGACTGGGAAGGCACCCTCTGGCGCGCCGACGGCCCCACCCTCCTGGACTTCCTGCCGCCCGCGCTGCGCGCCTACCCGGCCTACGCCGCCGGCGGCGAGGACGCAGGCCCGGCGCGGGACGCCCTGCACACGGCGGGCTACCCGGCCGGGTCGGAGTTCCTGTGGCCGTACCACCACAAGGTCTACTGGGACCTGACCCAGCGCATCTACCGCGAGGAACTCGACCCCGGCTTCGACGGGGCGACCGAGGCCGGAACCCCGTACTGCACGAGCGGCACACCGGCCTGCGACGCCGACTACGACTACGCGTCCCGCCCCGCCGAGGTCCGCCAGGCCGTCCGGAAGATCGCCCTGACCGGCCGCATCGCCAGGCCGCTGATCACCATCCACGGAACCCTGGACGTCCTGCTCCCGATCACCCGGGACTCAGACGTCTACGCCCGCATGGTCCGTGACGCCGGCCGCGCCCCGCTGCACCGCTACTACCGCGTCGAGGGCGGCACCCACGCCGACGCACTCACCGACATGTTCCCGGACCGCCTCCGCCCCCTCGTACCGTGCCACCGCACGGCGTTCACGGCACTTGAGGACTGGCTCAGGAAGGGCCACCGTCCCCCGGCGTCCGGCACGATCGCCCTGCCCGCGGGAGCGGACGCGACGACGCTGCTGAACAACTGCGCTCTGGGTGGACGGGGCAACGTCCGTACGCATAGCGGTTCCTGACGGTAATTCAGGCGCACACGTGTCCGGCCGGGGCGTCCGGGCGGCTCAGGTCGACAGCAGCCGCCGGGCGTGCCCGGCCTCGTCCTCGCCGAGCAGGCCGGGCCGTGCGTCGTGAAGCTCCCAGCGCGTGGTCGTGCCGTCCGGGCCGTCGAGGTGCCCCCGCGACAGGGCCGCCTCGATCCGGCGGCGGACCTCGGCCTCGGCGGCGGGGGCGGCGGCGAAGAGCACCCGCAGCCGGACCTCGCCGCCGTGGCGCCGCGCGGAGGTGTGGTGGGGCGCGAGGGGGCAGGGCGGCTCGTGCCCCCAGTGCCCGCACAGCGCGACGGTGATCGCGGCTCCCGGGGCACGCACATCACCGTCCGCCGCCATGAGGACGACCGCTTCGTGGACGAACGCCCGCCGCACCCGGTCGGTGTCTCCCGGCCCGCCGGCCACCCCTTGAGCCCGGTCCCCGTGGCCGTCACTCACACGGATTCCCGCCGCCGCACCATCTCGTCGATCCACACCGGCGCGAACGGCGACGTGCAGCCCGGGGGCGTCGGGTAGTCCTTGAGCACCTCCAGGCGCTCACCGATCTCCAGCGCGCGGGCGCGGTGCTCGGGGTGCTCGATCCCGATCTGGGCCAGGCAGTGGTTCATAGCCCACTGCAGACGATCCGGTGCGTCCTTCATCTCCGACTCGACGACGTCGAGCAGCCCGGGGAGGTCGAGGCCCTCGGGTTTCTTCGCCACGCGTTCGGTGGTCAGTGCCCAGCCGGCGCTCGCGACCACCGGATCGGGGTCGGTGAACCAGGCCTGCCGCAGTTCCTCGGCGTGTGGGTTCTTCTTGACCGCGTAGTTCACGAGCCAGTCGTGCACCTTGGGGGTGCGGGCCTCGCGCAGCATGGCGTCCAGCTCGTCCCGGTCGAACGCCTTCGGGCGGCAGACCAGCAGCGCCAGCAGCCGCGCCGCGGTGTCGCCCGTGGCCCAGAGCTGCCGCGCGAGCTCCTGCTGGGTCCTGAGCCGCTTGGCGAGCGCGCGCAGCTTGCCGAGGTTCACGCCGTGATCGTCGCCGTGGCGCTCGTTCACCGCCCGGGCCTTCGGATCCTCGAGCCCGGCCAGCTCGGTCATCACCTCGGCCAACGTCGTCCCGGCCACGGCTGCCTCCCGTCCCTCGCGTGCCGGGGGCAGCCTAACGGGGCCGGCCGGGGGAGCCGGGGCATGAGCGTCAGGCCCGGTTCCGGAGTGTGACCGTTGTCACATCCAGGGCTGTCACGGATCGGTGCCCCGGTCTGTCCCATGGGCGACACCGCATCCACCCCAACCGCTGGAGCACGCCATGAACGCCATCGCACGCCACGAGATCGTCGTCCTCGGCGCCGGGTACACCGGCATGCTGGCCACCGCCCGGCTGGCCCACCGCACCCGTGGACGGAAGGTGCGGATCACACTGGTCAACCCGTCGGAGCGGTTCACCGAGCGGCTGCGCATGCACCAGATCGCCGCGGGCCGGACGCTGGCCGATCACCGCATTCCCGAGGTGCTCGCCGGTACCGGCGTGGAGTTCCGCCGCGCCGCGGCCGCGTCGATCGACCCCGAGGAGCGGCAGGTGACTCTCGACGACGGTGCGGTGCTGCGCTACGACACGCTCGTCTACGCGCTCGGCAGCGCCACCGACACCACCCGGGTGCCGGGCGTCGCCGAGCACGCCTGGACGCTGAACGACCCACGGGCCGCGCACCGCTTCGCGGGGCGTCTGACCGAGCTGGCCGCGGCCGGCGGCACGGTCACCGTGGCCGGCGGCGGGCTCACCGGCATCGAGGCGGCCACCGAGATCGCCGAGAGCCACCCGGGTGTGACCGTCACCCTGATCAGCTCCACCGAACCCGGCGCGATGATGGGGGAGCGGGCCAGGGCGCACCTCACCCGCGCACTGGACCGGCTCGGCGTCGTCCGCAGGACCGGCGAGCGGGTGACGAAGGTGCTGCCCGACGCGGTCCGGCTGAGCGGCGGTGAGCACCTGCGGTCCGGCCTCACGCTCTGGACGGCGGGGGTGCGCGTGTCGCCGCTGGCCGCCGAGGCCGGCATCGCCACCGACGAGCGCGGCCTGATCGTCACCGACGCGACACTGCGTTCGGTCTCCCACCCGGAGATCTACGCCATCGGCGACGCGGCCGCGGTGCGGCAGGCATGGGGTCAGATCCACGGCACCTGCCAGAGCGGCCTGCCCACCGCCGCGTACGTGGCCGACGCCATCACCCGCCGACTGCGCGGCAGGACGGTGAAGCCGTTCCGGTTCGGCTACTTCCACCAGCCGGTCAGCCTCGGCCGCGGGGACGCCGTCATCCAGTTCACCCACGCCGACGACACCCCGAGGCGCTGGTACCTGAAGGGGCGCGCGGCGGTCATGTACAAGGAGAGCGTGAGCGGCAGCCCGGTGCCGTTCATGAAGCTGAGCCGCCGGGTGAACGTCGTGGTGACCCTGTCGAAGGGCGGCCGGGCCACGCGCGCCAACGGCTGAGTCCGGGGCCCTGCGGCGGCACGGCATCGGCCCACCCCCTGGCGGGCGACCTCCCGCGCGGCACCGCTCGAGCCGCCGGAAGCACCCACAGCGCGAGCACCGTCCGAGCGCCGACAACACCCGAACACCCTTGCGTCCCCCACCCGCCACCGAGAACGATGTGGATCATGGACAACGAACCCCGCCCGGCCGAGAGCGCCTCACGGCCGGGCGCCCGTGCCACCACCCGGCCGACGGATCCCGCGTCCGGCCCCGCGACCGACCCCTTCATCGAACACCGCCGCCTGCTGTTCGGCACCGCGTACCAGATGCTGGGTACCGTCACCGACGCCGAGGACGTGCTCCAGGACACCTGGCTGAAGTGGCACGCCGTCGACCGGGACACCGTCCGGCACCCCAAGGCCTACCTGGTGCGCACCGTCACCAACCTGTCCCTGAACCGGCTCACCTCCGCGCGGGCGACCCGCGAGACCTACGTCGGCCCCTGGCTCCCCGAACCCCTGCTCACCGTTCCCAACGCCGCCCAGGAGGCCGAGATGGCCGACACCGTCTCGACCGCCATGCTCGTCGTGCTGGAGACGCTGAGCCCGGCCGAACGCGCGGTCTTCGTCCTGCGCGAGGTCTTCGGGTACTCGCACGCCGAGATCGCCGGTTTCATCGACCGCCCCGAGCCGACGGTACGTCAGATCGCGCACCGCGCCCGCAACCACGTGCAGTCCCGCCGCCCCCACGGCGACTCCGACGCGGCCGTACGCGAGCGGGTCACGGAGAAGTTCCTCGCCGCGGCGAACGGCGGCGACCTCAACGCCCTGATGGAGCTCCTCGCCCCCGACGTCACGTTGTGGAACGACGGCGGAGGCAAGGTCACCGCCGCCCGCCGCCCCCTGTACGGCCCCGACCACGTGGCCCGCTGGCTGCTGGGCGCGATGGCCAAGCCCAGCTCCGCCGGCGCCCGCACCGCTCCGACGACGCTCAACGGCGAACTCGGCCTGATCGTCACCCTCGGCGACACCCCGATCGGCGCCCTGACCTACGACATCGTCGACGGCCACATCCGGCGTCTGCGCTTCCAGGTCAACCCGGACAAGCTCGCCGGCCTGCAACGCGCCGCCGGAGAGGAGCCCGCCTGACGCCGAGCGGCCACCGCCCGCCCTCACCGGTACGTCCCTCCCGAACCCGAGGCGGACGGGCGGGCTTCTATCTCCAACGCGCGTTGTTCCTAGAATGGCCGAGTGAAGGACATCGACGCGATCGCGGCGCTCCAGGATCCGGTACGGCGCCGTCTGTACGAGTACGTGGCGGCCCAGGGCCGTGAGGTCGGCCGCAACGAGGCCGCCGAGGCGGCCGGGGTGGCGCGCACGCTCGCCGCGCACCACCTGGACCGGCTCACCGAGGCGGGGCTGCTGGAGAGCGGCAGCCGCCGCCTCACGGGCCGCTCGGGGCCCGGCGCCGGCCGCCCCGCGAAGGTGTACACGCGGGCCCGCGCCGAGCGGACGGTGTCACTGCCCGCCCGCGACTACCGTACGGCCGCCGAACTGCTCGCCGAGGCCGCCGAGGAGGCCGGTCTGGACGCCGGGCTCTGCGCGGCCGCACGCCGCCGCGGTGAGGCCCTGCGCGGCTCCGGGGAGCCGTGCGGCGGCCTCGAGGACGCGATGCGGACGCTGGCCGCCCGTGGCTACGAACCGCATCTGGAAGGCGCCGAAGGGACGGCCGGGGCGGGCGAGCCCGTCGTCGGCGCCGAAGGGACGGCCGCGGTGGGCGAGCCCGTCGTCCGCATGCGCAACTGCCCCTTCCACGCCGTCGCCGAACGCTTCCCACCCCTGGTGTGCGGGATGAACCTCGCGCTGCTGGAAGGGCTGCTCGGCACGGACGGTGCCGTGCGCGCCCGCATGGACGCCCGGCCGGGGGAGTGCTGCGTGGTGGTCGAGACTTCTAAAAACAATATTCATTGACATAGAAATCAGGGCGTGCTGGGATGGCGCCATGACCACTGCCGCGCCCGCCGCGCACCTCGCCCAGATCAACGTCGCCACCCTCCGTCACCCGCTCGACGACCCGCGCATGGCGTCGTTCGTGGAACTGCTCGACCCGGTCAACGCCGCCGCCGACGGCACCCCCGGCTTCGTCTGGCGGCTCGCGGAGGAGGGGCAGCCCGACGCCACGGGCATGCGCCCGGCGGGCGAGGACGTCATCGTCAACATGTCGGTGTGGGAGAGCCAGGAGGCCCTGTGGGACTTCACCTACCGCAGCGGGCACCTGGAGGTGATGCGGCGGCGCCGCGAGTGGTTCGAGCGGCACGTCGAGGCGCACCTGGTGCTCTGGTGGGTCCCCGCCGGTCACATCCCGACCGTCGGCGAGGCCCTGGAGCGCCTGGCACACCTCCAGACCCACGGCCCCTCGCCGCACGCCTTCACCTTCGCCTCGTCCTACACCGCAGCCGAGGCCGCGGAAGCGGTCGAGACACCCGCCCGCTGAACCATCCTCCCGGCAGAGGGAGTTCGCCCGGCGGTGCGAGCCGCGCCCCCGTGCCGGGGGAGACCGGGCGGGCAGCCGCCCTCCCCGCGGCCGAGGCCGCGGGGAATGATGAGGCGATGCGCGCGGACGACTGCCACCTGACCGAAGACCTCGACGACTTCCTCGCCGGAGCCGCAGCGTTCCTGCGCTCACGCCCCGCCCTGCACACCACACAGCTGACGACGGTCGAGAAGCTGCGCACCGAGGGCTCCGCCGCCCACGGCTCCGGACCCGTCCTGTTCGGCCGGCTGGAGAGGGCGGGCGAGGTCACCGCCGCCTTCTACCGCCTCCCGGGCCGCGGCCTCAGCGTCACCGCGCTCACCCCCGAGCAGGCCGACACTCTGGCAGCCCGTCTGCTGTCCCTCGGCCACACCGTTCCCTACGTCAGCGCGGACCTGGACACGGCGGCCGCCTTCGCCGAGGCCTGGCAGCGGCGCGCGGGCACGACGGCCGGCGTCCGCGTCCGGCTGTGCCTGCACCGCCTCGGCACCCTCACCCCGCAGCAGCCGTTGCCCGAGGGGCGGGGCCGGCGCCTGGGCGAGCGGGACCACGAACACCTCATGCGCTGGTGCCGCGAGTTCGCCGCGGACGTCGGCGAGAACGTCACCATCGACGCCACCACCTGGTCCAACACCCGCTTCGCCGAGAAGAGTTACACCTTCTGGGAGACCCCGGACGGCACGCCCGTCTCCATGGCGGGCGTGAACCCCATGGTCGGCGGCCAGATCCGGGTCGACCCCGTCTACACCCCGGCCCACCTGCGCGGCCGGGGCTACGCGGGTGCCGTGACCGTCGAGGTCAGCCGCGCCGCGCTGGCCGCGGGCGCCACGGACGTCGTGCTGTTCACCAACGCGGCCAACCCCACCAGCAACGCCCTCTACCGGCGCCTCGGGTACGTCCCGATCGCCGACTTCGCGGTGTACGACTTCGCGTAGGCCGCACCGGAGGCCGGCATGTCCCCGCGGGTGCGGCCTGCCGCCGGCCGGGGCAGCGCGCGCCTGAGCTTCAGGCCCGCGAGCGAGGGCAGCCGTGCCACACCGCCCTGCGACGGTTCCGTCGTCCGGCGGCGCATCACCATGGACCAGCTCGTACGCATCGACGTGAACGGGGACCCGGGAGCCACCGGCATGGTCGCCTGGCGGATCGAGCGGATCTGAGCCGGCCCCGCGCCACGCGTACGAGGCGTGGCCCGAGCCGCCTCGCCGCGACGACAGGTCCTAGCCCGGCACCATGTCCTTGACGAACACGAGCCCGTCGGTACCGGTCAGCCGGGCGGGGTCGAGCGGGGCGTAGCCGTACCAGGGGGATGTGCGGGGCACGGGCGCGGTGACTTCGAGGACGCCGGACAGCCGCGCGCTGTCGACGACACAGGAGTCCCGGGGAAGCGTGTACAGGAGCCCCTCCACGGTGTCCGGCGGCGGGGTGTCCACTCCCTGGTGCCGGATCGTGCCGAGAGCCGTGGCGACGAAGGCGTACTCCGCCCCGAGCCGGGCGCTCACCAGCGCACCGGCGCTCCACCACTCCAGCGGCTGCCCGCCCATCCGGATCGTGCTCTTCTCCCGCTGGAGATGGGCGTTGTGGGCATAGGCGAACACCGGACCCCGAGCCACCAGGCCGAGGAGGTTGCGCGCCATCATCTGGTCGCGCACGCCCAGCAGCCGGGCCAGGCGCGCCGGTGAGGTGTCGGCCATCCAGTGGTGGTAGCGCAGCAGACCGGTGACGGTACGGCCGTACAGCCGTGCCCGGTCCCAGTCGTCCCGGGAGGTCGCCGCGACGAGAAGCGGTGACTGTTCGTCGAGCAGGGCCACCAGATCGTCGGCGAGCAGACGCAGTTCACCGGCCTCCGGCGACCGTCCCACGGACCTGGCCGGCTCCCTCATCGCGGCGGGATCCGTCCAGTGGCCGTCGTCGCCGATGAGCCGGTCCAGTGTGTCCGCGGTACAGGGGAGCAGGCCGGTGTCCGTGTGCGCCGCGAGGTAGGCGTGGAGCGCGGTGAGGGACTGCCGGGGGCTCGCGGCGCCGGTGATCTCCAGCGGGCCGTCGAATCCGGCGAAGCGGACGTGCTCCGACGCGGGGCGTCCGTCGTTGAACTCGCGCATCCAGCACACGAGTTCACGGTTGGCCTCGGACGCGCCCCAGCCGTGGCTGAAGCCGCTCTCCATGACCTCGTCGAGGGTGCCCGTGCCGGAGGTCACGTACGCGTCGACGACCAGGCCCGCCATGCAGTCGGTCTCGAGCGCGATCGTCCGGTAGCCCTCCTGTCCGGCGAGTTGCCGGAAGACGTCGTTGCGGAGACGGAGGAGGGTGTCCTCGCCATGGGTGGGCTCGCCCAGGGCGAGCAGCCGGGGCCGGCCCGGCAGCAGCCCCATGAGGGCGGCGGCCTCGACGGCATGGGTGATGTCCTTGATGTCGGTGGGCATGCCTTCAACGCTATCGTTGAAGCCTCGGTTGAGACTTTGCCGCGATAGCGTCGGCGCCATGGTGCGAAACCTTCAAACCACGGGACGGC
Organism: Streptomyces sp. NPDC005017; assembly: GCF_042873115.1. Lineage (NCBI taxonomy): Bacteria > Bacillati > Actinomycetota > Actinomycetes > Kitasatosporales > Streptomycetaceae > Streptomyces > Streptomyces sp. NPDC005017. The sequence goes on along the minus strand of NZ_JBIALD010000017.1, from coordinate 154,015 downwards.
TGCGGCCGATCGACCTGGCCCGCGCGCACGGTCTGTCCACCCAGGCGGTCAGGAACTACGAGGAGGCCGGCATCCTCCCCGCCGCCGCTCGCACGCCGCACGGCTACCGCGCCTACACCGCCCTGCACGCGGCCGCCCTGCGCGCGTTCCTCGCCCTGCTGCCCGGCCACGGCCACCGGGCGGCGGCGTCGGTCATGCGGGCCGTGAACGAGGACGCCGTCGACGAGGCCCTCCGCCTCATCGACGAGAGCCACGCCCAACTCCTCGACGACCGGCGGACCCTGCTGGCCGTGGAGGACGCCCTGCGCGACCTGGAGGCGGCCGTGGCCGCGCCCGGGTCCGGCCCGTTGCCGGAGTCACCTCCGGCGTCCGGCCCGGGCGGCACCTTCATCGGCCCCCTGGCAGCCGGACTCGGCCTCCGGCCCGCCACCCTGCGCACCTGGGAGCGCGCCGGTCTGCTGCGGCCCCGCCGCGATCCGCGCACCGGATACCGCGTCTACGACGAGGCCGACGTACGCGACGCCCGCCTGGCCCATCAGCTCAGGCGGGGCGGCTACCCGCTGGAACGCATCGCCCCGCTGCTCGCCCGGGTGAGGGCGGCCGGCGGACCGGATCCGCTGCAGGCCGCACTGCGCGACTGGCACGGCCGGCTGTCCGCCCGCGGACGGGCGATGCTGACCGGGGCGGCGGAGCTGGAGGAGTACCTCCGCGAACGCGGCCGGGACGGGCGTCAGCGGGTGGGACTCAGTACGTGAGCGCGTCCTCGGCGGTGCCGAAGAAGGTGGTGACCTCGGGGTCGTTGACGTTGACGGGACCGCCGCCGATCGACACCGTCGCCGGGCTCTCGGCGGCCGTGAGGGCGATCTCCACCTTGTCGGCGCTCTTGCCGCCCGCGGTGTCGGCGTGTGAGAACAGGATGCCGGCGTAGGCGGTCTCACCGGTCTCGAGGATCCAGTCCTTGCCCTCGGGGCCCATGTGCCCGGCGGCCCCGTCGAGCGTGGGGATGGTGAGCACCAGCTCGTTGGCAGGAAGCAGACAGGAGTCGGCGCTCTTGTTGGTCGCGGTCAGCAGCGCGTGGTTGACGGGCTTGGAGGCGACGGTGACCACATAGGTCAGGTCGGTCGTCTCGCACATGCCCACGCCGCCGTCCTGGCCGTCGTCGGAGCCCGGCTCGGTCGGTGCGGAGGTGCCACCGCCGCCGCCGGTCGAGCCCCCACCGGTCGTGTCACCGCCTCCCGTGCCACCGTCACCGGGGTCGGACGTCGACGGCGTCCCGGAGCCCTTGTCCGTGCCCGGGTCACCGGCGGCGGGCGAGCTCACCGAGGCGCTGGGCGCGGCCGCGTCGGTGTCACCCTCGCACGCGGTCAGTGCCACGAGGCCGAGCGAGACGGCGGCGAGTACGGCGGTGGTACGGCGTGAGCGAGCTGCGTAGGCCATGAGGTGCCCCCCGGGAGTCGGAATGTCCCGGTGATCGTGCCCTATGCGAGCCGGGATTTCACCAGCTCGGACCCACTGGGAGCCGTCTGCGCACAAGCCTGTGACACTGTGACGGGCCGGTGGCCCAGAAGCACGTGGCCGCCGTGCCCCTGGGCCTGACCCCGCGGTCGGCCGTCCTCGACCGTCCGCGTCGGCCTGACGACTCGTCAGTCGGACTGCTGCGTGGCCTCTTCGGCCTGCGGGGCCTGCTCGGCCGGCTGCGCGGACCCGGCCGTGTCGGCGCTGTCGGGGGTGGTGTAGAAGACGGACGAGCCCTGCTTGCTGCGCTGAGCCTGGTTCCTGGCCACGAGCCCCTCGAGCGTGGAGCGCACGACGGTCACCTTGATGGTGCGCTCGGGCTGCGCCTTCTCCAGCGCGGCGGCGACCTCGGCGGCGGAACGCGGCTCGCTCTGCGCGGTCAGATGGTCGCGCACCAGGTCGACCAGCTTGGGCGCGGCCGTCGCCGCGGCCGGTGCCTTGGCGGTGCTCTTCTTGGCGGTGCTCGCCTTGGTCTTCGGGCCCGCCTTCACCGCCGTGCTGTTCGCGGCGGTGTCCTTCACCGCCGTGACCGTGGCCGGCTTCGTGGCCTTGGCCGTGGCCGGCCGCTTGCGTGAGCTGGTCGTGGCCTTCTTCTTCCGCTCGGTGGCGGCCGGAGCGGAAGCGGCCTTGCGGCGAGGCGTCGGCACCTTCGCTGCGGGCTCGGGCGCGGACGGCGAGACCTTCTGCGAGTCCTCACCGAGCACCGACCGGAGGTTCACCAGAATCGTGTGCGCGCTGCGCAGAGCGGTCAACTGCGCCTGGAGGGACTCGATCTCACCACTGAGCCGCTCCTGCTCCTTGACGTTGCGCTCGAGGTCTTCCGCCACCTGCGCGCCGTACTGCGAAGCCACATCAGTGGTTCCAAGTAGCGATTCGGACATGCTGCTCCCACCTTTCCGGGCGCCACGGCCAGCGGTCGGTGAGCCCGAGACATATGCGATGTCTAACGCCATCGCTCTTCTTCCTGGTGCTGAATGAGCTGTACTAGTTACTACCGCACAGTCATGTGTCAGCGATAGTACGGATGACGACGCGGTCGCGCTCAGGGTCCTGGCCGATATCCCCCGTGGGTGTGGCCGACTGTTCTCGCGGACCGTGGCCGGACGCGGGCCCTGGGTGTGCGACTACGCTGGTGAGTGCTCGTGCACATGTTCCGAACACCAGGTGCGGGCACGGACCTCCGTACCGCTGACAGTTGGAGTGCTCATGTCTGACCGGACCGCGAAAGCCGTGCTGGCCGGCGGCTGTTTCTGGGGGATGCAGGACCTCGTCCGCAAGCAGCCGGGCGTGGTCGCCACACGAGTCGGTTACACCGGGGGCGACACCCCGAACGCCACCTACCGCGACCACGGTGACCACGCGGAAGCGATCGAGGTGCTCTACGACCCCTCGGTCACCACCTACCGCGACCTGCTGGAGTTCTTCTTCCAGATCCACGACCCCACCACCAGGGACCGTCAGGGCAACGACATCGGCCGCAGCTACCGCTCCGCGATCTACTACACGGACGCCGAGCAGCAGCGTGAGGCGTTCGACACCATCGCCGACATCGAGGCCAGCGGACTGTGGCCCGGGAAGGTGGTCACCGAGGTGGAGCCGGAAGGTGACTTCTGGGAGGCGGAGCCGGAGCACCAGGACTACCTGTTGCGCTACCCCGAGGGCTACACCTGCCACTTCCCGCGCGCCGGCTGGAAGCTGCCCCGACGCGAGTCATGAGCCGTGCCGCGGGCGCGCGGGGTCGGGTACGGGCTCCGCGCCAGGGAGTGTGAGTGCGCGGCGCGGCGCCGTCTCCACGCGGCCCGGCCGAACGGGACGTGAGGGCGCGGATCACACCCTGCGCCACGCGGGCCGGCCCGACGGGGAGTGAGGGCGCGGATCACACCTTGCGCCACGCGGCCTGGCCGAACGAGAACACGCCGAACAGCACGAGCCCGGCCGCCACCGCGATCAGCAGCCAGGGGCCGGCCGGTGTGTGCGCGAACGAGCGGATGGTGTTGTCCATCCCCTTGGCCTCGGCCGGGTCGAACGCGAGCGCGGCCTTCACACCGAAGAATCCGACGGCGGCGATGACCAGTCCCCGGCCCACTCCGCCCGCGACACCTGTCACGTCCATGAAGCGCCGCTGCCGGTGCGACAGGCGGGACCAGGTCAGATGCTCGCGGTACTTCCGCAGCGCGGCGCGGACGCCGATCCACAGCCCCGCGCCCAGCACGGCGAGGGACACCGCCCCGGTCCACCAGGGCCCGCCCGGAAGCCCGAGCAGCCAGCCGGTGATGTCCTGGCTCTGCCGGTCGGTCTCGCCCGCGCCGCTGCCCCGGTAGCCCGCGGCGAAGGACATCACGAGAAACGACGTCACGCCGTAGAAGACGAACCTGACACCGGCCATCAGGCGCTTGCCCTTGCCGTCGCCCTTCGGCCCGGCGGCGCCGAACAGCGCCTCCGACAGCCGCCACAGCGACATCCCGGCCAGACCCGCGCCCAGGGCCCACAGGAGCACGGCTCCGAGCGGCGCCGAGGCGACCTCCGCCAGCGCTCCGCCCCGGTCGGCCTGCTCACGCGCGCCCGTCAGACCGATGCGTACCGCGAGCACTCCTATGAGCAGGTAGAGAACACCCCGTCCCACGAAACCCGCCCGGGCGGCAACGCGTACGGCGTCCCCTCGGGCCGCGCGTCTCGCCGCGGCGGTCGGCGTACCGGCCACGGTCATGTGTGTCACTCCTCCCGGATCGGCATCTCGACGGCTCGACCCTTCGGATCGACACCAAGGTCGACCCTTCGGATCGACACCAGAGCGGATGCCCCGGGTTCGTCTCCCGAATCAGGCCGCCACCGGTCACGGGCAGCGCACGGGCACGGTGAGTGGGTGCCGACGGACACTCCGCCCAGGTACCCCCGCCGCGTATACACCGCGCGTATACGCGCGGTGTATACGCGGCGTGACTGCTGTGATCACGTCCCGCCGGGACACCCCTGCCCTGGTCCTCGCCCCGCCGGACCTTGACTACGCTCGTCTCTGAAGACACCCGGTTCCCGAGACCCGCGATGAGGTTGTGACGTGCCCGAGAACGTGGCCGGACCCGCCGACTCCTGGTGGAGCGACGCGGTCGTCTACCAGATCTACCCCCGAAGCTTCGCCGACTCCGACGCGGACGGCGTCGGAGACCTCCAGGGCGTCATCGAGCGCCTCGACTACCTCGCCGAACTCGGCGTCGACGTGCTCTGGCTCTCGCCCGTCTACCCCTCGCCGCACGACGACAACGGCTACGACATCAGTGACTACCAGGACATCGACCCGTTGTTCGGCACCCTCGCCGACTTCGACCGGCTGCTGGCCGGTGTGCACGAGCGGGGCATGAAACTGGTGATGGACCTGGTCGTCAACCACACCAGCGACGAGCACTCCTGGTTCACCGCCTCCCGCGACGGCGGCCCCACCGGTGACAAGCGCGACTGGTACGTCTGGCGCCCGCCCCGGGAGGGCGTGGAGCCCGGCACACCCGGCGCCGAGCCCAACAACTGGGGCTCGTTCTTCTCCGGCCCGGCCTGGGAGTACGACGAGGCGAGCGGCGAGTACTACCTGCACCTGTTCTCCCGCAAGCAGCCCGACCTGAACTGGGACAACCCCGAGGTCCGGCAGGCCGTGTACGCGATGATGCGCTGGTGGCTGGACCGCGGGGTCGACGGCTTCCGCATGGACGTCATCAACCTCATCTCCAAGGCCCCTGGCCTGCCCGACGGACCGGTGCACGGCGGCAGCCGCCACGGCGACGGCAGCGCGCACTACGTCTGCGGTCCGCGTGTCCACGACTACCTGGCCGAGATGCACCGCGAGGTGTTCGCGGGACGCACACGTCCGCTGCTGACCGTGGGCGAGATGCCCGGTGTCACCGTGGACGAGGCCAGGCTGTTCACCGATCCCGCCCGCCGCGAGGTCGACATGGTCTTCCAGTTCGAACACGTCGGCCTCGACCAGGGCCCCGGCGGCAAGTTCGACGTCCGCCCGCTGCGGCTCACCGACCTCAAGGCCAGCCTCGGCCGCTGGCAGACCGGCCTGGGGGACACCGGGTGGAACAGCCTGTACTTCAGCAACCACGACCAGCCCCGCGTGGTCTCGCGTTTCGGCGACGACAGCCCCGCCCACCGCGACCGCTCCGCCAAGCTCATCGCCACGGTCCTGCATCTGCACCGCGGTACGCCGTACGTCTACCAGGGCGAGGAACTGGGCATGGCCAACGCCCCGTTCGCCTCGATCGAGGACTTCCGCGACATCGAGTCACTGAACCACCACCGCGACCAGCTCGCCCTGGGCGCCGACGAGGCGGACGTACTCGAGGGCTTGCGGCGGCGCGGCCGGGACAACGCCCGCACCCCCATGCAGTGGGACGCCACCGAGCACGGCGGATTCACCACCGGCACCCCGTGGATCGCGGCCAACCCCGATCACATCCATGTCAACGCCAAGGCCCAGCTGGCCGACCCCGACTCGGTCTTCCACCACTACCGCCGCCTGATCGGGCTGCGCCACACCGAACCCGCCGTCACCCACGGCGACTTCACCCTGCTCCACCCCGACCACGAGCGGCTCTACGCCTTCACCCGCCACCACGCCGCGTCCGCCACCGAACTGCTGGTGCTCGCCAACTTCGGCGGGGACGAACTCACCGTCGAGCTGCCCGGCGGCTGGGAACACGGCGACACACTCGTCACCAACGTCCCCGACCCCTCACCTCTCACCGGCCGCGTCACCCTGAGGCCGTGGGAGGCGCGAGTCCACCGCCGCCGCACCGCCTGACACCGACCCGGCCCGCAACCGGTCACCCCGAAGGAGACCTCACCGCGTCAGGGTCCGGCGTGCCGGGTGCCTCGTTCCCGGCCTGGTCGGCCTGGGTGTCGGCGATGCCCGGGGCCGCCTCGTCGACGTGCCCCGAGTCCGCGCCCGGGATCCGTCCGCTCGCGCGCAGGTCCTCGGCGAACTCCTCGAACAGGTCGTCGTGTTCCTCCGGTGCCACGACACGGGCCGACGCGTCGACCATGAGCACGACCCGTTCCACGAGGACGTCGGCGACGTTCCGCCTGCTGCCCCCCACAGGCGTCTCACCGCCCTGCGGCGGCGCTCGTGGGGGAGCGTACCCTCGCGGACCCGTCCCGTTCACGGGAATGCGGCGGCCCGCCCGGACGACGGACGGAGCCGGACTCCAAGTCGGACTCTGGAAGGGCGGGTTGGGGCCCCAGCAGCCCTTCCGGCCCGGGTTCTCGTGCCCTCCGGGGCGCCGCAGGCCCTACGACAGGCACTGGCGGTCGGGGTTCGTGACCCAGCGGAGGACGGAGTCGGTGACCGTGTCGCCGAGAGAGCTGATCGCGGCGATGGCGTCCTGGTCGCCCGGCCGGGGCGCGATGCCGCGCACGGTGAGCGCCGCGTGCAGGTCCAGCCGGCGCTGGTCCGCCGGGCTGACCGGGAGGTTCAGACGCTGGGCCGGGTCCGGGGGAGGCAGCAGGAAGTCGCCGCCGTCGTACCCGACGAGACCGAGGGTGTCTCCATCGGCCGGGTGGCCGGGGGACGAGTAGAGGTACGGGTCGCAGATCGGCCAGACGTCCGCGGTCGGGACGAGCGTGTCGCTGGCTGCGTTCACGGCGGAACTCCCTTGCTTGGTGTGCCTGTCTGCCCGTTGAGTCGCGCGGCCGGGGGTGCGTGGTTGCGCTGCCGTGCCACGATCCCTCGAATGACGCAATGGTGGGAATGTGTGCTTTGTGTGAGGCGCGGCATCGGATCCCGGTCCTCTTCGCCCGCCGACGGCCGGTCGGGGTCCGACGGGCCGGGCTCAGCCGGTGATCCCGGTGAGTGTCTCGCCCGTCGTCAGCCTCGCGGTCACCCGGGCCGCCGCGTCCTTCGGGGCGCGTACCGCGTACCGCGAGGGTGTGGCCGTCGCGGGAGGCGTTCACCTCCCCGGTGACCGTGAGACCGGTGACGGCTCGGCTGCCTGCCGCGAGAACGTAGTCGTGGCCGGACGGTGAGCGCCAGGGAGCGGCGGTGGCCACATGCTGTCCGAAGCGGCTGCACGCGGCTGTCGAGCGTCGGGTGCCCGGCACCCGCACCGGTTCTCCGGGCGTGCGCGGCGTCAGCGTCACGTCTTCGGCGCCCCGCCAGGTGTCGGCCCGTGAGCAGGTCCACACCGCCAGGCCGCCACCGTCGGGGCGGAACAGGTCCCTGGTGGCGGCCCCCGCGACCCGGGGAGCGAGGAGATGGCGTGCCGCACCGTCCCGGACGCGCAGCCGCCGCAGTGCCTCGTCGGCCGGGCTCGTGGCACGGCGCGGGCACCGCCGGGCCGACGCGTGCCACGGGGCCGCCGGGCAGGGCGTGTTGCACGATCCGTGTGCCACGAGCACCCGGCGATGGCGGCCCATCGAGGCGGGCAGGACCAGATGGAGGCGGGCAGGACCAGATGAGCGAGCCGTACGAGGGCGGCGTACTGCTCGACCAGAATCGATTCGGCATGCAGCACCGCCGGGGCGGCCGATGTGCCGGCCTGCCGACGGAACGAGAGAAGGGGCGTGGAGTGCGTGCCTTCCAAGCCCGACGCCGGGATGCTCTTGCGTTGCGTCAAACGAGTGAAGGGAAGGACGGTCACTCGTACGGCCCACGAGCCCCGTGCGCCCCCGCCCGGTCAGTGAGCGCTCCCCGCCGTTTCACGCGCACGGTCGGGGCCGGTCCGCAGGACTCCGGCGCTCGCGGCGGTGAGGGCGCACAGCAGGGTCAGCAGCAGGAACGTGTGGTTCAGCGCGGTGACATGGGTCAGCCAGCCGATGACGGCGGGCCCGGCCAGCATGCCGAGGTAGCCGAGTCCGGCGACCCGCGAGACGTTGGTCCCGGCCGCAGCGGGGTCGGCGTGCCCCGCCGCACTGAACAGCTGGGGTATGCAGCCTGACAGCCCCAGGCCGAACAGGGCCCATCCCACGAACGCCGCCCAGACCCACGGCGAGACGGCGGCGACGGTGATGCCGACGGCGGCGGTGACCGAGCCGTACCGCAGGATGACCACCGGGCCGAACCGGGCCGAGACGCGGTCGGCGAGCAGCCGGCCGATGGTCATCGTCACCGCGTACGTGCCGTAGGCGAAGGCGGCGACGCCCGCGGGCGTGCCGAGGACGCTCTTGAGGTGCAGGGCGCTCCAGTCGTTGGCCGCTCCCTCGCACAGCATGATCATCAGCGCGAGGACAGCGAGTATCCAGATGCGCCCCGGGGCGGGCCGCCCCTTCCCGCCCGGACGCCCGTCGTCCTGCGCGGCGCCGGCATCCGACTCCGCGACGCCAGCATCCGACTCCGCGGCGCCGGCATGCGTCTCCGCGACGGCGGTGCCGGTGCGCGCGACGGCCGTGTCGGCCCCCGGCGGACCCGGCAGCAGCGCCCGCGCCGGGACCAGGGCGACGACGGTCCCCACGGCCGCCGCGGCGCCGAGCGTCATGGCGGGACCCGCACCGGCACTCGCGGCACCCGCGCCGACCAGCGCGGCGATGACGCCACCCACGGAGAACGTGGCGTGGAAGGCCGACATCACGGGCCGCCGGTACGCCTTCTCCACGTGGACGGCATGGGCGTTCATGCTCGCGTCCAGACAGCCGTTGCCGAAGCCGAAGAGCAGCAGCGCGCCCGCCAGCGTCCAGGGGCCGGGTGAGAGGCCGGGCAGCACCAGGGTCGCGCTGCACAGGACGCCGGCGGCGGGCACCACGACCCGCGTCCCATGGTGATCGGCCAGCCGGCCCGCTGCCTGCATGCCGGCGAAGGCTCCTGCCCCGAGCAGTACCAGAAAGCCCCCGAGGGTCGCGTGACTGATGTCCACGCGGTCCTCGATCGCGGGGATCTGCACCACCCACAGGCCCAGCAGGGTGCCGTTGAGGACGAAGTAGACGAAGGTCGCCACACGGGTGGCTCGCAGCGTTGGATTGTTCACGCCGACACCATAACGAACAAGTTCCATGTTCGAACAGCGTGACTTCGAACAGATTGAACGCTCATTGTGGGGGGTGTTTCAATCGCGGTATGAGCAACGCAGACCGTCACCGGCTGATCGCGCAGGCCGTCAGGGACTCGGGCAGCGTCACCGTCCTGGAACTGGCCGAACTGACCGGCGCCTCGGAGATGACCATCCGGCGCGACCTCGACACGCTGGCGGCGCAGGGCGTACTCGAACGGGTCCGGGGCGGGGCGCGCACCGCGCTGCTCCGGGGCGAGGAACCGCCCTTCGCGCTGCGCGCCCACGAGGCCGTCGACGCCAAGCGGCGTATCGCCGCCGAGGTGGCCGCGCTCATCGGTGACGGCGAGACGGTGCTGCTGGACAGCGGCACCACCTGCCTGGAGGTCGCCCGTCTGCTGCGCGGGCGGCCGGTCGCCGTGATGCCGCTGTCCCTCCAGGCGATCCGCGTCCTGGGTGACTCACCGACCCCGACCACGCTCCTGGTGCCCGGCGGGCAGCCCCGCGCCGCCGAGGGCGCCCTGACGGGACCCCTCACCCTCGCGTCCCTCTCCGCCTTGCGGTTCGACACCGCCGTACTCGGCTGTTGCGGCCTGACCGCGGCGGACGGCCTGACCGCCTACGACCTCGACGACGCGGCGGTGAAGAAGGCGATCATCGCCTCCAGCCGCCGCAGCATCGCCGCCGCGGACGGCAGCAAGCTCGGCCACACCGCCCACGCCCACGTCGGCCCGTCCACTCTCCTCCACACCCTCGTCACCGACACCACGGCACCCCCCGACGAGGTGGCCGCCTTCGAAGGGCTGGGGACGGTGGTGAAGACGGTCTGACGTGGTCGGGGGGTCTCGCGAGGCCGTCGCGGACATGTGGCACGGCTGACGGCTCACGTGGCCGACCGGGCGGCGGGGCGGCGACGTCGTACCCCCAACTGACCGGCGGAGAAGTCACTTTCCGTCAGACGGGGCATTCGGGTGATCTTCGGCGATCCATCCAGTAATCGATGCTTATGATCCACCGTTGTGACAGAGAGTCAGTACGCTCAGGTCGCCCAGGACTCCGCCGACGTGGTCATCATCGGTGCCGGTCCGGCCGGGCTGGTCCTCGGAAACCTCCTCCAGCGCGCCGGGATCGACTGTGTCGTCCTGGAACGCGCCGCGAGCGCGCACATCCGGCACCGGGCACGGGCCGGCTACCTCGCCGCGCACACCGTGCGCGTCCTGGAGCGCCACGGCCTGGACGAGGGGATCCGGCTGCGGGGACAGGAGCACAGCGTCTGCGAGTTCCGTACCGGGGCCGGCCGGTTCCGCCTGGACTACCGGCACTTGGGCCGGGGTGAGACACACACCGTGCATCCGCAGCACGAGTTGGTCTCCGATCTGCTGGCGTGCTTCGTCGCGGCCGGAGGGCGCGTCCGTTTCGGCACCGAGGCGGTCGCCGTGCGGGACGCGGACAGCCCGGCACCCTCGGTGACGGTACGTGAGGGGGACGGACGTCCCGCTCGCTGGCGGGCCCGGTACGTCGCCGCCTGCGACGGCCGGCACGGGGTGGGGCGGCGCTCGCTGCCGCCGGGCGCGGTACGCCGTCATCGCCGCGACCACGGAGTGACCTGGCTCGGCCTGCTCGCCGAGGCGCCCCCGAGTCTGGACGCCGTGGGCTACGCGGTCCACCCGCACGGATTCGCCGGGCACATGGCACGCTCCGCCGAGATCACCCGCTACTACCTGCAGTGCGCGCGGGGAACCCTGGCCGAGGAGTGGAGCGACGAGCGGATCTGGGACGAACTCGCCCTGCGCATGCGGGCATCCGAGTACGGTCCCCTGGTCAGGGGCCGGGTCGTGCAGCGTGCGGTCGTCGACCTCGAATCCGATGTGCTCGAACCGCTGCGCTACGGCTCGCTGTTCCTGGTGGGCGATGCCGCGGGCCTGATCAGCCCGTCCGCGGCCAAGGGCGCCAACCTCGCGGTGCTGGAGGCCGAGATCCTGGCCCGTGCCCTGACCGACGCGCTCACCCGGCACGACCTCGAACCGCTCGCCCGCTATTCGGAGCGATGCCTGGAACACATCTGGCGTGCGCAGGAGTTCTCGCACTGGATGATCCGCCTGCTGCACGGAACGCGGGATCCCGGGAAGTCCTCGCACTTCCAGGAGCGCCTGCGCCGCTCCCGTATGGCATCCCTGCGCGACTCGCGCACCCACCAGGACTGGTTCGCCGAGAACTACGTCGGCGTCTGACCCACGCGATCATCTCTCACTTCTCCCTTTCCTCCGCCCCTGGCCCGCCCGGGGCCGCGCATGCCCGTGCGCTCCCGCGCACTTGCCTGCCCCGACCCGCGCACCTTTCCCCTCTCCTTCGATACGGACCTGGAATGCACTGCGAGGTTTCCTTGACGACGCCCACGACGACGATCGCCCCGAACGAGGCCGACGACGCGACACGGCTGAGCGCCACGGCCGCGTTCGTCCGCGAGCAGGACACCTCCGTCCTGCTCTCCCGTGTACTGCCCGGCCTGGACGGCCCCGAACTGCGGGCGCTCACGGACCGATGCCGCTTCGCGCATGCCGCGGTGCTGGTCTTCCCGCCCGACGAACACACACTGCGGAAGCGACTCGCCGCGTGCGGGCTGAACGCCGACGCGGTGGCACAGCCCAGTGTCGTCGTCCGTGACCGCCTGGCCGCCCGTCATGGGCGGGCTGCCGCCGATCTTGACGTAAGGATTCTCCGCCCCACGCTGTCCGGCCCCGGCGGGGAACGGCGGGCGGTGGAGGTGTTCGCGCTCACCGTACCGCCGGGTTCCGGGCTGGCCGGGATCGCCGCCCTCGAACGCCGACGGGACCACGAGGCGCACCTCGCCTTCGAGGCGACGCGACCCGATCCGCTGGTGCTGCGCGGGCTGTTGGCGAGCTTCGTACGGCTGGGCGCGGTGGCCGACGGCGGCGGCCACAACCCGCACGAGGACGGCACGGTGTTCTACTTCACCGCACCTTCCGGCACCAAGACGCCGTACCGGCGGCTGGAGTTGTACGCGAGCGGCGACCACCGTGACGTGCTGGCCGAGCACCTCGCCTCGCGGCAGGAGGAGCAGCGGTCAGCGGAAACGCTCCTGCGGCTGCTCACCGGTGCCTGGACCACCCAGGCCCTGGCGACGTGCGCCCAACTGCGACTGCCGGAGGCCATCGACGAACACCCCGGCGCGGACGTCGACGTCCTGGCGGAGGCCGTCGGCGCCCACCGGGACAGCCTGGCGACGCTGTTGAGGTATCTCGCCATGGTGGGTGTGGTGTCGAGGACCCCGCAGGGCCTTCGTCTCACCCGTGTCGGTGAGCTGCTGACCGCGCGGGCCCGTGGCTCGATGCGGCCCCTGGCGCTCATGTACGGCGGCCCGTTCTACCAGTCCTTCGCCCACCTGGTGCACACCGTGCGCACCGGGCAGCCCGGCTTCGAGCACCTCTACGGCGAGAACCACTTCGACCATTTCGCCCGCGATCCCGAACTGGCCACCCTGTTCGACGCCTCCATGGTGTCCAGCGCCCCCATCTTCGACGTCCTTCCCACCCACCCGGTCCTCACCGCCGCGGCCTCCGCAGCCGGGGTACCGGGCGCCCGCGCGCGCACCGTCGTCGACATCGCCGGCGGCACCGGAGAACTCCTGCTCCGTGTTCTGACGGCCCACCCCACCCTGCGAGGCGTCCTCCTCGAACGCCCTCAGGTCCTCGCCGCGGCCCGCACCCGCCTCGCGGCCACCGCCGCCGAGGGCCGCTGCGACTACCGCCCCGGAGACTTCGCCGACGTACCCCCGGACGGTGACGTCTACCTGCTCTCCCGCGTCCTGCACGACTGGGACGACGACCGCTGCCGGAGCATCCTGCGTCACTGCGCCGACGCCATGCCGCCGCACGCCGACCTCCTCGTCGTGGAACGCCTGCTGCCGACCGACGCGACCCCGTCCCTCGCCACCGCGTGGGACCTCCACATGATGTGCAACACGGGCGGCCGCGAGCGCACCGCGGACCACTACGCCCGGCTGCTGGCCGAGTGCGGTCTCCAACTGCTCGGCCACACACCGCTCTCTCTCGGCGCGTCCACACTGCACATCCGCAGGGCCTGACGGTCGGGCCCGCCCGCCGGGCGTCTCCTCGCGTTCCCCTCGGCCGCCGAACAAGTTGTCCATGCCGAGCTTCCCGCGGGGTGGCGGTGCGGGGGCGTGAGGCGTACGCTCCGAGATATTAATACTCAACTTTTTGAATACTCGATTGAGTGGGGTGTGCATGCGTATGGCCGACGTCGACGCCGTGGTGATCGGGGCCGGGAACGCCGGACTCACCGCCGCCGCCAGCCTCCAGCGCGCCGGAGTGCGCACCCTGCTGGTCGAGCGCCACAACGTCCCGGGCGGCTGTGCCACCTCCTTCCGGCGCGGCCGGTTCGAGTTCGAGGTGGCCCTGCACCAGCTGTCCGGCATCGGGCGCGAGGGCGAGGAGGCACCGCTGCGCGGCCTGCTCGACGGGCTGGGGGTCGCCGAGCGGCTGGAGTTCGTCGAGGAGCACGACCTCTACCGCGCGGTCGTGCCCGGGGAGTACGACGTGACCGTACCGGCCGGCTGGGAGGCGGCCGTCGACGCGCTGGAGGCGGCGTTCCCCGGCAACCGCGACCGGCTGACGCGCTTCTTCGACCTGGTCAGGAACGTCACCTTCTGGCAGATCGCGGCCCGCCGCAGAATGCCGGCCGAGGAACTCGACCCCGTCCTCTTCCGGCAGGGGCTGCGGCCCGTCCGGGACGTCCTGGACGAGCACTTCGAGGACGCCGGGCTCAAGTCGGTGCTGGCGACGTACTGGTCGTACCTCGGACAGCCGCCGTCCCGACTGGCCTTCCAGGACCTCGCGTTGACCCTCTACGCGTACCTCGAGTTCAAGCCCTGGCACATCAGGGGCGGTTCGCAGGCGATGTCCGGCGCGCTCCTGGACGTGTTCCTCGAGGCCGGGGGCGAGATCCGGTTCAACACGGCCGTCACCGGCATCCTCAGCGAGGGCGGCCGGGTCAAGGGCGTCCGGCTGGACGACGGGGAGGAGATCACCGCGCAGGACGTGGTCTCGAACGCCTCACTGCCGCTGACGTACGCGATGCTCGGCGAGGCCGCCGTGCCGACGGCCGTCCGCGACGATCTCGCCTCCCGCCGGATCGGCGTCTCGGGCTTCGTCCTGCACATGGGCCTCGACGCCACCCCGGCCGAACTCGGCTTCACCACCAGCACCAGCTTCGTCAACACCGGCCTCGACCACGAGGCGACGTACGCCGCGACACGCACCCTCGACGCCCCGCGAGGGATCTGCGTCAGCTCCTACGACGTGGCCCCCATCGGCTTCGCCCCCGCCGGCGCGACCCACGTCAGTCTCATGACCCTACAGTACGGCGACGTCTGGGAGCGGATACCCGCCGCGGAGTACGCCCGCGCCAAGTTCCGTTACGCCGAGAAGCTCCTGGACCGGGTCGAGGTGATCGCGCCCGGCATCCGTGACGCGATCGAGGAGGTCGACGTGGCGACGCCGCTCACCATGGCCCGCTACCTCGGCCACCCCGGCGGCGCGTTCTACGGCTACGACCAGGACCGCACCGAGGGCTGGCTGTACCGGAACGACGAACGCGAGTCGCATGTGCGGGGCCTGCATCTGGCCGGTTCCTGGGCCGCGATGGGCGGCTTCCAGCCCACCCTCGAAGCCGGGGTCCGCGTGGCCCGGCGACTGATCCGCGGCAAGGCCGCCTGAACCGATCCGGGAGACAGCAGTGACGCATTCCCTCGCCCCGCTCTTCGACGGCCACGAGGACGTCGCGGCCGACATCGCGGGCCGGGTCCCGCGGCCCCCGGCCGACACCGCGCGCCGGGTCGACGCCCTGCACCCCGAGCGGCTGCACCTGACCGTCGCCGAGGTCCGCACCGACACACCGAGCACCAGGACCTTCCGGCTCGTACGGACCGACGGCGGCGACCTGCCGCCCTTCCTCGCCGGGCAGTACGTCGGCGTCCTCACCGACGGCACCAACCGCCCGTACGCGATCTCCTCCAGCCCCGCCCGCCACGACCACTGGGACCTCACGGTGCGCCGGGTGCCCGGCGGCCGGATCAGCAACCTGCTCGTCGACACGGTGCGGCCCGGGGACCCACTCACCACCACCGGCCCGATGGGCACCTTCCACCACAACCCGCTCTTCCACGGCGAGGACGTCGTGTTCCTCGCCGGCGGATCCGGCGTCGCACCGGCCATGAGCATGATCCGTGACATCGTCGACGGCGGACTCGCCCGCCGCTTCCACCTGATCTACGGCTCCCGCCGCGCCGACGACATCCTCTTCCGCGAGGAACTGGACACCCTCGCCGCCGGCCATCCGAACCTCCGCGTCGACCACGTCGTCACCGAACCGGACCCCGACTGGGCGCGACCGACCGGGTTCCTCACCGCCGCCCTGATCACGACGCTGGCCGGGCCGCTCGACGGGCGCATGGTGTACGTGTGCGGACCCCAGGCCCTCTACCCGTACGCCCTCGGCCAGCTCGCCGCGCTCGGCCATCCCCGCCGCCGCGTCCGCTTCGAGGCGAACGGCGCCCCGGCCGACCCCACCGCCCAGCCCCACTGGCCCGGCGGCACCGACCCGTCCGGCGAGGTCACCGTGACCGCCCGCGGCCGCACCTTCACCACCACCCGCGGCCGCCCCCTCCTCGACGCCCTGGAGGACCAGGGCATCCGCCCCGAGTCGGCCTGCCGCTCCGGAGAATGCGGCCTGTGCCGCGTCCGCGTCCTCAAAGGCACCGTCCACACAGCCGAAGAGGCCCGCCTACGCCTCTCCGACCCCAGCTCCGGCCACACCCACGCCTGCGTCGCCTACCCCCTGACCGACGTCGACCTCGACGTCTGAGGACACCTGAACGCGGCGGCCGCGCCGGACGGTCACGCGTCCCCGCCGCACGGATCCACCCGTGTGATCGCCACCAGCGCGGCGTCGTCGCCCAGGTGGCCGCCTGCGTGGCGGAGGAGGTCCTTGCGGAGGTGGGAGAGGAGGGCGTCGGGGTCCTTGTCGGCCAGGTGGGCCGCGCGTTCCTCGAGGGGGTAGAACGTGCCGTGCTCGTCGCGTGCCTCGATGACGCCGTCCGTGTAGAGCAGGGCGATGTCGCCGCGTTCGAAGGTGAACGTCGCGGCGCGGTAGTCGGGGCCGGTGAAGCCCGTGAGGCCCAGGGGCGGTGCCGGACGGGTCGTGTCCAGCGTGCCGACGCGTCCGCCGCGCAGGAGCAGCGGGGGCGGGTGGCCGCAGCTGATCAGGTGGAGCACCGGCTCGTCGTCCGGGACGTCCAGCAGGACCGCGGTGATGAACGCCTCGCCGCGGTCCTCGGCCTCGGCGTCCACCGCCGTGGGGTCGTCGAGGTCGGACGCCACCGTGCCCTCCAGGAAGGCCACCAGCATCGGCAGATCGGCCTGCTGGTGCGCCGCGCCCCTGAAGGCGCCCAGCAGCAGCGCGGCGTCTCCCACGGCCGCCAGGCCCTTGCCCCTGACGTCACCGACGATGAACCGCGTTCCCCGCTCCGTGCGGGCCGCCGCGTACAGGTCGCCGCCGATCTGCGCCTCGAACTCGGCGGCCAGGTACACCGAGGCGATGCGCAACGGGCCGATCCGGTGGGGGAGCGGCTTGAGCACCACCTCCTGGGCGGCCGTCGCCACCGTACGCAGCCGGCTCACCTCCCTCTCGTGGCGTTCCCGGCGCGCGGCGAAGGACGTCACGAACGCCGACATCAGGACGAGGGTGATGAGTTGGAAGCTGTGGTTCAGATCGACGGCACTGGTACGGATACTCGCCACGGTGAGCTGGGCCAGCACGGCGAGCGCGCCCATGAACGCGGTCGTCCGCGGCCCGGCGAACGAGGCGGTGACGGCGGGTGCCGCGACGAGGAACGGCCCGAGGTGGACCCTGGACGGCGCCAGGATGTCGACCACGGTGACCAGCACGATCAGCAGGATCGGCACGGCCAGCAGCGCACGGCGTGGCTCCAGGGACGGGAGGCGACGGCTGGGGCGTGCGGGGGCCATACGTTCTGAATACACCCCTTCCCACCCCGACGCGCGTGCCGGGGAGTGCGCGTCCCACCGCTCGCCACACCCTTTTGGCCGAGCCGGGACGAGGAGACCGGGCCGGAGGACGGGTCCCGGGCACGGACCGCGCACCGGTCCGGGCGCGGTCCGTGACGGCCCTCGCCGGGATGCGGTCGCGTCCCGGGTCGCGCAGCGTGGAAGAAGGCGCAGGCCACAGGAGAGGTGAGACGGATGGACGAGGCTGCTGCGGGGGCGCGGGTCGTGGTGGGGGTCGACGGTTCGCCGTCCTCGGCGGCCGCACTGCGATGGGCTGTCCGCTACGCCGGACTGACGGGCGCCACCGTGGACGCGGTGGCCTCCTGGGATCTTCCCGGAGCGCACACCTGGTCCGCTCCCGCGGTGGACGCCGACGTCGACGAGGACATCGCCCGTCAGGCGCTGGCCCAGGAGCTGCAGAAGGTCCTCGGCGCCGAGTCCGCCGGGGCGGTGCGACCGCTGGTGGTGCGCGGCAACCCCGTGGACGTGCTGCTCAAGGCGGCCGAGGGGGCCGAGGCCCTGGTCGTGGGCAGCAGGGGGCGCGGCGGCTTCGCCCGCGCCCTGCTGGGCTCCGTCAGCCAGCACGTGGCCCACCACGCCCGCTGCCCCGTGGTGATCGTCCGGCCCGAGACGGGCTGAGGAGCCGTACGCCGGGGCGGACGGGGACGGCCGTCTCTCGTCGGCAGGACTTCACCTGCTGTCGCTCCCCTCCGTCCCCGACAGCGCCGCCCGGCCCGCCTCCAGGCGTGCCACCGGGACCCGGAAGGGCGAGCAGGACACGTAGTCCAGGCCGACCGTGTGGAAGAAGTGCACGGAGTCGGGGTCGCCGCCGTGTTCGCCGCAGACACCGATCTTCAGGCCGGGCCGTGTCGCGCGGCCCTCGGCGACGGCGATACCGACCAGCCGTCCCACACCGTCGCGGTCGAGGGTCTCGAACGGTGAGGCGGGGAAGACGCCCTTGTCGAGGTAGGCGGAGAAGAAGGCCGCCTCGACGTCGTCGCGGGAGAAGCCCCAGGTGGTCTGGGTGAGGTCGTTGGTGCCGAAGGAGAAGAACTCCGCCTCCTCGGCGATGCGGCCGGCGGTGAGCGCGGCCCGGGGCAGCTCGATCATCGTGCCGACCGGGCAGTGCACGGGCACCCCGGACTCCTCCGACACCTCGGCCAGGGCCCGTTCGACCTCCGCGCGTTCGATGCGCAGTTCCTCGACGGCACCGACCAGCGGCACCATGATCTCGGCGCGCGGTGCGCCCCCGGCCCGGGTACGGGCCACGACGGCCTCCGCGACGGCCCGTACCTGCATGGCCACCAGCCCCGGCACGACCAGTCCGAGGCGCACACCACGCAGGCCGAGCATCGGGTTCTCCTCGTGCATCCTGCCGACGGCGTCGAGCAACTCCCGCTCGTGCGGGTCGGGTTCCTCCCCGCGCGCCTCGGCGGACGCGACGCGTACGGCGAGTTCGGTGCGGTCTGGCAGGAACTCGTGCAGCGGCGGGTCCAGCAGGCGGATGGTGACCGGCAGGCCGTCCATGGCCTCCAGGATGTCGGTGAAGTCCTGCCGCTGGAGGGGGAGAAGCGCCGCCAGCGCCCGCTCGCGCCCGGCGTCGTCCTGGGCCAGGATCATCTGCTCGACCAGCTTGCGGCGTTCGCCGAGGAACATGTGCTCGGTACGGCACAGCCCGACGCCCTGTGCGCCGAAACGCCGTGCGCGGGCCGCGTCCTCGGCGGTGTCGGCGTTGGCCCGCACCTCCAACCGCCGTACCGTGTCGGCGTGTTCGAGGGCACCGGCCACCGCGTCGACCACGCCCGCCGAACGTGCGCCGGTCTCCAGGAACCGCATCACCGCCGAGTCGGCCAGCGGCACGGCCCCCGCGTACACGGCGCCGGAGGAGCCGTCCACGGAGATGACGGTGCCCTCCTCGACCACGGCCGCGGCCCCTGTGGTGAAGCGCCGCGCCACGGTGTCCACGTCGAGGCCGTCGGCCCCGCAGACGCAGACCTTGCCCATGCCGCGGGCCACCACGGCCGCGTGGCTGGTCTTGCCGCCGCGGCTGGTGAGCACGGCCTGCGCAGCGATCATGCCCGGCAGGTCGTCGGGGGTGGTCTCCTGGCGGACGAGGACCACCTTCTCGCCGGCGGCGGCACGCCGTACCGCCTCGGCGGAGTCGAAGACGGCCGCGCCCACCGCCGCGCCGGGCGACGCGGCGACGCCCCGGGCCAGCGGCTCACCCGCGGCGGACGTGTCGAAGGCCGGGAACATCAGCCGGGCCAGCCCGTCGCCGTCGACCCGCACCAGGGCCTCGTCGGGGGTGATGAGCCCCTCGTCGGTCAGCTGCGCGGCCAGGGCGAAGGCGGCTTCGGCGGTGCGCTTGCCGACCCGGGTCTGGAGCATCCACAGCGTGCCGTGCTCGATCGTGAACTCGATGTCGCACAGGTCCCGGTAGTGCCGCTCCAGCGTCGTCATGTGCTCGCGCAGGCCCGCGTACGAGCGGGGGTCCAGCCGCTCCAGCTCGGTGAGCGGCATGGCGTTGCGGATGCCGGCGACGACGTCCTCGCCCTGCGCGTCGGGCAGATAGTCGCCGTACAGGCCGGGCCGGCCGGTGGCCGGGTCCCGGGTGAAGGCGACGCCGCTGCCGGAGTCGGGGCCGAGGTTGCCGAAGACCATACGCTGCACGGTCACGGCGGTGCCGAGATCGTCGGGGATGTGCTCCCGCCGCCGGTACAGCCTGGCCCGGTCGCCGTTCCAGGAGCGGAACACCGCGAGGACCGCGCGGCGCAGCTGGTCGGCGGGGGACTGCGGGAACTCCTCCCCGGTCTCGTCGAGGATGATCCGCTGGTAGATCCCGACGAGACGGGCCAGGTCGTGCGCGTCCAGCCGGGTGTCGTCGGCCGCCCCGCGTTCCTCCTTGAGGCGGGCCAGCGCGCCCGCGAAGAGAGCCGCGTCGACCCCCATGACCGTACTGCCGAACATCTGGACGAGCCTGCGGTACGAGTCCCAGGCGAAGCGGTCGCTGCCCGACACCTTGGCCAGGCCCGCCACGGAGTCGTCGCCGAGGCCGATGTCCAGCACCGTCTCCATCATCCCGGGCATCGAGAACCGTGCCCCGGAGCGGACGGACACCAGCAGCGGGTCGTCCCGCTGCCCCAGCCGCCGGCCGGCCTCCTCCTCGATCGCCGCGAGATACCGGTCGACCTCCGCCGCCAGACCCGGCGGCTCGGTGCCGGTGGCCAGATAGGCGCGGCACGCGTCGGTGGTGACGGTGAAGCCCGGCGGGACCGGCAGGCCCAGCCGGGTCATCTCGGCCAGGTTCGCGCCCTTGCCGCCCAGCAGGTCCGCCATCTCCCGGCGGCCCTCGCGGAAGTCGTACACGTATCGCACCATGACGCGGCACTCCTCGGCTCGGGGCTCGGACAGGCACCTCGGGGCCGGCCCTTCGACCTCGGCCCCTTTCCAGACTCGGACGCCCCCGGCCGGTCCGACAGGTCCTGGACGTCCTTTCCGCCGGGCCGAACGGCCCAGGACCGCACCCGCGCGGCCGCGGGCGGGTGACGTCCTGGGGCGGCACGCCAGCACGGCGCACCGAGCTCGACCTGGTCTCGCTCGACAAGGACACCCCGGGGCTCCTCGGTCTGAACCCGGTCCGCGGCCGCCGCACCCTCTTCGTCCTCCGCGTGCCGCTCGGCGGTACCGCGGTGGCCGCCGCGGGCACCCTCGCATTCGTCGGGCTCGTCGCCCGGCACCACGCGGCCCGAGCCCTGGCGGGCCGCCGGCACGCCCGCGTGGTGCCGGGCGCGGTGCTCCTCGGCGGCGTCCTCGTCCGCGCCGCGGACCCCGTCGGCCGTAGCGTCATCGCTCCGGCCCGGCGCGGGCCTGATGACCGTCGTGGTCGGCACGCGTACTTCCTCTGGTACGCACCTGCCGGTGAGCCCGCCGGCCCGCGTCCGGGGCATCCCGGACGCCGGACGGGGCCGGAACGTGCTCCTGCCCCCGGGTCCGTGGTTTGGAACGGCCGGGGAGCGCCCACCCGGGAGGCATGGTTGGGTCGATGCGCGAGACAGAGCGAAAGTACGACGTTCCTCCCTTCGAGGACATCTCCTGGCTGCCCGGGCTGACGAGGCTGGACGGCGTCACGCGGGTCGCCGACCCGCGCTCCGAGGAACTGGACGCGGTCTACTACGACACCGAGGATCTCCGGCTGCTCGGCTCCTCGGTGACCCTGCGGCGCAGGAGCGGCGGCGCCGACGCGGGATGGCATCTGAAGCTGCCGTTGCCGGGGGACAGCCGGGAGGAGATCCGGACGGCGCCCGCCGAGCACATCCCCGGCGAGCTGCTGGACCTGACGCTGTCCCGCACCCGGGGCGCCGAGCTGACTCCCGTGGTCCGGTTGCGCACCCACCGCGAGGTGTGGCCGCTCGTGGACACCGGACGCCCCGAGGGCACCGTCCGCGCGGAGCTGAGCGTCGACGCCGTCCAGGCGGAGTCCCTGCGCGCGCAGGGCGGGCGTACGGCGTGGCGCGAACTGGAAGTGGAGCTGGCCGAGGACGAGGACGACACGGCGGTTCTGGACGCCGTGGACGACTTGCTGCGCGAGCGGGGCCTCGCCCGTGCGCAGTCGCCGTCGAAGCTCGCCCGGGCGGTCGAGGAGACCGCCGCCGCCCCGGCAGGCGCGCCGCACCCGTCCACGGGCCCGGCCGGTGACCAGGTGCTCGCCTACCTGCGCGCCCAGATCGACAGCCTCGCCTCATACGACCCCGCCGCGCGGCGGGACCGGCCCGACGCCGTCCACAAGATGCGCGTCGCCTGCCGCCGCCTGCGCAGCTGTCTGCGCTCCTACCGTTCCGTCCTGGACCGCGAGGTCACCGACGAGATCCGCGGGGAGCTGAAGTG
Source organism: Streptomyces sp. NPDC005017 (assembly GCF_042873115.1). Lineage (NCBI taxonomy): Bacteria > Bacillati > Actinomycetota > Actinomycetes > Kitasatosporales > Streptomycetaceae > Streptomyces > Streptomyces sp. NPDC005017. The sequence goes on along the minus strand of NZ_JBIALD010000017.1, from coordinate 131,544 downwards.
GCTGGCCGGTGAACTGGGCCCCGAACGCGATCAGGAAGTACTGATGGAGCGCATCTCCCACGGTGTCGGGACCCTGCCAGGGGAACTGGTCCTCGGCCCCGTGGCCGCACGGCTCCAGGTGTGGGACGTCGCCCGCCACGCCGAAGACCACCGGCGCACGCTCGACGCCCTGCACTCGGCCCGCTACCTGGCCCTGCTCGACACCCTCACCGCGCTCGTGGAGCGGCCGCCCCTGCGGGCCAAGGCGGGCAAGAAGGCGGAGAAGGTCATGGCCAGGGCCGTCCGCAAGGAGTACGACCGCCTCGCCCGGCGCATGACCGAGGCCCTGTCCCTGCCGCCGGGCTCCGGGCGCGACGTGGCCCTGCACGAGGCCCGCAAGTCGGCGAAGAAGGTGCGCTACGCGACGGAGGCGGCTCGTCCCTCCCTCGGCGACCCGGCCAGGCGCCTGGGCAAACGCGCCAAGGCGGTGCAGAAGGCCCTCGGCGACCATCAGGACAGCGTCGTCGCCCGCGGCACGCTCAGGGACCTCGCCACGGCCGCCCACACCGCGCACGAGACCGGCTTCACCTGGGGCCTGCTGTACGGCAGGGAGGAGGCCGTGGCGGAGAAGAGGGAGCGGGAACTGCCCGCCCTGTGGGAGCACGCCTCACGACCCGCGCTGCACAAGCGGCTGCGCGGCTGACCGGCCCCGGCCCCGGCCGGGGGAAGTGAGTGTGTGACCGCTGCGACGTCAGGTGTTTCCCGGCAGGGGCGGACGGTAACCCGGTCGGCGCACGACAGGCCCGTACCGGACCTCCGGTCCCTGCACGACAGGCCCGTACCGGACCTCCGGTCCCTGCACGACAGGCCCGTACCGGACCTCCGGTCCCTGCCGGACCACCCGCCATCGATCCGTACCGCACCACCGACAAGGACACCGTGACCGCCACCACCCCCCTCCCCGCCGCCCGTCCCCTCCGCTGCTGGGTTCCCCGGGGCGTCTACGCCCCGCAGACCGACACCCGGCTCCTGGGACGGGCGATGTGCCGTGAACCGATCACCGAACGGACCGACGTGCTGGAACTCGGCACCGGAAGCGGCGTGCTCGCGATGGAGGCGGCCCGGCTCGGCGGCCGGGTCACCGCCGTCGACATCTCCTGGCGTGCCGTCGCCGTCACCCGGATCAACGCGCTGCTGAACCGGCTGAACGTGCGGGTGCGCCACGGCGACCTCGCGACGGCGGTGCCCGGCCGCCGCTTCGACCTGGTGATCGCCAACCCGCCGTACGTGCCCGCGCCGGGCGCCGCGCCGACCCGGGGCCGGGCGAGGGCCTGGGACGCCGGTGCGGACGGCCGTCTGCTGATCGACCGTATCTGCGACACCGCGCCGCGGGTGCTGCGGCCGACGGGCACGCTGCTGATCGTGCACTCGCACCTGTGCGGCGTCGGCGCCACGCTGACCCGCCTGACCGAGGCCGGGCTGCGCGCGCAGGTCGTCGACCGCGCCCGGCTGCCCTTCGGGCAGGTGCTGCGCTCACGGCTGGACTGGCTGCGCGAGCGCGGTCTGACGGCCGAGGGGACGACCGAGGAACTGGTGGTGATCCGTGCCGAACCCGCCTGACCGCCCCCGCCGTGTCCGCGTCCAGCGCGACGGACCCCTCCTCGTCGAGGGGCCCGTCGAAGTGGTGGGCGAGGACGGGGAGGTGACGGTGTCGAAGCGGTTCATGGTCGCCGTCTGCACCTGCCGCCGCAGCCGGATCTTCCCCTGGTGCGACACCAGCCACCGCCGCCGCGGTCCCCGCCCCGGTGAGGGCGACGCCTCATGACGCCTCGCCTTCCCCCGACGCTTCCGCAGCCGCGCGGCCCGCTCTCCGCCGCCGCCCTGGACGCGCTGCGCGGCGCGGACCCGGGCGCCACACCGTCCCCGGAACGCTCCTCCCCGTACGGCGACGACCTGCAACTCGCCCTCTACGTCCTCTACGAGCTGCACTACCAGGGCTTCGACGGCGTCCCCGACGAACTGGAGTGGGACAGCGGGCTGCTGGCCGTCCGCGGCGCGCTGGAGAACCGCTTCCTGAGCGCCCTGCGCGCCGACGTCCCGGTGGACGGCGACAGCGCCGGGCAGGCCCTGGACGAGCTCCAGCTCGAGCCGGTCACCGGCACCGAGAACAGCGTCTCCCACTTCCTCCGGGACGAGGGCACCCTGCGGCAGTTGCGGGAGTACACCGCGCTGCGCTCGCTCTACCACCTCAAGGAGGCCGACCCGCACGCCTGGGTCATCCCCCGGCTGCAGGGCCGGGCCAAGGCGGCCATGGTCGCCGTCGAGTACGACGAGTTCGGCGCCGGCCGTGCCGAGGAGATCCACGCGCGGCTGTTCGCGGACGCCATGGCGGACCTCGGGCTCGACACGGCGTACGGCCGGTACGTCGACGCCGCCCCCGCCGAGATGTTCGCCACCGTCAACCTGATGTCGCTGCTCGGACTGCACCGCGCGCTGCGCGCCGCTCTCGTCGGGCACTTCGCCGCCGTCGAGGTGACCTCGTCCCCGGCCTCCCGCCGACTGGCCGACGCGATGCGCCGTACCGGCGCGGGACCCGCGGCCGTGCGGTTCTACGCCGAGCACGTCGAGGCGGACGCCGTGCACGAACAGGTCGTACGCGAGGACGTGGTCGGCGGGCTGCTGGAGAGCGAACCACACCTGGACGCGGACGTGGTGTTCGGCGTCCGCGCCACCACGTGGCTGGAGGACCGATTGGCCGGCAGGCTGCTCACCGCCTGGCGGGAGGGCGGCTCGGCCCTGCGCGTGCCGGCCGCCTGAGCCCTTCGCGCGAGCGGGCCGCTATGACTCCGCGCGGCGTTTCGTGCCGCGCCCCTCGGGACACCCGGGAGGACGGCAAGCACCGGGGCACGGGAGACGAACCGGGCCTCGACAGTCGACTCGGAAAGTAGATGAACAGCCGTGGCCGTGGAAGCCGACATCACGACCGTCGCCCGCCCGCCCGAGACGGGCTGGGCGAGGGCACGCCGCCTGCGCGGGCAGAGCATCCGCACCTGCGTCCGCGCGATCGCCGACGGCAACGCCGCCCAGCCGCGGCGGGGGGCCGACGCGAACGTCGTACGGGGTGAGGACTGAACCACCAACCGGACTGAACCACCAACCGGGGAGAATCCTTTTGCGGCCGCCCCGCCTCTCATAGGTGTGCGGACGAACGAGTCCGCCCCGCACCTACGGGAGGTACCCATGACCACCGTCGTCATCGTCGCGGCCGCCGCGCTGCTGATCTGCGCGTGCACCGTCACGCTGCTGCGCCGCCGGAGGCGTCAGCGTGGCTGACCACACCTGGCCCGGCGCGCCGCTGGTCACCGCGGCGCAGCGTGGTGACGTCGAGGCACTGAGCGCGTTGGTGTACGGCTCCTACCCGCACGTGCACCGCTTCGCGCACACGCTGTGCGCCACACCCCAGGACGCCGAGGACGCCGCGCAGGAAGCGCTGATCATCCTGTACCGCAAGATCGGGATGCTGCGCGCCTCCGGGGCGCTGGCGTCATGGATGTTCCGGATCGTCCGCAACGAGTGCCTGCGCCGCACGCGTGCGCTGGTCCACCGCGGCCCGGCCGCCGACTCCGAGGGACCCGGAACGACCGGCGACACCGCGCGGTCCGCCGAGGAGGACGTCCTGCTGCGCCTGGAGGCCGAACGCGTCGCCGCCGCGGTCGCCGCCCTGCCCGCCGACCAGCGTCAGGTGCTGGTCATGCGGGACATCCAGGGCCTGCCCGGCCGCACGGTCGCCGACCTGCTCGGCCTGAGCACCGCCGCGATGAAGTCCCGGCTGCACAGGGCCCGTTCGACGGTACGAGAGTCGCTGCGCGACGAACCGGCGCGGACGACGGGAGCCGGCGATGACGCCTGACCCGGCCACGACGACACCGCCCGACGCCCCCGCACGGGGCGGCTTCGCCAGCGCCACCGTGCCACGGCATCTGGCCCGTGGCGCCGTCGGGTTCGGCGCGCTCACCGCGTCCCTGGCCCTGCTGCCGGTCACCGGCCCGATCAGCCTGCTCCTGGCCCCCGTCGGCCTGGTCGCACTGCGCGGCTGCCCCATGTGCTGGGCGATCGGCCTCATGGAGACGGTCTCGGCGGGCCGCCTGCGACGGTCGTGCGCGGCCGGGAGGTGCGAACTGACCCGCCAGAAGCGGTAGATGGGCCGGAGCGGCGCCCAACTGTCGGTCTGGCCCGTCCGGTGGGATCGGGGCCGGGCCGAAGGGGGGCAAGTGGGCTCGGCTGGAGCCTGTCGGGGCGTGCTGCGGACGGCAACCCTGGTGTGAACGGGCCGGGGTGAATGGCCGGAGTTCTCTCTGGGCGGGCAACCGGGGCGTTCCTAGGATGCGAACGCTCCGGTTCTTCACAGCTCCTTCATTGATTGTCCACGCTGAGGAGGGCTCGGACGCTTCCACCCCCCACCGATCCGAGCGAAGGGGAGAGACCATGACAGGTGGGCTGCTCCTGAGCGGCGCTGCTGCTGCCGTTCTCACCGCCGCCGTTCTGCCCGCGCACAGCCCGTCGAGCGGGATCGTCGACCCGCCCCCGGACAAGATCGTCATCGACGTCGCCACGGTGAACGGCTCCGGCTGCCCCGCGGGCACCGCGGCCGTCGCCGTCTCCGAGGACAACACCGCCTTCACGGTGACCTACAGCGAATACCTCGCCCAGGCCGGCGGCAGCTCCGCCCCCACGGCGTTCCGCAAGAACTGCCAGTTGAACCTGATCGTCCACGTCCCGCAGGGTTTCACCTACGCCATCGCCAGCGCCGACTACCGAGGCTTCGCCTCGCTCCAGCCCGGCGCCAGTGCCGTCCAGCGGGCCTCGTACTACTTCCAGGGGTCCTCGCAGACGGCGTTCAAGAGCCATCCCTTCAACGGCGCCTACAACGACAACTGGCAGGCCACGGACGTCACCGACTGGGCGCAGCTCGTCTGGGCACCGTGCGGGGTCCAGCGCAACTTCAACATCAACACGGAGATCCGGGTGAACGCGGGCACGACCTCGCCGGACAAGGTCAGCTTCATGACCATGGACTCGACCGACGGCGACATCAGCACCGTGTACCACATGGCGTGGAAGGAGTGCCCCGGCAGGTGAGAAAGGGGCCGCCCGCCCCCGGGCGGGCGGCCCAGTCCGCCGGCTGCCGCGGCTGGCCGCTCTGTACAGGCACGGAGCCGGTGGCGCTGGCTGGTAAGGGCAGTACCGGGCTGTTCGCGTGCCGTGCTGCGACGATGGACGTACGACTGCATCCGGTGAGCCGACCGCCGAGCTGCGGGCGTGGCGGGAGCGGCTGGCACCGCAGACCGTGGGGCTGCCGGCGGGTACCGTCGGCGACCGGGACAGCGACCCCGACGAGCCCCGCGGACGGGAGGCCGCGCATGCCGGGCTGCTCGCCGCGGTCGCCGGGCGGGATCCGGGCCGTGCCGTCCAGGCGGTCATCCACCACCTGGACGTCGACGAGCAGATCGCCCAGCAGGGGATTTCGGCCGTCGCCGACTGAACCTGCCCCCGGAGGCGCAGCGGCCCCGCCGTGAGGCGGTCCGTCAGGCCGCTGACACACGATCGACCACCGTCGTCAACGGCCTGAAACCCCCTTCTTGTGCAGGAACTCGCTTCAGAGGGGTTTTGTTCTCACATGTCACCCCAGGCGTCAGCGCGGCCGTGCCGTGAAGTGAGCGGTGGGCAGCTCGTCCGGAACACGCCCACCGGCCCCGTCGGGCCGGCTCAGCACCGAGCCGAGCCAGCCCAGCGCGAAGCCCGCCGGAACCGTCACCACACCGGGCACCGTCAAGGGCGTCAACTGGAAGTCGAGGTCCGGGAAGACGGCGGTCGGATCGGCCGAGATCATGGGCGACACGGCCGACAGACCGAGCGTCAGCAGCGTGGAGCCGTACAGGCACCACAGCGCCCCCGTGCTCGTGAAGCGCGGCCACAGCAGCCCGTACAGCAGGACCGGGGCGAGAGCGGACGCCGAGAGTGTCACCGCCACCGTGGACAGCACCAACAGCGGCCAGTCGCCCGCGAGTACGGCGAGCAGCACGGCGATCGCGCCGATGGCCGGGGCGGTCCACCGGGCGAAGGCCGAGATCCGCGCGGGGGAGACGTCACCACGGCGCAGTACGTGGGCGTACAGATCGTGCGCGACCGTGCGGGCCCCGGCCAGTACGACGTCGGCGACGGTCGCGAGGGCCGCCAGGAACACCGCGCAGGCCACGGCCGACAGCAGCAGCCCGCCCGCATCGAGCGCCCCGGCCAGCGACAGGACGGCGCCCGCCGCCGACTCCGAGCCCGCCAGGCCGGCACCGCCGACCACGGCCGCGGCGCCGAAACCGACGACCACCAGCAGCGTCGCCATCAGCACCATCTGACCGGCCGCCCAGCGCGTCGCCGCACGGGTCTCCTCCGGGTGCCGGGTGGCGAGGACACGCATGGTGACCTGGGGCAGACACGCGATGCCCAGCGGAACGACGATCGCCGTACCGATCTGCTCCAGCACACCGACCGTGTCGGAGCCGTACTGGAGCCCCGAGCCCAGCAGCGCCCGGCCGTGCCCACCGGCCTGCACCGCCCCCGCCAGCAGCCGGTCCGGGCTCCAGTCGAACCGGCGCAGGACGACGAGCGCGAGGACCGCGTAGACCAGCAGCAGCACGCACACCTTCACGATCTGCACCAGGGCCGTGCCGCGCAGCCCGCCCGTCACGGCCATCGAGACCATGACGGCTCCCACGATGACGATGCAGGCGGACTTGGGCTCCGAACCCGACAGCCCGAGGAGACGCACGGTCAGGGTGCCGACCGCGGCCAGTTGCAGCACCAGGTAGCACAGGCAGACCGCGAGGGTCACGAGGGCGAGCGCGATCCGGACCGAGGACCGCGGAATCCGGTGGGCCAGCGCGTCACCGACCGTCCGGCGGCCGGCGCGGCGCAGCGGTTCGGCGAGCACCAGGGCGAGCAGCACCATGCTCAGCACGATGCCGAGCAGCAGCATCACACCGTCGTTTCCGGTGGCCGCGACCATGCCGGTGATCGCCATCAGGGTGACCGACGACATGCCGGTACCGCTGATCGCGAGGCCCTGCTGCCACGGCCTCAGTCCGCGGTGCGGGAGCAGCTCGTCCGCGTCGTCGCTGTCGTCGGAGTTGGTCAGCACGCAGAGGAAGCCGCACAGCGTCATGAAGATCAGGAAGCCGACGACCGTGGTCGCCTGGTGTCCGGCCGCCGCGATCATGACCACGGCCCCGGGTCGTGGGCCCGTGACCGCGAGGCCTCGGGCTCGACGGCCGCGGCCCGGCGCGCCGGAACGGCCAACGCGGCCACCATGACGCCCACTTGGAGTGTCACGAGGACCAGGCCGAAGCTCACCTGTCCCACGACGCGCGTGCTCATCAGGGTGGGGTGGAGCGCGGTCGTGACGGCGAGGAGGAGGTAGCTGAGCACCACGCCGCCGATGCGGCCGAGCGGGCGCGGAGGGCGGTCGTCGTGCGGGGGACGGTGCGGGGAGTTCACGAAGGCTCCACGAAGGTCGGAGGAGGTCGATGCCCGGCCACGCCCCCGCGTCTCATGGCACGGGGGCGGCGGGGACGGCACGGTGTGCGGCACCGCCCGCGGCGAGGTGGGTGAGCCGCCCGGCATGCCCTGATTCAGGTGCGTGGTCCGTGGCGACCAAGGCAGCATCCCGAGGCCCCGCGGGCTCGTCCAGCGCCCGCGCGCCATGGAGGACGTGAGGCCGTCATCGGGTGCCCGGGCCCAGCGTCACCGCCCGGTCACTGTGCCGGTTCACAGCCGGGCCGCGACCCGTTCCGCGGCCCTCGCCGGGCGACGACATGCGCCCGCGTCGGCCCGGTGCTGAGATGGTTCCGACCCTTTCACCCCGTACGGCGATCGGAGCACGCGCCCATGAGCGACGCCCTGCCCCCGTCCGACGACGCCGACCACGCGGACGCCGACCGGGGCTTCATCGCCGCACTGACACCCGGGGTCGTGAAGGCCTCCGACGGCCGGGTGGTCTGGGACAACGACGTCTACGGATTCCTGGAGGCCGACTGCCCCGGCACCGCGCACCCGAGCCTGTGGCGGCAGAGCGGACTCTGCGCCCGGCAGGGGCTCTACGAGGTGACCGAGGGCGTCTACCAGGTGCGCGGGCTCGACCTGTCCAACATGACGATCGTCGAGGGCGAGCGCGGGGTGATCGTCGTCGATCCGCTGATCTCCGCCGAGACCGCCGCCGCCGCACTGGCGCTCTACCGGGAGCACCGGGGCGACCGGCCCGTCACGGGACTGATCTACACCCACTCGCACGGCGACCACTTCGGCGGAGCGCGCGGAGTCCTCCCGCACGGCACCGAGGAGGGCGTTCCCGTCATCGCCCCGGCGGGCTTCCTCGAGCACGCGGCCAGCGAGAACGTGTACGCGGGCGGAGCGATGGGACGCCGAGCCAGTTACATGTACGGCGTGATGCTGCCGAAGTCGGCCGAGGGCCAGATCGGCGTCGGCCTGGGCCAGGGCACCTCCGTCGGCGCCTTCACCCTCGTCCCGCCGACCGTGGACATCACCCGGACCGGGCAGGAGGAGACCGTGGACGGCGTCCGCGTACTCTTCCAGCTGACACCGGGGACCGAGGCTCCGGCCGAGATGAACTTCCTCTTCCCCGACCACCGCGCGCTGTGCCTCGCCGAGAACGCCACCCACACGATGCACAACGTCCTCACCCTGCGCGGCGCCCTCGTGCGCGACGCACGGATCTGGGCCCGCTATCTGGACGAGGCGATCGAGTACTTCCACGGCCGCTACGACGTCGCCTTCGCCTCGCACCACTGGCCGACCTGGGGCCACGACAACGCCGTGCGCTTCCTCACCGAACAGCGCGACCTCTACGCGTATCTGCACGACCAGACGCTGCGGATGCTCAACGACGGTCTCACCGGCGCCGAGATCGCCGAGACGATCGAGTTCCCGCCCGCGCTGGCGAAGTCCTGGCACGGACGCGGCTACTACGGCTCCCTCAGCCACAACTCCAAGGCGGTCTACCAGCGTTACCTGGGCTGGTTCGACGGAAACCCCGCCCACCTCTGGGAACACCCGCCCGTCGAACTCGCCCGCCGGTACGTGGACGTGGCCGGGGGCCCGGCACAGGCGGTGGCGAAGGCACGTACCTATGCCGACGCGGGTGACCTGCGGTTCGCCGCCACCCTTCTCAACCACGTGGTCTTCGCCGACCCCGGCCACGCGGAGGCCAAGGCGCTGCTCGCGGACGTCTACACACGCCTCGGTCAGGGCTCCGAGAACGCCACCTGGCGGAACTTCTACCTCACGGGAGCCAAGGAGCTCCGCGAGGGCGCCCGTACCGAGATCGTCGATCTGGCCAGCCCCGAGGTGCTCATGGCCCTCACGGTCCCGATGCTGCTCGACTCCCTCGCGATCCGTGTCGACGGGCCTCGCGCCTGGGACGACGACCTGACCATCGACCTGATCGTCACCGGACCGGACGCCGAGCAGGTCCGGCACCGGCTCACCCTCCACCACGGCGCCCTCACGCACCGCGAGATCGCGCGGCCGCGCACGCCGGCCGGGCTCGTCCTGACGCTCACGAAGCCGCAGTTGCTGGGCGTGATCGCGGGCCGGGGCCTGGACGGCGTCGAGACGACCGGTGATCAGGGCCTGCTGGCCCGCCTGTTCTCCTACCTCACCCGGACCGACCCGAACTTCCCGATCGTGACGCCGTAGCGGGACGGCTCTCCTCCACCGGCCTCTCCGGCCCCTCGGCCACGCCGAGCAGGGCCAGGCAGATGTGCAGCACGGCGTCCTCCAGGCCTGGGACCTCGTCGACGCTGCCCCGGCGCAGACGGCGGCAGACGGCCTCGTGGGTGGCGTCGGCGGCGGCGACGTAGTTCGCGTCGGGGACACGGTCGTGGCCGGGCAGCGCACTGCGCCAGACGCGCATCGACTCGGCGAACCAGGTCCGGCAGGCGTCCTGGTGCTCCTGGGCCCGGCCCCCCGCCGTCGCCGTCTCCAGGAAGAACGCCCTGGCGAATTCCGGCTCTTCGGCGACCAGTCCGAGGAAGGCGCGGATCGAGGCGCGGAGTGTCGCCACCGGTGCGAGCGACTGCTCCGACGACTGCGCGAACGACGCCTTGAGCCACTTGACCGTCAGCTCACGGCTTGTGTCGGCGGCGGCGATGAAGCACTCCTCCTTGTCCGCGAAGAGCGCGTAGAACGTCTTGCGGGACACCCCCGCCCGCGAGGTGACGTCCGCCACGGTCGTGGCGATGTAGCCCTTTTCGGCCACCACGAACGTCATCGCGTAGAGGAGCCGTTGGCGCTGAGAGCCCGTCACGAGCTCCTGCGCGAGCCCGTGTGGCCCACGTGGGAGGTTGGACAGCTGAGGCTTCAGGAGGGGCCGGATCGAATCTGTCATGGCTGCCGAACATTCTGATACATGTTGGGTACGCGAATGTTTCTCACTCTGCCGCACGACGAGAAGCCCGTAGGGCGGACGATCCCGCGGAGCCGGCGATCCCGGCGACCCCGGTGACCGGCAGGACGCGTGATTCCGGCGATCCCGGTGATCCGGCAGGACGTCTGATCCGGCAGACCGAGCACTCCGCAGACCGAGCGCTCCGGAGGCCGAGCGTTCCACAGGGCGAGTGTTGCGCAGAGCGTGTGTTTCCCACTGGACGAGACAGACAGCAGAGAGGCACCCCCCACCATGGCGATGAAGAAGTCAACCGCCCTTTCGGCGACGACCGCCTTACTCGCGGCCGTCGCGGGCACCGTGGCCGCCGCGCCGACCCCCGCGCAGGCGGTCGAAGGGCCCGCGACGTTCACGGTCGACTCCACCCTGGACGCCGTGGACAGCGACGCGTCCGACGGCGTCTGCCGTACCGCCGCGGGCACCTGCACGCTGCGCGCGGCGGTCATGGCAGCCAACGCCCGGCCCGGCAGCACGGTCGAACTGCCCGCCGGCCACTACCGCCTGTCCATACCCCCGAACCCCCGCTATCTGAACACCCGTACGGCCGACCCGACCACAGGCGACCTCAACGTCACCGCCCCGACCACCTTCCGGGGGGCCGGGGCCAGGGAAACCGTCGTCGACGCCGACCATGTCGACCGCGTCTTCCGCATGGGCGCCGACACCTCGCTGTCCGACCTCACCGTCACCGGGGGCGAGGCCAGGCAGCGCGAGGTGCGCGTCACCGACCCGGGGGGCGGCGGAATCGCCAACAGCGGGAACATGACCCTGCGCAGGGTGACGGTCACCGGGAACACCGCCGGTTACGGCGGCGGCGTCTTCAACATCCCGGACTCCCACCTGACGTTGATCGAGAGCACGGTCAGCGACAACGTCGCCGGCGAGGCGGGAGGCATCCGTTTCGACGACACCGGCACCGTGCTCAACTCCACGATCGCGAACAACCGGGTGACCGACGACTGGGACAGGCCGGGCAGCCTGTCCGGATACGGAGGGGGCATCGACATCCGCGGTACCGGACTGGTGGAGATCCGCAACTCCACGATCACGGGCAACAGTTCCACCGACGGCGGCGGCGGGATCAACATCGCCCCCGCCTACCTGGACAGTCTGCCCTCCGGCGTCACGGACGTGATCGACGCGCCGCTGGGGCACCTGGCCCTCCAGAACACGATCATCGCGGGCAACACCGTCGGCCCCGCCTTCGGCGACTGCAAGAAGGCCTTCGCCGCGATCGAGTCCAGGGGCGGCAACCTCGACAGCGCCGGCACCTGCGGCCTGACGGCCGAGGGCGACCTGCCGCGCCAGGACCCCCGCCTCGGTCCCCTCGGCAACCACGGCGGGCCCACGGACACCCTGTCACTGCTGCCCGGCAGCCCGGCCGTCGACGCGGCCTCCGACTGCCCCGCCACCGACCAGCGAGGCGTCGCCCGGCCCCAGGGCCCGGCCTGTGACATCGGGGCCTTCGAGTACCGCCCCTGATCCTCGCCGCCCCCACCGGGTCCGGTGACACCGGCCCGGCCGGCCCGCCGCTCCGCCAGGGCGGCGGGCCGGCCGACGCGACTCGGACCTACGGCCCTTCTGATGGATCTCCGCGGCGTCCACGGAGATCCATCAGAACGGCCCTAGCCGCCGCGGCGCTCCACCGCGGCGGCGACGTCGTCGAGGTCCTTCGCGATCGCCCGGCTCACCGTCTTCGTCCCCAGCCGCCCCAGGACCTTGGCGAGCATGCCCGCCGCGCCCCCGGTCGGCACACCGGTGAACGTCATCCGCACCGTCGTCGTGGCGGGCCCGTCCGCCCTCAGCTCCCACTCCGAGATGTACCGGCTGCCGTGCGACTCGGCCTCCGCGACATAACGCCGGGGAGCCTCGCTGGCCGTCACCCACATCTCCTCGGTGGCGTCCTTGCCGAACATGCGCCGCGTCTCCCGCCACCGGGTACCGACCCCGAAGGGCTGCGGCGTGAGGACCTCCACCTTCGACACACCGCTGAGTACCCCGACCATCCCGGAGAGATCGGTCAGCGCCTCCCACACGGCCTGCTGCCCGGCACCGATGCGCCGCTCCACGACGACGCTTCTGCTGCTCATGCCACCCATCAAAACACCACCCCACGCCCCCCCGCCGCCCCGACGAGGTCCGGGCCGGGCACAGGACCGCCGTGGTGGGGCGAGAGCCGGGTCAGCCGGTGCCCTCTCCGGAGGGTCCCGACTGGTTTCGCTGCCAGGTGAGCGTGACGGTGAAATTGGCGGTGGCGCTCGCGGCGGCGATGAACGCACCGGCCTCCGCGTGCAGATTCAGTCCGAAGGCGACCTGGATCTCGTCGGGGGACTGGGCGGCGGACTGGATGTGGGCGACCACGGCGTGCATGGCCGGCTGCACCCGGTATATGGCTTCTTCGAAGGAACGCTTGGCACGATCTGCGACCTCGGTACCCTGAATTCCACGGGTCACGACTCCGGCCGGTTGACCGCTCACTTCGACGAGTACCGCACTGCCGTCGTCGGTGGAGAACTCGACAAGCCGTCCCATGATTGGCCCTCCTGTCTGCCTGCTGCCCGTGAGGAATCACTGGAAGGTCCACAGGGTGACGTCAGTCTTGGTACCGACTGCAAGACGTGTGCCGTACGGACTGAACGCCACCGAATTGACGGGCTCGTCGTGAACCATCCGGCAGATCAGTTGCCCGTCGGACGTGTCCCAGACGCGCGCGGCGCCGTCTTCACTGCCGGTGGCGAGACGTGTGCCGCTCGCGTTGAACGCCACGGACGTGACAGGGCCCTCGTGGACCAGCTCCTCCACCTCGCCCGAAGTCCACAGCAGAGCTGTGCCGTCCCTGCTGCCTGCGGCGAAGCGTTTGCTGTCCGGGCTGTACGCGATCGACTCCAGAGAACTCCTGCGATCCTCGAAGCTCTTCAGCTCGGTGCTCAGGTTCCACGCGTGCAGTCCGAGCCGGTCGGCGACGACGAGTCGGCTGCCGTCCGGGCTGAAGGTCATCGCCTTCACCGCGTGCTGCTCGGTGCGGAAGAGTTCCTCGCCGCTCTCGGCGTCCCAGACGTAAGCCGTGTCGTAGGTTCCGGTGGCGATGCGGCTGCCGTCCCGGCTGAAAGCTGCCGCGGTGACCCTCTGGCGGAGGGTGACCTGGAGGACGCTCTCGCCCGTTTCGGCGTCCCACACGGTCGCCCCTTTTCTTCCCTGACTGACCAGCCGCGTACCGTCCGGACTGAAGCCCAGGACGTAAGGCGCCCACTTGTTCGAGGTCTTGATGCTCAACTGCTCGTCGCCGGCCATGTCGTACACACGGATCCGTGGATCGTCCAGCAGGTTGACCGCTATCGACCATCCGCTGGATGCCCAGGCCAGGCACCCGCACGGTGCGTCGATTTCACGGGACACCCTCGCGTACGCGGGCGATTCGTCGTGGCTGTCGGAGACGCGTTCGTCGCGGTAGAGGCGTTCCAGGCACATACTGCGACGCTGCGTACTGTCCCTGTATTCGCCGTCGGCAAGTCGTGCGAGGTCGTCGTAGCAGGCGATCGCGGTCGCCCAGTCCTCGGAGTTTTCGGCCGCGCGGGCTCGGGTGTACAGGTCGAGTTGTGAAATGTGCGTCGCCTGAGCCAGTTCTTGGCGTGCGCGTGTGGTCAGCCCGTCGGGATCGTCCGCGGCCGGGTCGATCCGGTGGAGTTCCTCACTGACCTCGACCACGGACTGCCATTGCTGTGTTTGCGCCTGATATCGCAGTTCACCCTGCAGTTGCGTTATGCGCTGCCGGTCCAGGCAGTGGTCGCGTCGTGCGCGGGCGTCCCGGTACTGGGGGTCCTTCCGCAGGACCTGCTCGTAGCCGTTGATCGCTGTGACCCAGTCCTCGGACTGTTCTGCGGAGTAGGCGCTGGTGTAGAGCTCTTCCAGTTGTGCCACCTGTGCGGCCAGGGCGATCTCGTGACGGGCTTGTGTGGCGAGCCCGTTCGGGTCATGGGATTCGGGATCGAGTCGGTAGAGTTCTTCGCTGACCTCGAGTACGGACTGCCACCGTTGTGCTTCCGCGTCGCGACGCAGATTGTTCTGCAGGTTTGCTATGTGCTTCCGGTTCAGGCAGTGGTCGCGTCGCGCGCGGGTGTCCCGGTACTGGGGGTCCTTCCGCAGGATCTGCTCGTAGCAGTCGATCGCCGTGGCCCAGTCCTCGGTCCGTTCCGCGTCGTGAGCGCCGGTGTACAGGCTGTCCAGTTGTGCCGCCTTCGCGGCCCGGGCCAGTTCTCGGCGTGCGCGTGTGGCCAGTCCGTCAGGGTCCGTCGTGGTGGGGTCGATCTGGTCGAGTTCCTCGTTCATGTCGAGGACGGACTGCCAGCGTTGTTCTTCTGCGTGGTGCCGCAGCTTTTTGTGAAGGTCGTCTATGCGTTTCCGGTCCCGGCAGTGGTCGCGTCGTGAGGGCGCGTCCCGGTATTGGGGGTCGACTCCCAAAATCTGTTCGTAGCTGTTGACCGCAGAGGCCCAGTTCTTCGACTGTTCTGCGGCGCGCGCGCTGGTGTAGAGGGCTTTCAGCTGTGCTGTCTGCTCCGTCTGGGCGATTTCCTGGCGGGCCCGGGTGGTCAGCCCGTCGGGGTCGGTCGTGGTCGGGTCGATCCGGGCGAGTTCTTCGCTGACTTCCAGGACGATCCGCCAGCGTTGTGCTTCTGCGTGGTGCCGCAGTTCGTCCTGGAGGTCTTCGATGTGCTCCAGGTCGCGACACCGGTCGCGTCGAGCGAGGGCGTCCTCGTATTCAGGGTTCTTCTCAAGGATCTGCTCGTAGCTGTCGATCGCTTCCGGCCACTGACGCGCCTTCTCCGCTTCCACCGCCTCTTCGTAGAGGCCCAGGAGGACCGCCTTTTCGGCTGCCTGGGTGCGCAGCAGGATGGCTTCGGTGTGATTCGGGTTCAGGCTGAGCAGGTCGTCCAGCAATGCGACGGCTTTGTCGGGGTTGCCGATGCGAAGCTCGGCTCTGGCATTGACGTAAAGCGTCCGAGCATGCGCGCTGCGTCGGGCGTCCTTGGGCGGCGGCTGAGCGGGATGCGGCCTGGGCGACTTGGGCATGCTGAACAAGAGGTTGCCCTCGCCCCGCACGTAGAGCACTGGTGTGATCCATTCCAGCGACTGGCTTGCGCCGAGCATGGAGATGCGTCCGCTCCTGACGGCATCGTCGACCCGGCGCCCATGGGCCAGCGCGGTGTAGAACCCCTGGGCGAAGCGCACCGAGGCCTGGTCGGTGACCGCGAACTGCATGGCCGCCACCGCGCTGACATCGCGCTCGACGAGAGCGGCTCCCATGCTGGAGAATCTGCCCCTTCGGCCGCCTTGAGCAGACGCGCAGGAATTCAGCACCACCAGCCTTGGTGCGGGGACCGCTTCCCTGAGAAGGTCGGCCAGGCGGGAAGCCTGGACCATGTCGATGCCGCCGCCCTCGCCCACCAGCGCGAGCACGCCTTCTCCCGCCTCGTCGTCGTAGCCGCTGTGCCCGATGAAGTGGACGACGTGCCACGGGCCGTCCATGAGGCGCGTGTGCATGGTGTCCCAGCCTGCATCGGTCAACCACACCAGTTCGACCCGGTCGGCAGCGATCTGTGCCGCGAGCGCCTTCTCGAGTCGCTCCTTCTCGGCGTCGGTGTTCAATGGCGGGAGCGTGTGAGGAGAGGCGATCACCCCCAGGATGCGCAGGGGTGGCTCCACCGGCAGGGGATCGGGTGTGTGGGTGGCGGGAACGTGCCGGATCATCGGCTCCTGGCGGCAGACGTACGTCTCCAGCTGCGGGTCGAACAGCGTCTCCCACGGCAGAAGCGTCAGTTCCGGCGAGTCCAGCCGTAGCACTATCTGCAGCCGATCCTGCCGCTCCCGGGCCACACCGAGACTCGCTCGGTAGGTTCCCGAGACCGGACCGTCGAACAGCGCGTCGAACAGTTGCCGTCCCACTTGCTGCACGTCCTGCTCATTCGCCGGCACGATCCGCCGGGGTGCAGCCGCAGAGGCGAGCAACTGGTCCTGCAACGTGGAACGCCGCCCCAGCAACTCCTCGACGTCGAGACTCAGGGGCCCTTGGGCCTCACCACCGGCGGCAGACCTCACCACCCGCACTTCGTACTCGCCCGAGTGAAGCCGGCCGATCTGCAGTTCCAGGGTCGTTGTCATCGCCACCCCGTTCCCGGTACGCCTTTGCATGGCGGTGGTGGCCTCGAGGCTGTGCCTCGTGACGGGAGGCGGCTCATCACCTACATATCCATGATGCGGCGAGTTCCATGCGCATGCCATCGCTGACGCGCGGCGGCCCGGCCCGGCGCACCGAGGCCGCCGCTGAAGCCCTGCGTCGCCCCGCCCGGCGTCAGCCGACGCCCTCGAGTTCGCGCAGGCCCACCGTGTCGATCAGCCGGGCGAGCGCCCTGAGGGTGTGGTCGCCCGGTTCGGAGCAGGGCTTGCGGGCGTAGCCGCCGGGGAGGCCCAGGACGCGGAGCATCGTCTTGTACAGGGGGATGCGCGGCACCGTGCGGGGAACCTCGTCAGTCGCGCACCCGTCGCAACCGGCAGCTTCGCCGCGGCGTCCTCCTTGTGGACCTGTCCGGCAGCGCCGCCCCCGGCCTTCCGGTGCGCCGCAGGCCCGAGCCGGCGTCGCCCGGAGGGGCGGCCGTCGTACGGCGGAACGCGCGGTCGGCCGGACCGTCCAAGTCGAGAGGTGGGCCGTGGGGGAACGCACCGAGGCATCACCGGCACGGCCCCGCGGCCGACGCCGGGCGGGGGGCCCACCTCATGAGCCCGGTCCTGGGCACAGAGTCGGCGCCGCCCGGGGACAGGGCGGAACTGATCCGGCACGCGGTGTGGGAAGGCGTGGTGGCCGTCGACATCGACCACCATCCTCCGGCA
The DNA here is from genome assembly GCF_042873115.1 of Streptomyces sp. NPDC005017. Taxonomy (NCBI): domain Bacteria; kingdom Bacillati; phylum Actinomycetota; class Actinomycetes; order Kitasatosporales; family Streptomycetaceae; genus Streptomyces; species Streptomyces sp. NPDC005017. The sequence goes on along the minus strand of NZ_JBIALD010000017.1, from coordinate 114,170 downwards.
CAGGACATCTCGGCCCGGATCGGCTACTGCACTGTCGGCCCCTTACGGATCTTCTCGGCGCGGTCGACCGCCGCCACCGTGCGGCGGACGGGGCAGCTGGCCCGGCTGGACGAGGAGCCCGCGGTCTTCCTCGGCCTTCAAGTCACCGGCACCAGCCTGGTGATGCGGAACGGCCGCCAATGCCTCTTGGGAACAAGCGACTTGGCCGTCTACGAATCCGTCGCTCCCTACACGCTGCTGTTCGAGGACGGCGTCGACCACCACTTCTTCCGCATCCCCCGCGTGGCACTCGCGCTCCCCGAACGGAAGCTGCGCGAGGTCACCGCGGTGACTCTGGGCTCCGTCAACCCCCTCGCCCGGCTCGCCTCCCCTGCTTCTCCCAACTGGCCGTCACCGAGGAGGTGCATCACGGCCCGCACGCCGAGGCCGTCGTGGCACCCGGCATCGAACTCGTCCGCGCGGTCGTGGCGACGCGGCTCGGCAACTTCCAACGGGCCAAAGGCCCGTTGGAGGCCACGCTGTCCCTGCGGATCACCCGGTACATCCGCGCGCACATGGCCGATCCCGACCTGTCGGCCGCCCGGATCGCCGCGGTGCACGGCATCTCGGGCCGGCATCTTTACACGGTGCCGGCCCGCTCGGGCATCAGTCTCGGGGAGTGGATCCGCTCGCACCGCCTGGCCGCGTGCAGACGCGAACTGGCGGGCCCGCACGGCAGACTGCGGACCCTCGCGGCGATTCGGCCGCAGCTGGGGCTTCGTGGACGCCACCCACTTCAGCAAGGTGTTCGGACAGGCCTACGGCGTCTCGCCCCGGGCCTGGCGCGACCGGAACCACAGCCGGCCGCCCGCCTGAGGCGCTCGCCCGTTCCTCTCGTATAACTACTTGAACGTAGAGTTCATTCGTTCGATGGATACGAGGGCTGGCAACCGAGCACGACACACAACGCCGACGAAGGCCGAGGAGAGCAGCAGTGAGCGGTAGGGGGAGGCGGCGCGCTTCGGCCGGGGCGGGGCGTCCGCGGCGGGGGCGGGTCCTGATATGGAGTGCGGGCGTGTGCTCGGTGCTCGTGCTCGGCGTCGCCGGAGTCGGCGCCTGGGTCTACCAGGACCTGAACGACAACATCAGTGGCGCGGACGTGGACAGCAAACTCGGCGGTGACCGCCCCGAGAACCTCAGTCCCGGCTCGAAGAACATCCTGGTCGTCGGCTCCGACAGCCGCGCGGGCGCCAACGCGAAGTACGGCGGCAAGAAGTTCGCCACCATGCAGTCGGACACGCTGATGGTGCTGCACATCCCGGCGAACCACGAGTGGGCCACCGTCGTGTCGCTGCCGCGTGACTCATGGGTGGAGATCCCCTCGTGCGAGACGGGCGACGGCACCACGTCCGACCCGCACCACTTCAAGATCAACGAGGCCTTCGCGCTCGGCGGCGCCACCGGTGAGATCGCCGACGCCGCGGCCTGCACGATCAAGACGGTCGAGGCCAACACCGGCCTGCGCATGGACCACTTCATGTCCATCGACTTCCAGGGCTTCAAAGGCATGGTCAACGCCCTCGGCGGCATAGAGGTCTGCCCCGAGGAGGCCATCCACGACGACAAGGCCGACCTGGACCTGGAAGCCGGCTGCCAGACCGTCAAGGACGAGGACGCGCTCGGCTATGTGCGCGCCCGCTACAGCGTCGGCGACGGCTCCGACACGGGACGCATCGGCCGCCAGCAGGAGTTCATGGAGGCCCTGGCCCAGAAGGCGCAGTCCAAACTGACCAGCCCCGACGACCTCTACGGCTTTCTGCGTTCGGCGACCAAGTCCCTCACCACCGACGAGGACCTGGCCGGCATCCGCCCGCTGTACGGCCTCGCCTCCGAGCTCAAGGGCGTCCCCCGCGACCGACTGACGTTCCTCACCGTGCCGAACTACCCGCGCGAGGCCGACGTACCGACCGACCGTGCCAACATCGTGTGGCGCTACCCGCAGGCCGCCGACCTGTTCACCTCCCTCGCCAAGGACAAGGAGGTGGACAAGAAGCGGCTGGAGGCGGGTGCAGCGAACCCGCTCTACGCCTCGTCCGTGCGGGTCCAGGTCCTCAACGGCACCGGCGTGTCCGGCCGCGCCGCCGTCGTCGCCGAGGAACTGCGCAAGGCGGGCTTCACCGTCGTCGGTACGGGCAACGCCGACCAGACCAGCCGCACCACGGTCACTCACCCGCAGGGCCTGGAGAAGGAGGCCGCGGTGCTCACCTCCCGGGTGCCCGGCACGCGGGCCGGACAGGACACGGGCGCGGCCCCCGGCACGGTGACCCTCGTCGTCGGCACCGACCTCGACCCCGACGACATCCGCTGACGGGAGGCGGGCCGGACGGTCGCTCGACGGGAAGCGGGCCGGACCGGTCGCCGCGCGGCCCGGCTCCTTCCGGTCATCGTCGTAGAAATGGTCTTCGTACCGCTTTCCCGGGTACTCGGACGCTGCACGGACGGGGTACAGCGGCCTGTCGGAGACGGCCGGCCCCGTCGGCCACCGAGGAGGAGGTGCCATGAGCACGGTCAAGGAAGCGGTCGAGGTGGGCGTCCCGCTGCGCAGGGCGTACGACCAGTGGACCCGGTTCACGGAGTTTCCGCACTTCATGGAGGGCGTCGACGAGGTCACGCAGCTCGACGACCGGCACAACCACTGGGTGACCAGCATCGGCGGGGTACGGCGCGAGTTCGACACGGAGATCGTCGACCAGCTGCCCGACGACCGGATCACCTGGAGGTCCGTCGGCGGTGACACCCGGCAGCGAGGCTCGGTGAGGTTCGAGCCCGTGGACCCGATGCACACCCGCGTGGAGCTCACCATGGACGTCGACCCCACCGGCCTCGTCGAGAAGGGCGCGGACGCGCTGGGCATGATCGACCGGCGCGTGAAGGGCGACCTGCGGCGCTTCAAGGACTACGTCGAGGGCGGCGAGGGCGACGGAACCGGCTGGCGCGGACGCATCCGGCCCGAGAACCCGGGTTCGACGCTCTGACGGGTCGGAGTACGGGAAGGCCATGTTGTCGTCGCGAGGGACTGTGCGGTAGGGAGGGTGATGAGCCCGGACGCCGCATGCCCCTCTGGAGCGACTCATGGCCTTCTTCTCCCTCTCGCCCTCGCAGCCCCTGACGTTGCTGTCCGCCACCGACCTCGCCGCGGAGAACGAACGTCTCCGGCAAGAGGCCGGGCAGCTTCAGCGCGCGGTCACCTCGCACGCCCTGGTCGACCAGGCCATCGGCGCCGTCGTCGTGCTGGGGCGGATTCCGCCGGAGGAGGCCTGGCGGGTGCTGCGCGACGTGTCCCAGCGCACCAACGTCAAACTGCGCACGGTCGCCGCGTACATCATGGGCTTCGCCCAGGGCGCCGAGCTGCCGGAGGAGGTGCGGGCGGAGCTCCACAGCGCGATCGCCCGGTACGCCGACTGCGGCGGCCGCCGCACGCGGGGTCCTGGCGGCACGGAGGGGGAGCAGGCACCTGACACCCATCTGCCTCTGCCAGGAGACGTGAGACATGAGGCATGAACACTGATGCCGGGGCGAGAGGCGCCGGCAGGGCGTGGTGTTCCCCAGGGACCTTGCCCCCGGGGAACCGCCGGGGCTGTGGTCTCGGCCCCGCGGGGTCCGGGTAGCCCCTCAGGACACGGCTCACACACTCGGCGGCGCACTCTTCGGCAAGGGAGAGCGGCGCGGGTGTGCAGGTGCTCGAGGGCGTCGAGGACGACGGTGCGCCGGTAACCTGAGTGCCACGCGGCGAGGTCGTCCGCGAGGATGCCCAGGGCCGTGCGCTGGGCGGTGGTCATCCAGGAGCCGGGCCGTCTGCGGTGGACGCAGAGGGCACCGATGCACTCGCCGCCACCGCTGATCGCCGGGACCGCGTACTGCGCGCCGGTGCCGACGGCGAGTGCCGCCCGGACCGCCTCGGACCGGGCCGGCTCGGCGTCGACCCCGTGGAAGCGCTGGACCGGCCGCTGCGTGCCACGGCTTTCGTCGTGGCGCGGACGGTCTCCGCGGTGGCCCGTGACGTCGTCACGCACCAGCTCGGCTTCCGGCCGGAGACGGACGGCTGACCGGCGACGTGCGTGCCCGACGTGCGCCCGGCGGTGGAGGTTTGGGGCGGGAAGGGCCGGGTCACTCGGTGAACAGGCAATCAGCAGAGAGAAGATGAGCCGTCGTGACCGGTCGAATCGCACAGAAGCCCGCACTCCGAGTGCCGGAAACCGGCTGGTCCAAGGTGCGGCACCAGCCAGGCAAGGGGATGCGCACCTGCGTTGCCGCTGTCGCCGACGAGAGCGCCCCACCCGCCGCCCACACGAGCGCCGACTGGAACATCGTCAGGGGCGACGACTGAACCGAAGCCGCGTCCGCGGCCCCCTTCCCGCGTCGCACGCGACAGGTCAGACGACAGACCCGTCAAGACATACGTGAAACTCTTTTCGCGTCTACGCACGCGTGAAAAGGCGACCGTACGATTTGGGGCATGGTGGCAAGCGACGGAGTTCCCGAGCCGCACACCGGGTGGACGTTCCTGACAAGTCACGCACGCGTGCTCGCCAGCATCGCCGACAACCACAGCGCGCGGGTCCGCGACATCGCGGCCCGCTGCCGGCTCACCGAACGCGCCGTCCAGAAGATCATCTCTGACCTGGAGCGGGACGGTTACCTCTCCCGCACCCGCAGCGGCCGCTCCAACCGCTACAGCATCGACCCGAGCAAGGTGCTGCGTCACCCGGCCGAGGCGGGCCTGACGGTGGCCGCCCTGCTGTCGGTACTGGCCAGGGACGAGGTCGACCGTACGGGCGCCGCGAGCCCGGAGTCACCTGCCCCCGACGACCCTTGATCGGCATCCCGCCCGGCCCCGCGAGGAATGGAACGTGCCCTCCCGGCCGCGCTCCGGACGGAGCCGCGCGGGACGGGGCTGGTCAGTCCCGCCGCCACCACCCCCGGAACGGCGCCTGGGTCACCGCTCCCGAACGGCGTCTGAGCCACCGCCCACCGCCCCCGAACGGCGCTTGGGCCACACCGCCCCCTCCCGCACCAAGGCGCTCGCCGCCTGACCCCACGGCCTGGGGAAAGTCCGTTTGCCACTGGTCGGAGGGGGCAGTCGCGTAATAGGGGCAGGCAGGTGTGTTCCCCCCTCGTCTGTCTGCCCCACACGGCTTCCCCGGCTGTCGCGCCCGGCCCCCGTCACCCCAGGCGGATGCCCACGAGGCAGGTGTCGTCGTCCGTGTCCGACCTGCTGTACGTCAGCAGACGGTCCAGTTGCTGGTCCAGGGTGCTGGGGGCCGAGCGGGCCGTGGTGAGCAGGTGGGCCAGGGACTCCTCCACCGAGCGGTCGCGGCGCTCGATGAGCCCGTCGGTGTACATCAACAGGGTGTCGCCCAGGCTCAGTTGCTGCTCCATCTCCTCGTAGGCCGCCTCCGGCAGCGCGCCGAGCAGCAGCCCCTTGAGCAGCGGGAGCGGGCTCGACCGGCCGTCACGGACCAGGACCGGCGGCAGATGACCCGCCCGCGCCCAGCGCAGGGTCCGGCGGTCACGGTCGTAGAGACCGCAGACGGCCGTCGCGGTGACCCCGCCCGTCAGGTTGTGGGCCACGATGTTCAGCCACGACAGCAACTGCCCCGGCCCCGCCCCGGTCACGGCGAGACCGCGCAGCGCGTTGCGCAGCACCACCATGCTGGTAGCGGCCTCGATGCCGTGCCCGGCGACATCACCCACGCACAGCAGCACCAGCCCGGACGGCAGGACGAACGCGTCGTACCAGTCCCCGCCGACCAGCTGCTCCTCCTCCGCGGGCCGGTACCGCACGGCCACCTGGAGGTCCTCCACTCGCAGCGGGTCCTGGGTGGGCGGCATGATGGCGTGCTGCAACTGGAGTGCCAGCCGGGCGCGTTCACTGGCCTGCTGCGCGGTGTGGGCCAGCTGGTCGCGGGTGGCGGCGAGCGCCACCTCTGTCCAGTGCTGGGCGGAGATGTCCTGGTAGGCGCCGCGTACACCGAGCAGGCGGTCGTCGGTGTCCAGCACGGGTTCGGCGACGATCCGCAGATGCCGGGTCACCCCGTCCGGCCGCTGGAGCCGGAACGCCGCCGACGCGGGCCGGCCGTGGTGCAGCACCGTGCGCAGGAACCGGCCGATGGCGACGAAGTCGTCCGGGTGGGCCTGCGAGGGCAGATCCTCCAGCGGGACCGGACCGGCGGAACGTGGGCGCCCGTACAGGTCGAACAACTGGCCGTTCCAGGTGATCTCGCCGGTGAGCAGGTTCTCCTCGAAACCGCCGATCCGGCCGAGCCGCTGCGCGTGCTGGAGCAGACTCGCAAGCCGGGCCGTCTCGTCCTCGATGCGCCATATGAGCAGCACCGCGTTGCCGTGCCGGCTGATGCCGATGTCCGCGACGGTGGAGAGCGGGACCTGGTCGACGAGCGCGGTGAGGCTCGCCCGCCGCGCCCGGAAGGGCTCACCGGTGGCGTAAACCCGCTCGACGTTCTCGAGCAGCCCGCTCTCCCCGGCGGCCAGCGGGTACGCCTCCAGCAGCAGCGCCCCGTTGACGACCGCGCGCGGCCGGCCCGCGGGGTCGAGGAATCGCTGGTTGACGTGCTGGATGCGGAAGTCCGCCAGTTCCCCGGAGGGACCGAGCTGCGGGACGAGGACCAGCGCCGGGTCGTGCAGGGCGTCGGCCAGGTCCATCAGCTCCGCCGCGTCGGGCAGCACCCTGCGCTGCCGCTCGGTGTCACCGGGCGGCGTGTACGTCTCCAGCGTGTGCGCGCACAGCTCGGCCAGCGCCTCCACCTGCCGGACGACCTGGGGTGGCTGCGGCGGCAGCGGGGACGGCCAGACGATCTCCAGTACGCCGTGGATGCGGCCGCCGGTACCGGCAGGCAGGGCGACCCGGGCACCCTGAGGGTGCTGGTGCCGCCCCACACTCGGCAGCGCGCTCTCGGCGAGGGAGGCCGTCCACTGCGCCGTCCGCTCGGTCAGCGCGCCGCGGGCCACCGTCACCACGTCGGGCGGGACGTAGTGCCAGCGAGCGGCCTCGGCGTCGGACAGGCCCGCGTGACCGGCGAGCGCGAGCGACCCGTCCGCAGCCGCCGCCCAGATCGCCACGGCCGCGGCGCCGAGCGGGCGCAGCGCGTGCTCCAGCAGCGCCTCGGCGACGGCCTGGGTGTCGCCGGCCGCCAGCGCGCCGCTCTGCGCCGACCTCAGCCGCAACGAGGCCTGGATCTTCTCGGTACGCCAGTCCTGGGCGGCGTGCGTGGTCCGGTCGGCGGTGGTGGCCGTCAGGAACGCGTCGGCGACCTCCGAGACCCGGTCACGAGCGGCCTGGTCGATCACGTCGACCGCGAACTCCAGCGGTGTCACCTGCGCCTGCCCGGCCAGCTCGGTGAGCTGGCGCGCGGCGTGCGCGGGACCGCAGCCGAGGCGCTCCACGAGGATGCCCTTGGCCAGTTCGATCAGGGCACGGCCCTCGGCCTCGGCCTGGGCGGCGCGTACGGCGTGGCTGAGCCGGTCGACGGTGGCGGCCAGTCTGCCGACGGGTGTGGTGGGGGAGACACCGGCGAACGCGGCGGAGGCCTCCGGCTGTCCGGGACTTTCCGCAGGCCCGTCCGGCCCGCTCCGGGCGTCCTGCCGGGGGAGACCGGCGGCGGGCACGGCCGTCGCGTCGGTGGCGGCCGGGAACCGCTCCGAGGGCGGTCCGCTCGTGTGGTCGAAGGCGCTCACGACATCACGGCTCCTCGGCTGCGGTGTGCGGCGGTGTGCGGCACGAGGCACCGCACACCGCCCGGCGGCCCTGCCACGGGCCGGGTGACGGCTTCCGGGCGCCTCATGCCGGCAGCCAGCGCCGTACGCAGGCCATGAGGCCGTCGGTGTCCACGGGCTTGGTGACGTAGTCGCTGGCGCCCGAGGCCAGGGACTTGTCCCGGTCGCCGGGCATCGCCTTCGCGGTGACGGCGATGACGGGCAGATCCGCGAACTCGGGCATTCTGCGGATCTCCGCGGTCGCGGTGTAGCCGTCCATCTCCGGCATCATCACGTCCATCAGGACGAGGGAGACGTCCGGGTTCTTGATGAGGGTCTCGATGCCCCTGAGGCCGTTGTCCGCGTGCAGGACCCGGAAGCCGTGCAGCTCCAGGATGCCGCTGAGGGCGAAGAGGTTGCGGGCGTCGTCGTCGACGACGAGCACGGTACGGCCGTCCGGCGGCGGCTCGATACTGGGCCGGGGCACCGGATGCGGCTCCTCCGGGCGCACCAGGGAGAGCACGTCGCCGGGCTGCTCGGCCGACAGGTGCAGGGCGATGCGCTTGCGCAACTCGTCCAGGCTGGACAGGAACTCCAGCGCCCCGGCCTCCGCCCGCGGCCGCAGGCTCTCCTTGAGCGTGACGTCGGCCGCGTGACTGCTGTGCACCAGCACGGGCACCGCCGACAGCGCCGAGTCCCCCTGCAGCGCGTCGAGGAACCGGGACGCCTCGCCCTCCGGCAGGCCCAGCTCCACCACGACGCAGTGGCACGGCTCGGCGGCCAGCGCCCCCGCCGCCTCCTGCGCGCCGGCCGCCGTGATGATGTCGATCGGCGTCGGGGCCCCCGAGCCGTCGCCGCCGTGCGTCAGGTCCGACACGACGCTCTCGGCGACGAGGGTGAGCAGACCGCGCGGACGCTCCTCCACCACGAGCAGCCGCCGCGGGCGCTGCCGGGACGCCCCGGCGCGCTCGGGCACGGAGACCGGCCCGAAGGACGTCTCGATCGCGGACGCGGCCGACGCCCCGTCCTGCGACGGCCGGGCGTGCCGCAGGAGTTCGGCGAAGTCCGGCCGTGCCACCGGCAGATAGAGCGTGAAGACGCTGCCCTCGCCCGGCGTGCTGTCCACGGTGACGACACCGCCCAGCAGCTGCGCGATCTCCCGGGTGATGGACAGGCCCAGGCCCGTGCCGCCGTACTTGCGGCTGGTGGTGCCGTCCGCCTGCTGGAACGCCCCGAAGATCGACTCCAGATGCTGCGGCGGGATGCCGACGCCGGTGTCCTTGACCCGGAACGCGACCACCGTGCCGCCCCGGACGACCCCGTTCGGCACGTCCTCGTCGGTGACGGGCTCGACGGCCAGCTCCACACTGCCGTGCTCGGTGAACTTCACCGCGTTGGACAGCAGGTTGCGCAGCACCTGCCGCAGCCGGGAGTCGTCGGTGAGCAGGTCCGCCGGCGCGCCCGCGGCGATGGTCACGGTGAGGTCCAGGCTCTTCTGGGCCGTCATGGGCCGGAAGGTGACCTCGACGTAGTCGATGAGCTGGCGCAGCGAGACCCGCTCGGGCGTGACGTCCATCTTGCCCGCCTCGACCTTGGACAGATCGAGGATGTCGTTGATCAGCTGGAGCAGGTCCGAGCCCGCCGAGTGGATGATCTGCGCGTACTCCACCTGCTTCTGGGAGAGGTTGCGCGAGGGGTTCTGGGCCAGCAACTGGGCCAGGATGAGAAGGCTGTTGAGCGGGGTGCGCAGTTCGTGGCTCATGTTCGCCAGGAACTCCGACTTGTACTTGGACGCCAGCGACAACTGCTGCGCCCGGGTCTCCAGTTCCTGGCGCGCCTGCTCGATCTGGAGGTTCTTGGCCTCGATGTCCCGGTTCTGGGTGACCAGCAGCGAGGCCTTGTCCTCCAGTTCGGCGTTGGAGCGCTGGAGCTCCTCCTGCTGGACCTGCAACTCGGTCGACCGGGACTGGAGTTCCGCGGCCAGGCGCTGCGACTCGACGAGCAGTTCGTCGGTGCGGGCGTTGGCCACGATGGTGTTGACGTTGACCCCGATGGTCTCCATCACCTGGTCCAGGAAGTCACGGTGGATCTGCGTGAACGCGGTCACCGAGGCCAGTTCGATGACTCCGAGCACCTGGCCCTCGACCACGATGGGCAGCAGCACCAGCGTGGTCGGGACGACCGAGCCGAGCCCGGAGGAGATGCTCACATAGTCCGGGGGCAGCGCGTCGATCGTGATGGCGCGCCGGCTGCGGGCGGCCTGCCCCACCAGGGTGCGGCCGAAGGAGATGCGGGTGGGCCGGGTGTCGTCCTCGGGGTAGCCGTAGGAGCCGACCAGGCGCAGTTCGGGGCCGTCGTCCCCGTCCTCGGCCAGATAGAAGGCGCCGTACTGGGCCGTCACGAGCGGGACGAGCTCGTCCATGATCAGCTCGGCGACCACGGGCAGGTCGCGATGGCCCTGCATGAGGCTGGAGATCCTGGCGAGGTTCGTCTTGAGCCAGTCCTGCTCCTGGTTGGCCCGGGTCGTCTCGCGCAGGGACCCCACCATCGAGTTGATGTTGTCCTTGAGCTCGGCGACCTCGCCGGACGCCTCGACGGTGATCGAGCGGGTCAGGTCGCCCTCCGCCACGGCACTGGTCACCTCGGCGATGGCACGCACCTGTCTGGTCAGGTTGCCGGCCAGTTCGTTGACGTTCTCGGTCAGGCGCTTCCAGGTGCCCGAGACGCCCTCCACCTCGGCCTGTCCGCCGAGGCGCCCCTCGGTGCCGACCTCGCGGGCGACGCGGGTGACCTCGTCGGCGAACGCGGAGAGCTGGTCGACCATCGTGTTGATCGTCGTCTTGAGCTCGAGGATCTCGCCGCGCGCGTCGACGTCGATCTTCTTGGACAGGTCGCCCAGCGCCACGGCCGTCGTCACCAGCGCGATGTTGCGGACCTGGCCGGTGAGGTTGTTCGCCATGGAGTTGACGTTGTCGGTGAGGTCCTTCCACGTGCCCGCCACGTTCGGGACGTGCGCCTGCCCGCCGAGGCGCCCTTCCGTGCCGACCTCGCGGGCCACCCGGGTCACCTCGTCCGCGAAGGCCGACAGGGTGTCGACCATCGTGTTGATGACATCGGCCAGGGCGGCGACCTCGCCCTTGGCCTCGACGGTGATCCGCTGGGAAAGGTCGCCGCGGGCAACCGTGGTGGCGACCTGGGCGATGGAACGCACCTGATGCGTGAGGTTCGACGCCATCACGTTGACGTTGTCGGTGAGGTCCTTCCAGGTGCCCGACACCCCGCGCACCTGCGCCTGTCCGCCGAGGCGCCCCTCGGTGCCGACCTCGCGGGCGACGCGGGTGACCTCGTCGGCGAACGCGGAGAGCTGGTCGACCATCGTGTTGATGGTGTTCTTGAGTTCGAGGATCTCGCCGCGCGCGTCGACGGTGATCTTCTGCGACAGGTCGCCCTGCGCCACCGCGGTGGCCACCAGCGCGATGTTGCGGACCTGGCCGGTGAGATTGCCCGCCATGAAGTTCACGGAGTCGGTCAGGTCGCGCCAGGTGCCCTTGACGCCCTTGACGTCGGCCTGTCCGCCGAGGCGCCCCTCGGTGCCGACCTCGCGGGCGACGCGGGTGACCTCGTCGGCGAACGCGGAGAGCTGGTCGACCATCGTGTTGATGGTGTTCTTGAGTTCGAGGATCTCGCCGCGCGCGTCGACGGTGATCTTCTGCGACAGGTCGCCCTGCGCCACCGCGGTCGTCACCTGGGCGATGGAACGCACCTGGCTGGTGAGGTTGCCCGCCATGTGGTTGACGGAGTCGGTCAGATCCCGCCAGACACCGGCGACCCCCGGCACCTGTGCCTGTCCGCCCAGGCTCCCCTCGGTGCCGACCTCGCGGGCGACCCGGGTGACCTCGTCGGCGAACGCGGAGAGCTGGTCGACCATCGTGTTGACGGTCTCCTTCAGCTGGAGGATCTCGCCCCGCGCCGGTACGTCGATCTTCTGCGACAGGTCGCCCTTGGCCACCGCGGTGGCCACCTGGGCGATGTCGCGCACCTGGGTGGTGAGATTGCCCGCCATGGCGTTGACCGAGTCCGTCAGATCGGCCCAGGTGCCCGAGACCCCCGGTACCTGCGCCTGTCCGCCCAGAGTGCCCTCGGTGCCGACCTCGCGGGCCACCCGGGTGACCTCGCTGGTGAACAGCGACAGCTGGTCCACCATGCCGTTGAAGACCTTGGCGATGTCACCCATCAGCCCGTCGCCGTCGTCCGGCAGCCGGGTGCCGAAGTCGCCGTCGCGTACGGCGGTCAGTCCTGCCAGGAGTCGCCTGAGTTCCTGATCACCCGGTGCCTGCTCGATGGTCCCGGCGCTGTTGCCCGTCACCCGCACCCCTCGTTCCTGCTCCCCAGGAGCCCCCGAGGCCGGGGACCCGGAACCGCGGCGGGACGTGGTGGCCCCGACACGGCGTACGCGAACTTCCGCAGGTGGCGGACGCACGCGATGAGAAATACGCCGCAGGCTAACCCACGGGTACCGCACGGAACAAAGCCGCGAGCGGGCCCCCGTCCGTGGAGCGGGCGGGGAGCCGGTTCCGCCGCATCGGACTACCCGGATATGGGATCGGCACACATGCCACGAGGGGTCCCTACGTCTGCGTGCGGCGTGTCCCCATGGCGACCTCGATGATCTTGCCGTTCGCCGTGGCGGTCACGGTGACGCGCCGGCAGAGCCGCTGGACGAGCGGCCAGCCGAAGCCGCCCGGGGCGGCGGGGTCGGTGCGCGTCACCGTACGGGGCAGCCGGGGTGAGGCGTCACCCACCCGGAGCGTGAGGCTGTCGCCGTCGAGGAGGACACCGAAGGCGGTGACGCCGCCGCCGTGCCGCAGGGCGTTCGTGACCAGTTCGGTGACGACGAGCAGGACGTCGTCGACGGTCCCGCGGGCCGCGGCCGGGCCCGCGGGAGCGGCCAGGGCGTCCCGGACCCGGGAACGGGCCTCGGCGGGGTGGCGGGCAATCCTAGCCGCTGCGGGGCGAGTTCGGCGGCCGGGGCGTCCGCGGCATCCGTCGTCCGGTCGTCCCCGCCGTCGCGGTGCCGCCCGCCGGGGGCCGGTGTCGCGCGGGTCATCGGCGGGCACGCTCGGTGTCATGGGCGGCTCGGACCGGGACAGGCCGCCGGGCCGGTTCAGGCAAGCATGCTCTCCCTCAGTCCGCGCAGCGCCCGCGCCAGCAGACGGGAGACGTGCATCTGGGAACAGCCGACCTCGGCCCCGATCTCCGCCTGGGACAGCTCGCGTCCGAAGCGCAGGGCGATGATCTTCCGGTCGCGGTCGTCGAGCTGCTTCAGGAGGGGAGCGAGGGTGTGCAGGTTCTCGACCATCTCCAGGGCCGGGTCCTCCTCCCCGAGCAGATCCGCGTACGTCGTCGAACTGTCCGGGTCCGCCCCGTCCGTGGGCACGTCCAGGGAGTTGGCGGTGTAGCAGTTGCCGGCCACCAGCCCTTCGAGGACCTCCTCCTCGTCGATGCCGAGGTGTCCGGCGAGTTCCGCGACGGTCGCCTCGCGGCCGAGGCGGGTGGACAGGTGCTCACGCGCCTTGGCCAGTCGCAGGCGCAACTCCTGCAGACGCCTGGGGACATGGACGGCCCAGGTCGAGTCCCGGAAGAAGCGCTTGATCTCCCCGATGACGTACGGGACGGCGAAACTCGAGAACTCCACCTCGCGGGAGAGCTCGAACCGGTCGATCGCCTTGATCAGTCCGATGGTGCCGACCTGGACGATGTCCTCCATGTCACCGCTGTTGCGGAAGCCCTTCGCCGCGTAGCGGACCAGGGAGAGGTTCATCTCGATGAGCGTGTTGCGCGCGTACTGGTGTTCGTGCGTACCCTCCTCGAGCTCGGCCAGCCGCCGCAGGAACAGCTTGGTCAGCTCGCGGGCGTCGCGCGGGGCCACCGCCGACGCGTCCTCGATCCGCGGCAGTTCCGCCGTGTCCTCCGGTGCGGCCCTGCGCCCGGATACCGCCGCTGCCGTGGTGTCTGTCGCCGACGTCGCCGTCATCGTCGCTGTATCTCCCTGTCACTCGCGTCGCGTTCAAGCTCCCGAGCAGGCGTCTTCCCCCAACCGGCCGGACGATGCACGGCAGTTTCCGGCCAGGGCGAGGCGGGTTTACGCCCGCGTCGACGGGCAAAGCGAAGCGCCATGGCTGAACACAACGCTGAGACGAACGGAAAGTCCCCGACGAGGCGGAGCACCGCGTCCAAGGCGCGGGGAACGGCGAGCGAGGCGTCCACGGCCGCGGGAGGCGCCGCGCGGAAGACCTCCGCACCCGTGGGCCGCGCGGCGAAGCAGGCCGCGGCGACCGCGGACGACACCGTGCGGAGCGAGGAGCTCGGCACGAAGCGCGTGGCCGGGGTCGCGAACACGGCGGCGCGAACGGCGACCCGGGGTGTCGAGTCGGGCCGTCAGGCCCTGGCCACGGCATCGGGCCAGTGCGCGGTCGTCGCCAGGACGGCCTGGACACTGGTCGCCCACCACAAACTGATCACCGTCGGCGTCGGAGCGGGTGCCGCGGCGCTCAGCGGGGCGTCCTATGTACTGGGCCGCCGCGCCGGGAGGCAGGCGCAGCATCCCGTCCTGCGCCTGACCCGCCACCGGATATGGCCCGCCCTCGGGAAGCGCTGACCGGCGGATCGCCGACGGCGGTCGGAGAGACGGGGCCTTGCGGCAACACCCAGTGACAGACGGGAGAATCGACGTGATCGTGGACGGCGGGGCGACTGCCCCGGCGCGGGGCGCCGCGGACGACGCGCAGACGCGGGTACGGACCCTGCGGCGCCGCCTGGAACGGCTGATCGGCATCGCGGCCACCGAGGGAAACGCGCTGCTGCCGCTGCGCAACGGCGACGAGATCTTCCCGGCGATGCTGGACGCGATCCGCTCGGCCGAGCACACGGTCGACATGATGACCTTCGTCTACTGGCGCGGCCGGATCGCCCGCGAGTTCGCCGGCGCCCTCGCCGAGCGGGCCCGCGCGGGGGTACGGGTGCGCCTGCTGCTCGACGGGTTCGGCGCCAAGGAGATCGAAGGGGAACTCCTCGGCCTCATGGAGTCGGCGGGCGTCCAGGTGGCCTGGTTCCGCAAGCCCGTCTGGCTGTCACCGTTCAAGCAGAACCACCGGTGCCACCGCAAGGCCCTCGTCGTCGACGAGCACACCGCGTTCACCGGCGGGGTCGGCATCGCCCAGGAGTGGTGCGGCGACGCCCGGGGCCCGGGGGAGTGGCGCGACACCCACGTCCAGGTGCGCGGGCCCGCCGTGGACGGCATCGCCGCGGCGTTCGCGCAGAACTGGGCCGAGTGCCACGACGAACTCTTCGACGGGCGGGACCGTTTCGCGCCCCATGCGCAGGACGGCTCGTCGGTCGTCCAGGTCGTGCGCGGCTCCGCCAGCATCGGCTGGCAGGACATGCAGACCCTGATCCGGGTCATGCTCACCTCGGCCGAGGAACGCTTCCGCCTCGCCACCGCCTACTTCGCCCCCGACGACTACTTCGTCGACCTCCTGTGCCGGACCGCCCGCCGGGGCGTGTGCGTGGAGATCCTGCTGCCGGGACCGTACACCGACCAGCGCGCCTGTCAGCTCGCCGGCCAGCACCACTACGAGCGGCTGCTGGGGGCGGGTGTGGAGATCTTCCAGTACCAGCCGACCATGATGCACGCCAAGGTCATCACGGTGGACTCGGTCGCCTCCCTGATCGGGTCGACCAACTTCAACCGCCGCTCCATGGACCACGACGAGGAGGTCATGCTCGCCGTGCTGGACCCGGCGTTCACCGCCGCCCTCGACCAGGACTTCACCGCGGACCTGCGGCTCAGTGAGGCCATCGACCTCACCCGCTGGAGACGGCGGGCGCTGCTCCAGCGCGCCAAGGAGGCGGCTGTCGCCCCGATCCGGCACTTCCTGTGAGGGCCGTGCTTCAGAGGGACGCCGCGCATTCGAGGGGCCGGGGCGTGGCCGCCCCGGCCCGGAAGAGTGGGGCCTCCGGTGCCGGGGCTGCCTGTGCCGTGCTTCAGATCACCGTTTCCGGTGACGGACCGATCAGGTGAAGGATCACGCGAAGGATCAGGTGAAGGGGATCGTCAGGACGGAGCCCGAGCCGACCTGGAGGGTCGACGGGCCGTTGCCCAGCGCGCTCCAGACCTCCACGCGGACCGTGCCCCCGTTCAGATCGCCCAGGGTTCCCGAGGCGGAGTGCAGCCCCTGCCGCGCCGCCGAGTACTCCTCCCACCCGGGGACCGGGTCGGTGGCGAAGTAGCGGAAGGTCTCGACACGGTCGAAGGTGCCGTCACCGGTCAGGTCGTACGACACCCTCGCCTGCTGGGCGTGGGCGACGGAGGTCCCGGCGTCCACCTTGAACGTGAAGCCCGTGGCCGCCCCCGCCTTCAGGGAACCGCGGACGTTGCGGACCTCGTACACCAGCGGGTTGCGCGGTGTGCCGTCGTTGTTCGTGCCACCGGCGGACGGGATCGTGGCGCTGGAGGGCGTAGCCGCCGAGGTGGCGAGCGCGCCGCCCGGCTGCGGGTAGAAGGTGTCGCCCGTGACGTACGGCGGGGGAGTGTCGCCGCTGGTCCTGGCGCTCACCGTGCCGCTGGCCGGCCCCACCTGGTCGGCGGTGTCGCGGGCCCGCACGCTGTAGGTGTACGTGGTGCCGGCGGTCAGACCGGTGTCGGTGTAGGCGGTCTGGGTGACCGTGGCGACCTTCGCGCCGTTCCGGTAGACGTCGTAGTTCTTGACGCCCTTGTCGTCCTGGGCGGCCGACCAGTTCAGCGTGACGGAGGCGGCGGTGATGCCGCTCGCGACCGGGGTGCCGGGCGCGGTGGGCGGCTCGTCGCCCGGGGGAACGCCGGTGCCGCCGCAGAGCGTCGGGAGCACGGAGTCGTTGCCCGGCCCGGACGCGGTGGACTTCGCCGGCACGTTGAGCACGGCACCGTCGGAGAACCGGACCGAGCAGCTCTGGGAGCCGTAGTTGTGCGCGGCGTAGGTCCGGGTGCCGTTCTTGGCGAAGGCCACGGCGGACGGCATGTTGGCCGTGACCGTCATGTCCGGCGCCCCGACGGCGTTCATCGTGGCGACCCAGTGGTACGTGTGGGCCTTGCTCTCGCCCTCCTCGGGGACGTAGCCGCCGTTCACCTGGTTCCACGCCGCCATCGCGTCGGCCGGGTCGGTGAGCGCGCGGACCTGCCAGAAGATGTCCCGCCACTCGACGGCCGGACCGCCGTTCTCCCGCTCCATCTCGGCGATGCTGCGCCGGAGCATGGCCTTCTCCCGGGCCAGGTGCAGCGAACCCCCCGTCACCGGGAGGAAGTTGATGCCGTGGATCTCCTCGGGGTTGGCCGTCCACCAGGTGGCGTAGCTGCCGCCGCTGCTCCAGACCATGCCCACCACGTCGTGGGTGAAGTTCTCGGGGTAGACCTGCTGGTCCGCGTCGAACCAGTACTGGGCGATCGACTCCGACTCGGTCATCAGCATGTAGACGCCCTGGTCGCGCAGCGCCTTGTCACCCGTGGCCGAGCCCCACATGATCAGACCGGCACTGAGGTTGACCGACTCCGAGGACGACTCCTGGTTGTTGCCGGCGGCGAACGCCTGGTGTCCGGCGGCCCAGCTGTGTCCGGCGTAGACGTCGAAGCCGCGCAGGAAGGGGTACTTGCTCTCGCCCCGGGCCGGGTTGGCGGCGTCCTTGATCAACTCCTTGACCATGCCGCCCCATTCGCTGTCGGCGGCCCACTGCGGGTCGTACTGCGCCACGACGGCGGCCGCCATCACGTAGTACGAGTAGTGGAAGTGGTGGTCGTTGAGCTCCATGTCGCTGCCGTACGAGGCCGGGTAGCCGATGAGGGTGCGCCAGTTGCGGTCGTAGGAGAACTCCGAGGCGCCGCCCGCGGTGAACCACTCCTGCATCCGTGCCTTGATCAGGGCGAGGAGCCGGTCGCGCTGGGCCGTCTCGCCGATCTGCTCGGCGATGGGCACCAGTTGGGCGAGCCTGCCGAGCGCCTTGCCCGTCCAGTAGGTGTCGGTGGCGCCGCTGAACGGGTCGCTGGCGGAAAGGACTTCGTCGATGAAGGCCTTCAGCTTCGCCTTGTCGACGCCCGCCGCGCGGGGCAGCCCCGGCAGCACGCCGTTGACGTTCTGGACGGTGGTGAACGAGGTGCCCTCGCGGACCTTCATCTGCCCGCGGGGGGAGACGTAGGTGTAGCCGGTGAGGGCGTCACCGGTGTGCAGCCACTGGTGCCGGTACAGGGCCTGGAACGTCCCCCGCTCGGTGCCCTCCTTCGCCTCGGTGGTCAGCGAGTAGGTCGCCTTGACCTTGCCCTCGCCCTCCAGGTACTGCCAGTCGACCTTGGAACCGGTGACGAAGCTGAAAGCGTACTTCCTGTAGTCCGCCAGGGCGTTGGTGCCGGGCAGCACGGCCAGGGAGAAGTAGTTCCTCGAGCCGAGGTCGGCCCGGATGTCGTTGCCGGACACCGTCCAGTCGGTGCCGCTGGGGGCGAACAGCGCGTAGTGGTGGCCGGAGATCGTGACGCCGAGGACGTTGCCCTGGTCGGCGAAGACCGTCGGCGGCGACGCCGCGTTGATCCGGGCGGCGCCGCCGGAGCCCTGGGCGTAGACGTATGGCATACCGTGGCCGATGGTCGTCCGCAGCGTACGGGTCCCGTCGCTCCAGTACGGCGTGACGGTCCAGTCGCTCCAGTCGTCCGCCTTGGCGTCGGGGGAGTTGAGCCCCGCGAGCCCCAGGGTCAGGTCGGCCTTGTGCGGGAACTCGTACTGGCGGCCCTCCCCGACGATCTGGTGTGTGGTCGGGTAGCCGACCTCCAGGCCGCCGGACACCGCCTTGTAGGTGAGCGGATGGCCGTACATGTTCTCCGACCAGGGATTCGCCGCGTACCGCTGGAAGGCCAGCGAGGTCCACCAGTCGTTGGTCGGGACCGGCCGGTCCGCCGCGGCGGCGGTGACCTTCGGCAGCACCGCCTGGCCGCTGCTGTTGGAGGGCCCTTGGGCTCCCGCCGGACGGGTGTCCGTGTGGCTGCCCTTGCCGACCGGGACGGTGGCCGCGGAGGCGACGCCGGATCCGACGGTCGCCGTGAGGGCGGCGGCGGCCAGTGCGGTCACGGACAGCACGGCCAGATGTCTGCGTAGTTTCATGCACACCTCATGTGAGAGCGCTCTCAAGACGGCGCAAACGTAAAGGCGTCACAATGAACGGTCAATAGTTGAAACAAAGGATGTATAAGCTCGTCGTGCGGCGGCCCTCGGTCTCCGGCATCCGATCCGTCCCGGTTCGCGCGTCCGGCCGCGCCCCGCCCCGAAGCCTGGCTTGTGAGCGCTCTCAGGCGGATGGGCACCGTCTATGCTGGCTGCGCCGGACCGGCGGCCTGGTGGGCCGGGCCGGCGGCACAGCGGAAGCCAGGACGAGACTGGGAGCCAACTTGCCCGAGCAGACCACGACGTCCCGTCCCACTCTGGAAGCCGTCGCGGAACGTGCCGGCGTATCGCGGGCGACGGTCTCGCGGGTCGTCAACGGCGGCGCGGGTGTGCGCAAGCCGTTGGTGGACAAGGTGCTCGAAGCGGTCGCGGACCTGGGCTACGTACCGAACCACGCGGCCCGCTCACTCGTCACCCAGCGTCATGGCGCGGTCGCCGTGATCATCGCCGAACCCGAGTTCCGGGTGTTCTCCGACCCCTTCTTCGAGCAGCAGATCCGGGGCATCAGCCGTGAGCTGACGGCCCACGACATCCAGCTCGTGCTCCTGTGGGTGGAGAGCGCCGACGACCACGAGCGGATCGCGCGCTACCTCGCCGGCGGACATGTCGACGGCGCCCTCGCCTTCTCCCTGCACAGTGACGACCGGCTGCCCGCCCTGATAGCCAGGAGCAGAGTGCCCGCGGTCTTCGGCGGCCGCCCCGGAGTCGGCTCCGACTTGGACATTCCCTTCGTCGACTGCGACAACCGGGGTGGCGCCAGGGAGGCCGTCCGCCATCTCGTCTCCCTGGACCGGCGCGCCATCGCGCACATCGCGGGTCCCCGCGACCAGACCTCCGCGCTCGACCGTCTCGCCGGCTACTACGACGTCCTGGTCGACGCCGACCCGGACCTGCTCCGCCAGGGCGACTTCACCGAGGAGAGCGGTGCCCGCGCCATGGGCGAACTGCTCGACCGGCGCCCGGACGTCGACGGGGTGTTCGTGGCCAACGACCTCATGGCCCTCGGCGCGTTGCGTACGCTGCGTGAGCGCGGGCGGCGGGTCCCGGAGGACGTCGCCGTCGTCGGCTTCGACGGCATGGAGTCCGTCGTCCGCACGAGCGACCCGGCGCTCACCTCGGTGCGCCAGGACATCGAGGGCATGGGGCGGCTGATGGTGAAACTGCTGATGCGGATGCTGGACAAGACCCACGACCCCGTGGCCGCGTCGCTGATCACCCCCACGGAACTGGTCCGCCGCGCCTCGGCGTGAGGCCCCTCGGGCGGGACCGGGTGAACGGCCGGCCCGCTCGCTGCCGCGCCTGACCCGTTCGATGCCGGGCCGAGTGGACCGCTGACCTGCGCTCTGAGGCCGAGGGGCGGCCGGGGGCCGCCTCCCGAAGGCGTCGGCGGTGCCGGCGACGGGCCGAGCCGGTCATGTGTTCAAGCAGTGACGGATTCCGGCTGTGGCGTACCGGTTTCGGTGAATTTCTTGAGAGCGCTCTCAGGAAAAGGTTTAACGATACGAGACGTCTCGTCTTGCAATTCCTCGGATCGCGGCGTACCGTCGACGGAGTTGCAGCGAGACGATGCGTCTCGTGCAAGTCCTGTCGCCGACATTCAGGAGACCGCCCTTGTTCCGTGCCCAACTCACCGAGGTCAGCAAGCGCTACGACGACCAGCACGTGCACCACAGGACCGTGCTCGACCGTGTCTCCCTCACCGTCCGCCCCGGCGAACGCCTCGGCGTCGTCGGCGGCAACGGGTCCGGGAAGTCCACCCTGCTGCGGCTCCTCGCCGGCCTCGAAACCGCCGACAACGGCACCGTCGCCGTCGAGGCCCCCGGCGGCCTCGGCCATCTCGCCCAGACCCTCGACCTGCCTCCGACCGCCACCGTGGGCGAGGCCGTGGACCTGGCGCTCGCCGACACGAGGAAACTGGAACGGGCCATCCGCACGGCCGAGTCGGCCCTCGCCGGGACCGGCGACCTCGCGGGCTACGCGGAGCTGCTCGCCGCCTACGAGGCACGCGGCGGCGCCGAGGCCGACCGGCGCGTCGAGACCACCCTGCGCAGGCTCGGCGAACCCGGCCCGATCGACCGCGACCGCCCCCTGGGGACCCTGTCCGGAGGCCAGCGCTCCCGGCTCGCCCTCGCCGCGGTCCTCGCCGGCGACCCCGAACTGCTGCTCCTCGACGAACCCACCAACGACCTCGACGACGAGGCCGTCGCCTGGCTGGAGAAACGGCTGCGCGCCCACCGGGGCACCGTCGTGACCGCCTCACACGACAGGGTCTTCCTGGAACGGGTCACCACCGCCGTCCTGGAGGTCGACGAGGACCGGCACACCGTGCGCCGGTACGGCAACGGATACTCCGGGTATCTCGTCGGCCGCGCAGCCGAACGGGCCCGACGGCAGCGGGAGTACGAGGAGTGGAAGGCCGAGCTGACCCGGTACGGCGCCCTCGCGGACAGCGTCGTCGACCGCTTCACGGCGATCCCGCGCAAGGCCCCGGCCGCGTTCAGCGGCGCGGGTGCCTTCCGCGCCCGGTCGCGGGCGCACGGGGCGATGAGCCGCATCCGCGCCGCCCGCGAGCGCCTCGCCCGCCTCACCGGGCACCCGGTGCCCGCGCCCCCTGAGCCGCTCCGCTTCAGCGCCGTCCCGGCGGGCCGGGGCGCGTCGGTCCACCTGACCGGGATACGCGTGGACGGCAGGCTCCGCCTGGACGCCCTCCACCTGGACGCGGGCGAACGGCTCCTGGTCACCGGCCCGAACGGCGCCGGCAAGACCACCCTCCTCAACCTCCTGGCGGGCGAACTCGCCCCGGACCAGGGCACGGTGGAGGGGCCCGCCCGGGTCGGGACGCTCCGCCAGGACATGGCCCCGCCCGTCGGCCACCGCACGGTCGCGGAGGCCTTCGGGGAGGGCCGTGAGGACGAACTCCTCGCCCTGGGGCTCTTCACCGCCCGGGACCTGAGGAGCCCGGTCCGGCTCCTGTCGGCGGGCCAGCGCCGGAAGCTGGAGCTGGCCCGGCTGGTGACCACCCCGGCCGATCTGCTGCTCCTGGACGAGCCGACCAACCACTTGGCGCCGGGCCTGGTGGAGGAGGTCGAGGCCGCGCTGGCGGCCTACCGGGGCACGCTCGTGATCGTCAGCCACGACCGACGCCTCAGGCAGAGCTTCGAGGGCCGCCGTCTCGAGCTGACCCCGGTGAAGGACCGGGGACCCCGCCCTCTCGCAGGGGCCGCGCGCCGGTAGGGCATCGCGGTTCAGGAGGACGGCAGGTCGTACGCCGGCCGACCTGCCGGGTACCGCCCGTCCCGCTCACTCGCTCCCGGCCCCGGCGCGGGCGTCGGCGCCGGGGGCGGCGGGAGCCTGGTCGCCGTGGTCGACCTCCGGGTCCCGCATCAGCATCCAGATGGTCCCGTAGCCGCCGAGATGTGTGCTGTCGTGCTGGGTGAGGCCGAACATGTTCGCGGTGAAGGCACGGCTGCCCGTCCCGGTCGGGCGGGAGGCACCGCCGGGCAGCACGAAGACGGCGCCGGTGGCCAGGTTCTCCGTGGGGGAGCCGATGATCAGCTCGGGCCGGCCGTCCTTGTTCAGCTCCGCGACCGCGAGCGTCGCGCCGAAGGAGTCGGATTCCTCGACACTGCTGGGGACGCCCGGGGTGTTCTGGTGGAAGGAGTACGCGCCCGGTCCGAGCGGCCCCGAGCGACGCCCGGGGACGACCGTGACCGCACCCGCCTCATGGACGGTGCCGACGTCCTCGAAGGGCGCGCCGACCACGATGTCCGCGAGGCCGTCCCGATCGAGGTCCGCCACCGTCAGTCCGGCCCCGAAGGTGTCGCCCCCCTCGCTCGTCCCGGGCACCCCCGCGGTGTCCTGGGTGATCTGCTCGGGCACGGCGTCGCGCGCGATACCGCGGGCCGAGCCGCGCCAGACCAGCACGCGCCCGCCGGTCACGCCGTCGACGCCGGGCGTCCGCGGGTCCTCCGGGTCGCCGACGACGAGGTCGGCGTAGCCGTCGCCGTTGACGTCCCCGGTCGCGGCGATCAGCCCGTTGCCCTCCTGGAGCGGTTCGGGCCAGTCCGTGCCGCCCGACGGATTGATCTGCACCCGGCCGCCGGTCAGGGCGTGTGTCCGGTACGTCAGGCTCACCTGGTCCGTGGTTCCGTTCCGGTCGAGGTCGCCGAGCGCCACCGAGTCCAGGGCGCCGGCGTCCGCCGAGTACGTGACCGAGCCGAAGGTGCCGCTGCGGCTGAACGGGCCCTTGAAGGCGGCGGTCCCGCTGAGGCCGCCGATCAGGAGCTGTGTCTTGTCGCCCTCTTCCGCGCTGTGCACCGCGAGATCGACGCCGTGATGCTGCGACCGGCCGGGCGACGGCAGGTTGGTGCCCCTGCCCAGACCGCTCCGGCTGCCCCACAGCACCGTCACCACGCCGCGGTTGTCGTCCCGCGTGACGTCCTCGTAGGGCGCGCTGACGACCAGGTCGGCGTACCCGTCCCGGTTGAGGTCGGCGGTGGCGGTGGCGGAGCCGAAGCGGTCCCAGCCCTCGGATGTGCCCGGCACGCCGGGCGCGTTCTGGGAGATCTTCTGGTACCGGTCCGCCCTGAACCCGGAGCGTGAGCCGTACACCACCACGACGGCCCCCGCGTGCCGCTGTCCGGCGACGTCCGCGCCTGGCGCCGGAAGCACCAGGTCGCGGTAGCCGTCGCCGTTGAAGTCACCGGGTACCGCCCCGTGCACGGCCACCGCGGGGCCGGCCGGGACCAGCGCCGCTCCGATCACTCCGGCGGCCACGAGCGCGGCCGCCGCTCTCCATCTGCCCATCCGCATGTCCCCTTCCCCGAGGCGCGGCCCGGATGCGCGCGCCGACGGCGGGCGGGAGGAGCGAGCTGCCGGGGATCACCGCCCCCGGGTACACCTCGAGTCAACCCGCCTGACATGAAGATGACTTGCTGCCGCACCGAAAGGTTGTCCCGGTGCCACGGGCGGCATCACGCCCCCGGACGGACCCCACCCCGGTGGCCCGGTACAGGCACCGGGGGGTGGGATCGCACCGACGGGGGAGTGCTAGCCAGCGGAGCTGCGGCGGCCGCCCCGGCGGTCGGCACCGCGGCCGCCCGATCCCGCGGCGCCGCCCGTGGCCCCACCGGAGCCGGTTCGTCGGCCGGCGGCGCGTCCGCCGGTGGCGGGGGTGCCACCGGACCTGGCCGCCCCTGACCTGGCCGCCCCTGACCTGGCCGCTCCCGACTTGGGAGCACCGGACTTGGGTGTAGCGGACTTGGCCGTCCCGGCCGCGCCCCTGCGGTCCGCGCCGCGGGTCCCCGTGCCCGTCCCCGCGGTGGCTCCCGTCGGGGTCTTCGCTCCGCCGCCGCTGCGGCGACGGCGGCCGGACCGCCCGCCGGGCTGGGCGCCGCCGCTCCTGCCGTCGGAGCGGGAGGCCGCAGGGGTGGCCGGCTGGGGGATCTCGATGGTGACGGCCACACCCGAGGGCTCACGGGCGCCGGTGATGGTGGCCAGTTCCTCGTCGCTCGACGTGACACGCGCGGTCCGGGGGCGGATGCCCGCGTCCGACATGAGCCGGGTCATGTCCCGCTTCTGTTCGGGCAGGACCAGGGTGACCACACTGCCGGAGCCGCCGGCGCGGGCCGTGCGGCCGCCCCGGTGGAGGTAGTCCTTGTGATCGGTCGGCGGGTCGACGTTCACGACGAGGTCGAGGTCGTCGATGTGTATGCCACGGGCGGCGACGTTCGTCGCCACCAGCGCGGTGACCTGGCCGTTCTTGAACTGCTCCAGGGTGCGGTTGCGCTGGGGCTGGGAACGGCCGCCGTGCAGTGCCGCCGCGCGGACGCCGACGGCCAGCAGCCGCTTGGCGAGCCGGTCGGCGGAGCGCTTGGTGTCGAGGAAGAGGATGACCCGGCCGTCACGGGCCGCGATGCGCGTGGTGACGGCCTTCTTGTCGGTCTCGTCCTGGATGTGGAGCACATGGTGCTCCATGGTGGTCACCGCTCCCGCCGACGGGTCCACGGAGTGCACCACGGGGTCGGTCAGGAACTGCTGCACCAGACGGTCGATGTTGCGGTCCAGCGTGGCCGAGAAGAGCATGCGCTGCCCGTCGGGCCGTACCCGCTGGATCAGCTTGGTGATCTGCGGCAGGAAGCCCATGTCGGTCATCTGGTCGGCTTCGTCCAGCACCGTGATGTGGACCTGGTCGAGGACGCAGTCCCCGCGGTCCACCAGGTCGTTGAGCCTGCCCGGTGTCGCCACCAGGACCTCGGCGCCGCGTCGCAGCGCACCGGCCTGCTTGCTGATGGACAGCCCGCCGACCACGGTGGCGAGCCGCAGGTTCACGGCCGTCGCGTAGGGGGTCAGCGCGTCGGTCACCTGCTGGGCGAGCTCACGCGTGGGAACCAGCACCAGGACGAGGGGTGCCTTGGGCTCGGCACGCTGTCCGGCCGTGCGGGCCAGGAGTGCCAGCCCGAAGGCGAGGGTCTTGCCGGAGCCGGTACGGCCCCGCCCCAGGAGGTCACGGCCGGCCAGGGAGTTGGGCAGCGTGGCGGCCTGGATGGGGAAGGGGGTCGTCACGCCCTGCGCGGTGAGGGTCTTCAGCAGCCCCGCGGGCATCTCCAGACCGGCGAAGTCCTCGACGGCGGGAAGTGCGGGTGTGGTGTTTTCCGGAAGCCGGAAATCCATCGGCGACGACGCGGACGGCCGGGGCGACGAGGGGCGTCGGTTCGGCTTCTGGGGCCTGCGGGACATGCGGTGATCTGCCTTCCTCAAAATGGCACAAACCGGGGTCCGCACCATGACGGTGCGGACCCCGGTGAGCGGATACGCCTCCGGCGATCAGGCGGGGACGATGTTCTCCGCCTGCGGGCCCTTCTGGCCCTGCGTGACGTCGAAGGAAACCCGCTGGCCCTCGTGGAGCTCACGGAAGCCCTGGGCGGCGATGTTCGAGTAGTGCGCGAAGACGTCGGGGCCGCCGCCGTCCTGCGCGATGAAGCCGAAACCCTTTTCGGCGTTGAACCACTTGACGGTTCCCTGTGCCATGACCTGCTCCTTTGGTAGGCAGGGGCCCCATCCGGAGACGCCGGAAAAACAAATAATGCGCCTGAAGGATAAACATTCCCGTCAGGCGCACATAGGTTCATGGGTACCACAACTGCAACACCGAAACATTAGCACAGTTCGGTGTCCGGCGGCGGATCATGTGGCGCCCGCCACGGCTCCTCAGCGGCCTCCCACCTCGCCCTTTCGATGCGCAGACCCGGGCCGGCGAGGCTCTGGAACGTCATCGCGGCGGCGGCCGTGACGGTGATCGCGAAGCCCCCCGGCGCCCCGGGCCGGTCGACCGCCCAGCCCGCGGCGGCGGCGGAGCCGAGCCAGGAGAACGACCGGGTCGGCACGGACCGTGGACGTCCGCCTCGGCGAGCACGGTGAAGAGCACCAGCGGGGGTCGGATCGTCGCCCCGGTCAGCACCACGGCCACTCCGAGCCCGAACGGTGCGCCGACCGTGAGCAGCAGCAGAGTGCCGGACAGCAGCACGCTCGTCGCCACCGCCCACCGCCCACCGCACCCTGGGCGCGGTACGCCACCGGCGCAGCCCGGACAGCCAACGGGCGGGCCACCGCAGTTGGAGAGGAGACGCGGAACTCCCCGCGCGGCAACGATCGGACCCCTGCCGCGTGCGCGGCATCGGCCACGGCGGGTGGAGGTGAGCTGTCGTGCCGCGCCGCGAGCACCGGCCCGCCGGTAACGGTCAGGGCTTCGGCCGACATGCTGCGTGGGGGGCCGGGCCGCCGAAAATCGCCGGTGGGGCCGGGGGCCGGACGTGATCGGCTGCTAGCTTCCGGCGATATGACCGACAGCGTGTATGCGGGCAACGCGGGCAACGACGCGGCCATGGACCGGGGTTGGCTGCTGGGGCACTTCAAGGACGCCTCCGATCCCCGGCACAGCGAGGCCGTCGAGATCAAATGGGGGGTGCACCCGAAGGGCGACGGGCGGGCCCAGTGGGTGACCGGCGAGGAGCGCACCGCCCTGCTGGTCCTCATCAGCGGCCGCTTCCGCGTGGAGCTCCCCGACCGCGGCGTGCTCCTGGCCCGGCAGGGGGACTACGTCCTCTGGGGCCGAGGCGTCGACCACTCCTGGTTCGCGGAGGAGGAGTCCGTCGTACTGACGGTCCGCTGGCCCTCCGTCCCCGGCTACGGCCGCTGAGGCACTGCGCGTGCGTGCGACAGGAGCAGTTGCGGACCCTCGTGCGGGTGACAGCCGTCTTCCGGCCGTCTCCGGGCGGCCGGTCCGGTCGTCATCAGGTCACAGTTCCAACGATCCGACAGGAGAACTCACATGGACGCACTCTCCGGCCTCCTCGCCAGCATCAACGACCTTCTCGGCGGCCTTCTCGGAGGTGGGCTTCCCCTCTGACAGCGGCTGTCCCCGGCGGGTGTGCGAGGGGCCTGGACCCGTCCCAGGTCCAGGCCCCTCGGCGTACGGCCTGTCGCGTGGTGGGCCGGAAGGTGCCCGACCTTCCGGCCGGCGGCGTTCGTGTGTCTGTGTCCGGGCCGCGCGGCCGGCGAGCCGCGGGCGAATGCCGGGCCACCCGTGCGGGTGAGATGCCGTGTCGTCGCCCCGGGGCCCTCCGTCCGGCCGTGAGACTGGCCGCACCAGTCGGACGGAGCGAAGGAAACGTGATGGCGGAAGAGCTGTACGCGACGCTGAAGACCAACCGCGGCGACATCGTGATCCGGCTGCTGCCGGATCACGCCCCGAAGACCGTCAAGAACTTCGTGGAACTCGCCAAGGGCGAGAGGGAGTGGATCGACCCCAACACGGGTCAGCCGAGCACGGCACCGCTGTACGACGGCACGGTGTTCCACCGGGTCATCGAGGGCTTCATGATCCAGGGCGGTGACCCCCTGGGCAACGGCACCGGCGGGCCCGGGTACAAGTTCGCGGACGAGTTCCACCCGGACCTGGCGTTCACCAAGCCCTACCTGTTGGCCATGGCCAACGCCGGACCGGGCACCAACGGCTCCCAGTTCTTCGTCACCGTGGGCCCCACCACCTGGCTCACCGGCAAGCACACCATCTTCGGCGAGGTCACCGACGAGGCCGGCCGGCGCGTCGTCGACGCCATCGCCACCACGGCGACCAACCCGCGCAACGACCGTCCCCTGGAGGACGTGGTCATCGAGAAGGTCGTGATCGAGACGCGCTGACGGGCGACGCCGCAACGAGTTCCGTGCTGTGCGGTGAGTTCAGGCGGGCCGCCGTCAGGTTCTGGCATCGGACGTGGCTCGCCGGGTCCCTCGTCCACCGGGAGCCGCAGGACCGCGCCCCGGGATGCCCTCCTCGTGCTGCTGCACGCTGCGCTTGGGCACGAAAGACCGCGCGGGAAGGCGGAGTTGACGGCGGGCGTAAGGTGAGAGGGAAACGCATCAACGCCTGCCCGGTCGGGCGGGCCGAGCGGGGGAAGAAAGGTGCGTGCCCGATGACGGTCGGGCTCCTCTCCACGATCGCCGCCGTGTTCTACGGCGGCACGGTCTCGGTTCTCGCCCTGACCGCGACCTTCGCCCGGCGTCGCACACTGCGGCGTGAGGCGCGCAGCACCCTTGCCGTGCTGGTGCCGGGGAGGGCGGTGGAGGCGCAGCAGGCGGAACCGTACCGGCAGTAGGTCCCTGAGCGGAGCTGCGGGCGGGGCCGCCGGAGCGGCCCCGCCCGTGCTGTCCGTCACCGCCGAGGCCGGTCAGGACGTCGCCGGGACCTCGTCGACGAACGCGGTGCCGGCCGTGCGGAACGCGTTGATCCTGGCTGTGACCTGGGCCGGGGTGAGCACCTGGTCCTTGACGTGGAGGATGTAGTCGACCTGCTGGTCGTAGGCGCGAGGCGTGGTGGACGTCTGCCCGGCCAGGTCGATCAGCCACTGGTTGAAGTTGATCGACATCGGCCGCTCGGGCAGATAGGCGGCGTCGTGCGTGCCGAAGTGCTGGCCGTCGACGTGGTAGGTGATGGCGTTGTTGTCGATGGTGACGACCAGGTCGTGCCAGCCCGCGAAGCTCCGCCGGCTCTCGCTGTGCTGGTTGACGGCCTGCCAGGGGTCGGGGTTGTAGGTCTCCCAGGAGGTCGTGTAGAGGATGTTGGCGGGCTCGCCCCAGCCTCCGTTGGGCAGGTACTCGAAGTCGTACTCGGCGTAGTCGTCGGCCATCGGGGCCTTGAGGTCGTTGATGGTGAAGAAGGTCTGGACGACGCGGTCGCCGTCGGGGCCGTTCTTCGGGGCGTCGCTGAACCTCACCCGGGCGGCGTAGGTGCCGTTCTTGAACTTCGTTGCCCTGGTGAGGACTTCGGTGTGCCGGGTGGACTCACCGGTGCCCGCCGTGGACGTCTCCATGTTCATCACCGTGTTGCCGCTCTGGTTGACGAAGGTGACCTTGGAGGGGTCCCAGGTCGCGCCGGGCACACCGGGGCCGCCGGAGTTGGAGCGGACGTTCCAGCCGTGGGCGGCGAGCGCGGGGTCCGAGTGCGAGGTGTAGGTGAAGTCGTCGAACAGGGTCTGGCCGCTGCCCGTGGGCGGGTCGGTGGGGTCGGTCGGGGGTTCGTTGCCGGCGGGGGCGGTGCCCCACACCGTCGCACCCGCCAACTGCGCGGTGACCTTGGTCCAGTCGGCGTACGCGGTCTGTGCGGCGCCGAAGGAGTAGTCGTCGCTCTGCTTCAGCGGCTGCCAGGTGGACTGGTAGAAGCGCAGCTGCATGTCGCCGGTGTCGGCGCCGGGGGCGAGGGTGCCGGCCCCGGAGGTGAAGCCGATCTCCAGGTAACGGTCCGCGGTGGCGGTGGGGTTGGCGAGCGTGCCGAACGTACCGGTGATGACCGAGCATCCCCTGACCGCCCAGGAGCAGGCGAAGCGGTACGTGGCGCCGGGGGAGTCGGCCTTGAAGTAGTAGCGGACCTTGACCTGGCTCAGCTGGACGCTGGACGAGCCGGTGTTGCGCACCTTCAGCCAGGGCTCGCTCTGGTCGGCGGTGGCCCCGCTCGCACTCGTGCGGTACTGGACGGCGACCGCGTCCGCCGCGGCCGACGCCGTGGTCATGGGCAGTGCGGCCAGGGCCGTGCTGCCCACGAGGGCGGTGAGGGCGAGGGCCGCGCGGGTGGCGCGGCCGGTGGGTCGGCTGCTCATGGGGCGGGTTCCCTTCGATCGCTCCCGCCTTGTGCGGGAGGGGGTTGGGGTGTGGTGGTGCCGTTGGGGAGTCACACGGGGGCGTGCGTGGGTGTCGCCGGGCGGTGCGGCAGGGTGTCGTGCGGTACTCCCAGCGCGTCCAGACGTGCCTCGTGGCCCGTCAGCCGTGCGCGGAAGTCCGGCCAGTCGCCGCCGCCGTCCCACACCCGCTCGGCCAGGGCGCACAGGCGCGGGTAGGTGAGGTACTCGATGTGCTCCGGGGTGGTGACGAACTCGGTCCACAGCTGGCCCTGGGCGCCCAGAACCCTCTTGGCGAGGGCGGGTTGGGCGGGTGGTGCGGTGAGCTCGACGCCGTACGCGGTCCGCAGGTCGAGGACGTGGCCCGGCTGGGCGAGCGGCTCGTCGGGGCCGGGGGCGCGCGCGTAGTCGAAGTAGGTGGAGCGGTGGTCGGCGTGGATGACGTCGTGGCCCCGGCGCGCCGCGGCCCAGGCGTGTTCGGGTGTGCGCCAGCTCATCACCGTGCACTCCGGGGGAAGCGCGGTGCCGTTCTCGGCCCAGGCGACCGGGCGCCTGCCCGCGCGGACGAGGTGGTCGGCGATCCTGCCCATGAACCAGCCGTGCAGCGCGCGAGGCCCCTCCAGGCCTTCGCGGCTCGCGCGGGCGATCGCCGCCGGGCTCGCCTCCCACTCGTCGGTCGGGCACTCGTCGCCGCCGATGTGCAGGTAGGGGGAGGGGAAGACGTCCATCACCTCGTCGAGGACCGTGCGGAAGAAGTCCAGGACGTGGTCGCCGACGCCGAGGACGGTGGGGCACACACCCCAGTGCGTCCACACGTCGAGCTGCCGCTCGGGGTGGTTGCCCAGTTCGGGGTGGGCGGCGAGGGCGGCGCGGACGTGGCCGGGGACGCCGACCTCCGGCACCACGGTCACCCCGCGCGCCGCCGCGAACGACACCAGACCGGTGAGCTCGGCGCGGGTGTACGCGCCGCCGTGCGGGCGGCTGTCGAAACGCCCGCTGCCGGCCGGACCCACCATGGACCGCTCCCGCAGGCCGCCGATCTCGGTGAGCCGGGGGTACGCCGCGACGGGCATCCGCCAGCCCTGGTCGTCGGTGAGGTGCAGATGCAGCACGTTGAGCTTGTGCAGGGCCATGAGATCGACGAACCGGCGGAGGTAGGACACCGGCTGGAAGTGCCGGGCGACGTCGAGCAGCATGCCGCGCCAGGGATACGCGGGCACGTCGGTGATCTCGACTCCGGGCAGGTCCACGCCGTCCCCGTCCGGCCTCACCGGCGCCTGGTGCGGCAGCAGTTGACGAACCGTCTGCACGCCGCGCAGCAGACCCGTCGGCCGTGCCGCGCGCAGCAGCACGCCGTGGGGGCCGACGGTCAGGCCGTATCCCTCCTCGCCCAGCCCCGTGAGCAGGGGGTCGAGGGCTAGGACGAAGGCCGCGTCGTCGGCGTGCTCCAGGCGGAGCCCGGTGACGGGCGCGAGGTAGGTGCGCAGGAGGTCGGCCGCCGCCTCGGCGCCGGGCGCTACCCGCAGGCGGGTCGTGCGGTCGATGCGGAAGCGGCCGGGGCGCGGCGACAGCCGGCGGGGGCGGGGGACGAGGGCGAGTTCGGGACGCGACAGGTCCACGGTGCGGGTCTCCGATGTTCGGCCGGGCACGGTGTGCGGGACAGATGTGGCGGGTGCACGGGCGGTACGTCACGCGCGGCGGGCTGGAACCCTTGCGCGGTACGGCCGTTCAGCCCTTGACTCCTCCCGCCGCCAGTCCGGAGGTCACATGGCGCTGGAGGACGAGGAAGACGATCAGCACCGGCAGCGCGAAGAGCGTGGAGGCCGCCATCGTGGCCCCCCAGTCGGTGCCGAAGGTCGACTGGAAGGAGGAGAGCCAGACGGGCAGGGTGCGGCTGTCCTGCTGCTTGATGATGAGGAAGTTGGCGTACGTGAACTCGTTCCAGGCGGTGATGAAGCCGAACAGCGAGGTGGCCATGAGGCCGGGCGCGAGCAGCGGCAGGGCGACCCTGCGGAACGCGCCCGTGCGGGTGCAGCCGTCGACCTGTGCCGCCTCTTCGAGCTCGGGCGGGATGCCCGCGATGAAGCCGCGGAGCACCACGAGGGTGAACGGCAACGTGATCATGAAGTAGACCAGGGTGAGGGTGGGCAGCCGGTCGAGCATGTTGGTGTCGCGGGCGATGATGTAGACCGGGATGATCAGTGACTCCCACGGCGCCATCTGGGCGATGAACACGGCCAGCACGAACTGACGCCGGCCGCGCCACCGCATCCGTGCCACCGCGTAGGCCGCGCCCAGCGCGACCACGAGTGCGAGGAGCACGGCGCCGAGCGTGACCAGGAGACTGTTGCGCCAGAAGAGAGCGAAGCCGTCGGCGCCGACCGCGGTGCGGAAGTGGTCCAGGGTCCAACTCCGCGGAATCAGGCGGGGGTCGTACGACTGGATGTCCGGGGACGGCTTGAAGGCGGTCGAGATCATCCAGTACACGGGGAAGAGGCAGAGGGCCACGGTCAGGGCGGCGGCCGCGTACAGAGGCAGCCGGCGCAGCGCTCGCCGGGGGGCGGGTCGCGGTACGGGTGCGGGGGCGGGCGGGTTGGCGGGCCGGTGCGTCACGGGGCCGGGCGTGGTGGTCACAGGTGCTCCCCTTCCTGACGCAGCAACTGGCGGAAGTACACGACGAGTACGCCGCTCATCAGCAGCACCGTGACCATGGAGGCCGCGGACCCGAGGTCGTAGCGCTGGCCCGCCAGTGCCGTCTGGACGGCGTACACGGGCAGGAGGGTGGTGGCGTCGCCCGGCCCGCCGCGGGTCGTCACCCAGATCTGGACGAACGCCTTGAACGTCCAGATGACTTCGAGGCAGAGCACGAGCATGAAGATCGGCCGGACGAGCGGGAAGGTGACCGAGCGGAAGACACGGGACGCGCCGGCGCCGTCGAGCCGCGCGGACTCGTAGAGCTCCTGCGGCACGGTCGTCAGGGCGGAGTAGAGGGTGATCGCGGCGAAGGGCACGGACTGCCACACGACGAGGACGACGAGGATGGTGAACGCGGTGCCGCCGTGGGCGAACCAGGTGTAGCCCTCGAAGGACGCGAAGCCGAGGCCGGTGAGGGCTTCGTTGACGATTCCGAACTCGGAGTGGAACAGCCACTGGAAGACGGTGGTGGCGGCCACGACGGGTACGGCCCACACGAGTACCAGCGAGCTGAGGACCACGGTCCTGGTGACCCGGCCGAGCCGTTCGATCATCAGGGCGACGAGTGTGGACAGGACCATGATCGCCACGACGTTGACCGCCATGAACTGGAAGGTGCGGCCCACGGAGTCCCAGAACCGAGGGTCGGCCAGCAGGGTCCGGTAGTTGCGCAGTCCGACGAACCGGGCGTCGCCCAGGATGAGCTGGCGCAGACGGAAGTCCTGCATCGAGATGATCAGGGCTCGGGCGAGCGGGTAGAGCAGGAGGTAGAGCATGCCCACGACGGCCGGGGTGATGAGCAGGTAGGGCCAGGGGGTGAACGGGCGGCGGCCGCCGCGGCCGGCCGGTGTCCGGGAGGAGCCGAGCCTGCCGGAGGGGCCTGGCCGGGGGGATCGGACAGGCGTCACCGTCATCGTCAGGAACCGCTGTTCAGCGTGGTGGTGATGTACTCGGACGCCCTGGCCGCCTCCGTCTTCGCGTCGCCGCCCGTCAGCACGGCCGTCATGTAGTCCTTGACGGGGTTCTTGGCCTCGACCGCCGCCCACTGGGGGGTGTTGGGCGTGGCGTGGCCGTTGGCGGCGCCCACCGCCATGGCCGCGGCACCGGGGTCGGAGGCGACGGCGCCCGCCAGGGTGGTCCGGTTCGGGACGTAGCTCATCGCGAGGGCGAGCTTCTTCTGCCAGGCGTCGCCGGTGAGTTCCCTGATGAAGGTGAAGGCCTCGTCCTGGTGCGCGGCGACCACCGGCACGACGAGGTCGGAGCCGCCGGTGAACACGGCGCCCGGGGTGCTCGCGGTCTTGCCGGGGATCGGGAAGAAGCCCAGTTTCCCTTCCAGCGCGGGGTTGTTCTGTGTCACGACGTTGGCGCCGCCGGGTGCCGCGATGATCTGGGCGATCCGCCCCTTGGCCATGACCTCGGCCTGCGGGGGCTGGGCCTCGTCCGAGTCCTTGGGGCCCCTGCCGAGCGCCTGGAGCCTCTTGTAGAAGGCCATGGCGCGCAGGGCCTCGGGGCTGTCGAGCCCGCCCTTCCAGGCGTCGCCCGTGCGGACGGCGAGGTCGCCGCCCTCGTCCCAGACGAACCCTGACAGCACGTACCAGTTCTGGCCGGGCAGGTAGATGCCCTGCGTGCCCTTGGTGTTGAGCTTCTCCGTGGCGGCTATCCACTGCTCGCGCGTCTTGATGCTCCTGGCGTCCACCCCGGCCTTCGCGAACAGGTCGGTGCGGTAGACGACGACGCGGTTGGCGGCGTAGTACGGGATGCCGTACTGCTTGCCCTGGTAGGCGCCCGGTTCCGCGAGGCCCTTCAGCCAGCTGTCACCGCCGAGCTCGGCGACCTTGGCGGTGAAGTCGGTGAGCCCGCCGCTCTGGGCGTACTGGGCCACCTGGGTGTTGCCGACCTCGATGACGTCCGGGGCGTCGTTGCTGGCCAGGGCGGCGGTGACCTTCTCGCCGATCCCGTCCCACTCCTGGATCTGGATCCGCACGTCGATCTCGGGGTGGGCCTTCTCGAAGCCGGTCTCGAA
Organism: Streptomyces sp. NPDC005017; assembly: GCF_042873115.1. Taxonomy (NCBI): domain Bacteria; kingdom Bacillati; phylum Actinomycetota; class Actinomycetes; order Kitasatosporales; family Streptomycetaceae; genus Streptomyces; species Streptomyces sp. NPDC005017. Next base: position 79,296 of record NZ_JBIALD010000017.1, on the reverse strand, counting down.
GTCCTTCTGGAAGGCGGCCGAGACGCTGTCGCGCATCAGCCACACGTCGAGGGCGGTCCGGCCGCCGGCGTCGGACGTGCCGCCGGAGGTGCCGTCGGACGAGGAACAGGCGACGAGGCCGGTGCTCAGCAGCAGCGCGCCGAGCAGGGCGAGGGAGCGGTGGCTCATGGATGACCTCTGGGAACTGGGGAGGGGAGAGGAGAGGGGCACAGCAGGTCAACCCCGACCTGACCACTTGACCACTTGGGGTTTACCAGTTGGCGGGATCGAAAGTGGCATGGACCAATGGGGCTGTCAACCCTCCATGCGCCGGTAGCTCCGATCCGACGCGGCGACGGGGAGTGGCTGGATCCCTGGAATCCGCAGGGCTAGAGTGAGGTGACCAGCAGACCAGTGACATGACCAGTCATGGTCCCGACGACGAACGAGAGCACGGTATGGAGATCGACCCGGCCGCCTCCGGCGCGATGCTCAAGCGTGAGCGGGTGCGCGACGCGATCCTCGAACTCATCGAGGTGCGCCGGCCCGGCGACGCCATCCCGTCCGAGCGCGTCCTGTGCGCCGAACTCGGCGTCTCGCGGCCCACCCTGAGGGCGGCCGTCGACGAACTCGTCGTCGCGGGGCTGCTGGTGCGCGAGCACGGGCGGGGCATGTTCGTGGCCGCCGAGAAGATCACTCAGGAGCTGATCTCCGACCGCCACGCCTTCAGCCTGCCGCAGGCGGGCGGGGTGTGGACCAGCAGACTCCTGGAACTGCGTACCCTTCCGGCGGGCGCCCGCGTCGGCCGGAAGCTGCGGATCTCCCCGGCCGCGGAGATCCGCTACGTCGCCCGACTCCGCCTGGTCGACGGCTCACCCATGGCCATCGAGCACCTCCACGTCCGAGCGGATCTCGTGCCCGACCTGACCAGTGAGGAACTGGAACAGGGCGACCTCTACGAGCACCTCCGCGACCGGCACGGCGTCCACGTGAGCGAGGCCGTCCAGTCGATCGAGCCCACCGTCGTCACCCGTGCCGAGGCCGACCTGCTCGACGTACCCGAACTGTCCCCGGCGCTCCTCTTCGAGCGTCTCACCACCGACACCCTCGACCGCCCGGTCGAATACGTCCACTCGCTCTACCGCGGCGACCGTTACCGCATCGTCTCCCGCCTCTCCCTCGCCCCCGGCACCGCCCCGGCCGCGGCGGGCGAGGGCCACCATCCGGGCATCCCCCCGGGCGACTTCACGGGCAAGGACCCGGTTTCCTTCTCGACCCGGGGAGTCGTGCAGCAGGGGATGTGAGGCGTGCCGGGGTGCCATCACGAGGCCGGTGCGCCCCACGCGGAACCAGAACGCGGGCGGCCGACCTCGCCGCCCTTCGGCTGTTGTCAGTGCCGTGCGGGATGATCGGCTCATGCTTCGAGCGAGTGATGAGCAGGGTCGACACGTGAGCGATCCCGGGCCTGCGGCGTTGAGCCGCATGGTGGCCAGCCTCGGCCCGGGCAACACCTTCGCCATCGTCGAGCGAGTCGACGAGGCGGCGCCCGGCGGCTGGTACGCGCAGGTCTTGCTGAGGGACGACAACACCTACCAGCTGGAGTTCCGCGACGGGACGGCGGCCGAGCACTACCAGACCCTGACGCTCTCCCAGGAGAAGGTGATCACCGCTCTGAGCGGCTGGGCCGAGGGGCGACCGGACTGGAAGGACGCCTTCATGTGGAACAACATCGCTTCCTTCTTCGAGAACCCTGAACACGTCTGACGGCCCTGCCGCGTCAGAAGGGCCGCTAGGGCCCTTCTGACGGATCTCCGCGGCGTCGCGACGCCCGGCATGCCCTCCCCCACCGCCTCAAGGGCGTGGGAGGTGCCCCCAGCCGCACGGCGCGAAGGGACAGGTGGCTCCGCCACGCGACCCTCCGCACCGCACGCCGATCGCACGCACCGGACGCCGCTCCTTCTCCCACGGAGATCCATCAGAAGGGCCCTGGCCCGCTGTCGGCGGCCCGGATGCGGATCCGTCACCGGCAACGACAATGAGTCTTGCCCGTTATGCAGACTTTGCGGCGAATGGTGGAGGCATGGCAAAGGATCTCAGTTTCGAGTGGAAGAACTCCCTGTCCCGCCAGGAGGCCGCGGACCGGCTCTCGGCGCTCGCCGACGCGCTCAGGGAGGGCGGGGACGCCGAGCTGGAGCTGGGCTCGGGCGTGGTGAGCCTGCGGTTCCCGGACGAGCTCCGTACCGAGGTGGAAGTCGAGGTCGGTGACGGCGAGATCGAGCTGGAGATCGAGTTGAAGTGGCCGACGGGCCGGCCGTCCGCGACCGCCCCGGCCGCCGAGGCCGAGGCGGCCGAGACCTCCCGCCCCGCACCCCGGACCACGGCGAGAACCGCCCGCTCCAGGAAGTCCGCGTCCTCCGAAAAGCCCAAGCGCACGCCTGCCAGGCGAGGCTGATCCACGGAGGCGACCGTCGCGATATTTCTGCCGGAACAGGAGTGCTTTCACGGGTTCGGGGAATTCGGCGCTCACGGGCGACTTTCCCGTTTCCCGGCCGCTGCTGAAAGCGGTGCAGGCACTGCACCCGGCAGTGGCCGACTGGCAGAAGGGTCAGACGGTCATGCTCCTCATCGGCATCATTTTGCTGGTCATCGGCTTTGTCACCGGTGTCTCGATCCTGTGGACGATCGGGCTCATCCTCGCCGTGGTCGGCGCGATTCTCTGGATCATGGGCGCCGCCGGGCACGCGGTCGCCGGCCGACGGCACTACTGGTGACCTGCGGGTCTCCCTGCGCACCTCGGCGGCCGACGCCGACGTGCGCCTCCGGACCCCGCCGCCTGCGCGGGCGGGCACCTTCGGGTCCCCGCCCTCGTGCCCGCCCCCACCGCTCAGCCGGACCGCCCGCCCGCCGCGGTGATGCGGGTGATCGCCTCCAGTGTCAGAGCGCGCCCGTGGGGCTGCGGTGACAGGGCCCGATGGAGGGTCAACCCCTCGATGAGGGCGTCGAGTTGCCGGGCGGTGTCAGGGTCGAAGTGCTTCTCCAGATGGACGCGGCTGCGCCGCATCCACTCATGGGTGAGCTCGCGGTAGGCGTGCTGCCGGGCGGCCAGGGTGTACAGCTCCTGGGCGAGGACCAGGTCGCGCCGGCTTCCGTCCGACAGGGCGTGGACCAGGTCGGCCACCGCCTGCCGGGCCGCCGCCGCGTCGGCGGGGGCGGCCAGATGGGCGTCGAAGACGGCGACGACATGGTCGCTGAAGCGGGCGAACGCCTCCCGGAGGAGGTCGTCGATCCCGCTGAAGTGGTAGGTCATCGACCCCAGCGGGACACCGGCACGAGCGGCGATCTTCCGATGGGAGACCCGGGCGATGCCCTCCTCGGCGATCAGGTCGAGGGCGGCGTCGAGAATGCGCGCGCGGCGCTGGGAGTCGGTGTGTCCGGTGGCCATGGCGGCTGTCCTACAGGTCGCGTACCGGCCGGGCGGGATTGCCGACGGCGACGACGTTCGCGGGGATGTCCCTGGTGACCACGGCACCCGCGCCGATGACGGAGTTGTCGCCGATGGTGACTCCGGGGCAGACGATCGCCCCGCCGCCCAGCCATACGTTGTCCCCGATGGTGATCGGCTTGGCCGCCTCCAGCTTGTCGCGCCGCGGCTTCGGTTCCAACGGGTGCGTGGGCGTGAGCAGTTGGACGTTCGGGCCGATCTGGCAGTCCTCGCCGACGGTGATGGCCGCGACGTCGAGTGCGACGAGGTTGTAGTTGACGAAGGTGCGGGCGCCGATGCTGATGTTGCTGCCGTAGTCGACGTTGAGGGGCGGCCTGACATGCGCCTCCTCGCCCAGCGCGCCGAGGAGTTCGGCGAGGATCGGCCGCGCGGTGTCGGCGTCCTCCGCGTACGCGGCCTGGTAGCGGGCGGCCAGGCGAACCGCCTCCTGCTGGCGGCGGGCGATCTCGGGGTCGTCGGCGATGTAGAGGTCGCCCGCCTGCATGCGTTCCAGGTTGGTGCGCGGGTCGCCCGCGAAGTGGTCCGTCGTCATGCGTACGATCGTACGCTCGGAGCGTACGATCGTACACTCCCGCCGCTCACGTGACCGTCCGCGCGCTACTTGGCGCTGTCCTCCGCGAGCGTGTGCGCGACGAGCGCGTTGGCGTGTCCGTGACCGAGTCCGTGCTCGGTCTTGAGCCAGGTGACGAGCTCCATGTGCTTGGTCAGGGGCGAGGTGCGGATCAGGCCCTGCCAGTGCGCGATCGGGTGGCCGTACTTCTTCTCGATGGAGGGGAAGTAGCTGGCGGGGCCCTTGGGTGGCGTGGTCATCCTGAACTCCTGTCGCTGGTGTGCTGCGGCGTGCGGGGCTGCGCCCTGCCCGGGCGGGCGGCGACGGCTGCCGGCCGGGCTTCGACGGCGTTCGCCCCCTGGGCGGAACTGGACGGTTTAGTACTCGCCGGGTCGTGGTCGCTACAGTAGTCATAAAAGAACTAGACTGTCCAGTACTGAAAGGTGCTCGGCAGGCTCGGGATGCACGAGCACCACCTGCTGTCGCGCAGCATCTGCCTGCACAAGGGAATGCCCATCGGCGCCACCGCGCACCAGACCGGCACGGTGCGGTTCGGCACCGACCCGGCGTCCTCCGCCCTGGACGCGCACTACAGGGCGCACGACGTCGACAACCTGTACGTCGTCGACACGAGCTTCTTCCCGGGCATCGGGGCGGTCAACCCGTCGCTGACCGCCATGGCCGACGCCCTCCGGGTGGGCGATCACCTCCTGGAGCGGCTGGGCTGACGCGCCGGGCGGCCCGAACGGGTGAAGAACCAGGGCCGGTCGGCGCAGCGGGGACGCCGTACGTGCGCGGGCGCGCGTCCACGGTGCTGGTGTGGGGGTTCCGGCCACCGGGCCGTTGCCCGGGTGACCCTGCCTCGCAGCGGAGGAGAGAAGTCATCGTGAGCTCACCCGAGGGCGCGCCCCGCGACGTGCTCCCCGTCCATCTGCTCCAGGGTCAGAAGGCCCTGGTCACCGGTGCGAACTCCGGGATCGGCAGGGCCACGGCCGTGGCCCTGGGCCGGGCCGGCGCCGATGTCGTGGTGAACTACGTCGTCGGTCCCGAGGAGGCCGAGAAGGTGGTGGAGGAGATCACCGCCTTCGGGGTGCGCGCGGCGGCCTACCAGGCGGACGTCTCCGACGAGGAGCAGGTCGTCGCCATGATGGACCGGATGGTGCGGGAGTTCGGCACCATCGACATCCTGGTGGCCAACGCCGGTATGCAGCGCGACGCCGCGTTCACCGAGATGACCCTCGCCCAGTGGCAGAAGGTCCTCGACGTGAACCTCACCGGGCAGTTCCTCTGCGCCCGTGAGGCGACGAAGGAGTTCCTGCGGCGCGGAGTCGTCCCCGAGGTGTCGCGTGCCGCCGGAAAGATCATCTGCATGAGTTCCGTGCACCAGATGATCCCGTGGACCGGGCACGTCAACTACGCCGCCTCCAAGGGCGGTGTGCAGATGATGATGGAGACCCTCGCACAGGAACTCGCGCCGAAGAAGATCCGGGTCAACGCCATCGGCCCCGGCGCCATCAAGACCCCCATCAACCGCGACGCGTGGGAGACCGCCACCGCCCGCGAGGACCTGCTGCGGCTGATCCCGTACGACCGTATCGGCGACCCCGAGGACATCGCGTACACCGCCGTCGCCCTCGCCTCCGACCTCATGGACTACGTGGTGGGCACCACCATCTACGTGGACGGCGGGATGACCCTCTTCCCCGGCTTCGCGACCGGCGGCTGACACGGCACACGCGACGGTCCCGGACGGAAACCGATGCAGAGCACCTTACAGGTGCTGGCCGACGCGCCGGCACAACTGCTCCCGGCCAGATCCCTGATGGCCTTCACGCTGGCGTCCCACATCATCCTCGTGCCGCTCGGCGTGGCACTGCCGCTGATCACGCTCATCCTGCACGGCTACGGCCTGCGCCGGGGAGACCGGACGGCTCTGCTGCTGGCGCGCCGCTGGTCGGCGGTGATGGCGGTCCAGTTCGCCATCGGCGTGGTCACCGGCACCGTGCTGTCCTTCGAGTTCGGGCTGCTGTGGCCGGGGCTGATGGGCAGATGGGGCGATGTCTTCGGGATCGGGTTCGGTGTCGAGGCCTGGGCCTTCTTCCTGGAGGCCGTCCTCATCGCGGTCTATCTCTACGGCTGGCGACGGCTGCCCGCCCGCACCCACTTCCTGCTCGGACTGCCGCTGCCGGCCACCGCCCTGCTGGGCGCCTTCGGCATCCTGGCCGCCAACTCGTGGATGAACACCCCGCGCGGCTTCAGCCTCGACTCCGAGGGCAACCCGGTCGACGTGGAGATCTGGAAGGCGATCTTCACACCCATGTTCGGGCCGCAGTACTGGCACTTCGTGGTGGCCATGCTGGTGACCGCCGGGTACGTCGTGGCCGGTGTGTACGCCGTCGGCTGGCTGCGCGGCCGCCGGGACCACTACCACCGGCTCGGTTTCACGATCCCCTTCACGGTCGCCGCGGTCCTCACCCCCGTGCAGTTCGTGCTCGGCGACTCGATCGCCCGGCAGGTCTTCCACAAACAGCCGATCAAGTTCGCCGCCATGGAGATCGTCTGGAAGACCGACACCCATGTGCCGGAGTACCTGTTCGGGCGCCTCCACCCCGACGGCAGCATCTCCGGCGGCATCAAGATCCCGCAGCTGGACTCCATCCTCGCGGGCTTCCGACCCGACACCAAGGTGACCGGACTGACCTCCGTCCCCGCCGACGAACGGCCGACGGCCACTCAGGCGACCATCACCCACTGGGCCTTCGACATCATGGTCGGCATCGGCACCGTCCTGCTGCTGCTGGCCCTGTGGTACGGCCTGGTGTGGCTGCGGCGCCGCCGACCGCCCGCGTCGCCGTGGTTCTACCGGTGCGCCGCCGGGGCGGGAGTCGCCTCCGTCGTCGCCGTGGAATGCGGCTGGATCACCACCGAAGTGGGGCGCCAGCCCTGGATCGTCTACCAGAACATGCGTGTCGCCGAGGCGGTCACCTCGACCCGGTCCACCACTCTGTGGATCATGTTCTCGCTGGTCGTCGTGGTCTATGTGTGCGTCTTCGGCTCGTTCCTCGTGGTGCTGCTGAAGATGCGCACCCGCTGGCGGCTCGCCGACGAACAGGACGGGCGCCGCGAGGGCGGGACACCCGAGCCTTCACCGGAGACGGACACGCCGTACGGGCCGCGCTCCACGGTGCCGTCCGGCGCGTCGGCCGGACCGGTCGGCGACGGGCCGTCCCCGACATCGGAGGACGGACCGTGATCGCGGACGTCATCGCCGTCGTCCTGCTGCTGGCCGTCGCCGCGTACGCCTGCGGCGGCGGCACCGACTACGGGGCCGGCTTCTGGGACCTGATCGCCGGCGGCGCCAGGCGCGGCAAGCGGCCCCGCCGGCTCATCGACCACGCGATGGCCCCCGTCTGGGAGGTCAACAACGTCTGGCTGATCTTCGTCCTCGTCATCATGTGGACGGGCTTCCCGGTGATGTTCCAGCGGCTGTTCACGGTGATGTGGCTGCCGCTGGCGCTGGCCGCCGTGGGGATCGTGCTGCGCGGCGCGGGATTCGCGCTGCGCAAGCCCTCCCGCCGACTGGCCGGCCGACGGCTGTACGGCGCCGCGTTCGCCGTCTCGTCCCTGCTGACGCCGTTCTTCTTCGGTGTCGCGGCCGGGGGAGTGGCGTCCGGCCGGGTGACGGCGGACGCGACCGCGTCGGTGGACGCCTGGGCCCACCCCACACCGGTGATGTTCGGCCTGCTCGCCGTCGCGAGCACCGCCATGCTCGGGGCGGTGTTCCTCGCCGCGGACGCCCGCCGCTTCGACGCTCCCGACCTGGACCGCTACTTCCGGCGCCGGGCGTGGGCCGCGCTCGCCGCGCTCACCGTGCTCGCGGTGATCACGCTGTTCTTCGCCCACGACGACGCCACGCACGTCTGGCACGGACTCACACACGGCCTGGGCCTGCTCCTCGCGGTGACGGCGGCCGTGTGCACCCTCGCCACCGCCGGGCTGCTCCTGCGTCCTTCCGGCTCCTGGTCACGGACCACGGCCGTCGGTGTGGTCGCCTGCGCCATCCTCGCCTGGGGGCTGGCGCAGCGGCCGTACCTGCTCCCGACCTCTCTGACCGTCGCCGAGGGAGCGGGCGCCGACACCACCCTGCGCTGGCTCGGCGTGGTCACGCTGGTCGCCCTGGTCCTGGTGATGCCCGCGGTCGCCCTGCTGTACTGGCTGGACACCCATGGCGAACTGGAGGGTCTCACCGACGCCGACCTCAGGCGCGGCGGCGGTGAGTGAGTCCCGCGGCGGGCCGCGTCCGGCGACGGCACGGCGCGGGCGGGGGGTGCGATGAGCGAGGACGACATCCTGCTCGGCATGGCCCTGACCGTCGCGCTCGCCGTCGGCTCCCAGATCCTCGCCGGCCGGCTGCGGATCCCGGCCCTGATCGTGCTCCTCCCGGCCGGGTTCACCGCCGGAGCCCTCACAGATGTCATCCACCCGGACCGGCTGGTGGGACCCGACTTCTCGCCCCTCGTGTCGCTGTCGGTGGCGCTCATCCTCTACGACGCCGGCCTCGGCCTGGACCTGCGGCTGCTCAGGGGCGCGATCCGGCACACCGTGGTCCGGCTGCTGTTGCTCCAGGTGGCGCTCACCTGGGCGGCGGTGATGCTGCTGGGCCCGGCCCTGTACGGGATCCCGGCGGCCGTGGCCAGCATGATCGGGGTGATCCTCGTGGTGTCCGGGCCGACCGTGGTCGGCCCGCTGCTCGAGCACGTCAGACCCTCGGACAAGGTGCGTCGCGTGCTGGTCTGGGAGGGGTCCCTGATCGACGCCGTCGGGGGCATCCTCGGCGCCGTCGTCTTCCACTCCATCGTCGCCGGAGGCCTCCAGACCGGTCACTTCCGCCTCGGCGCGTTCCTCGGCAGTGTCCTGGTCGGGCTCGCGGGCGGCGCGGTCGGCGCCGGGCTGCTGTGGTTCACCCTGCGGGTGCTGCGCCTGGGCGAGACCCTCGGCACCCTGGCCCAACTGGCCGCCGTCGTGGTGGTCGCCGCCTGCTGCGACGCGCTGTACGACGACACCGGGCTGATCGCCGCGATCCTCATGGGGCTGATCGTGGCCAACCTGCCCGGCTTCGACATGCCCGTGCGGCGGCCGTTCTTCGAGACGCTGGTTCAGCTGATCATCGGGCTGCTGTTCATCTCCATCTCCTCCACGGTGACGCCCAGTTCCCTGGTCCCGGTGCTGCTGCCCACCGCGGCGCTGGTCGGGGCACTGGTGCTGGTGGTCAGGCCCGCGATCGCGTGGCTGTCCACGCTCAGAACGGAACTGTCCGGCCGGGAACGTGCCTTCATCGGCTGGATGGCGCCGCGCGGCATCGTCGCCGCCTCCACGGCCACCACCTTCTCGGCCGCCCTCGCGGCCGACGGACTGCGCGACGCCGACAAGATCCTCCCGGTGACCTTCCTGGTGATCGTCGCAACGGTCGTCGTCTACGGCCTGACCGCCAGACCGGTGGCGACCCGGCTGGGCGTGGTGCGCCCCTCGCGCGCCCGACCGCTGCTCCTGGGCGACGAGCCCTGGGTCGTCGACCTCGCCGAGGCACTGCGCGCAGCCGGACTGGAGGTGCTGATGTGGGCGGGGACCGAGCGGGGGCGTGCCCGCATCGAGGCGGCGGGCCTGGAGCTGGCGTCCGGCGAACTCATGACGGTGGCGACCGATCCGCAGGCGCGGCTGGAGGGGGTCACCTCGGTCTTCCTGCTGACCGACGACGACGACTTCAACGCCCTCGTCTCGGTCGTGCTGCGCGACAGCGTCGACGGCCCGGTCTACCGGATCGGGCCACCGCCCGACGTCCCGGGCGTGGTGGCTCCCTACACCGCCGGTACCGCCGACGAGATCCTCTTCGGCCGCGCCCTCGTCCGCCACGCCCTGGCGGCCCGTCACGAGCAGGGCGCCCGCTTCCGGGTGCGCCGGGCGTCCGAGCCGTCAGAGCCCGGCTATGAGACGGTCTTCGTGGTACGCGGTGACGGCCGGCTGGAACCCGTCACCGCGGGGCGGCAGGTCGCCCCGGGCGAGGGCGACACGCTCGTCCTGCTGAGCCCGGCACCGGCCACGGACTCGGCGCACTGACGTCAGGACGAACAGGACGTCGGTACGCCGTGACGTCCGGACTCGGGGTGTCTAGGAGCGGTTGAGGGCGGCGTCCAGGGTGATGGCCGCGTCGATGAGAGCCAGATGGGTGAACGCCTGCGGGAAGTTGCCGAGTTGACGGCCCGTCGGGTCGATCTCCTCGGAGTACAGCCCCAGATGGTTGGCGTACCCCATCATCTTCTCCAGCACCAGCCGCGCCTTGTCCGTCTGGCCCGCCCGGGCCAGGGCGTCGACGTACATGAAGGTGCACAGGGAGAAGGTGCCCTCGGAACCGCGCAGGCCGTCGGGCGAGGCCTCCGGGTTGTACCGGTAGACCAGGCTGTCGCTGACCAGCTCCTCCTCCATGGCGGCCAGCGTCGACGTCCACAAGGGGTCGTCGGGGGTGATGAACCCGACCGTCGCCATGCGCAGCATGGAGGAGTCGAGGACGTCGTTGCCGTAGTGCTGGACGAACGCCTGACGGGCCTCGCTCCAGCCCTTGGCCATGACCTGCTCGTAGCAGTCGTCGCGTGCGACCCGCCAGCGGTCGGCGGCGGCGGGGCGGCCGTTGGACTCCGCCAGGCGCAGGGCGCGGTCGAAGGCCACCCAGGACATGACGCGGCCGTACGTGAAGTGCTGTCGGCCGCCGCGCGTCTCCCACAGCCCTTCCTCGGCCTGGTCCCAGTGGTCCACCAGCCAGTCCAGATTGGTCTGGAGCGCGTTCCAGCCGCGGTGTCCCACCCGGAGGCCGTGCCGGTGCGCGAAGTAGATGCTGTCGAGGGCCTCGCCGTAGATGTCCAGCTGGAGCTGTTCGGCGGCGCCGTTGCCGATGCGTACCGGCGCCGAACCCGCGTAGCCCTCCCAGTGGTCGAGGGTCTCCTCGACCAGGTCCGAGGAGCCGTCCACGCGGTACATGATGTTCAGGGGGCCGGTGTCACCGGCACTTCCCGCGCGCTCCTTGACACGGTCGGCGAGCCATTGGGTGAAGGCCTTCGCCTCTTCCGTGAACCCCAGCCCCAGCAGGGCGTACACGGAGAAGGACGCGTCACGGATCCAGGTGAACCGGTAGTCCCAGTTGCGCTCGCCGCCCAGTTGCTCGGGCAGGCCGGCCGTCGGGGCGGCCACCACGGCACCGGTCGGCGCGAAGGTCATCAGCTTCAGTGTGATCGCCGAGCGTTCCACGGTCTCGCGCCAGCGGCCCTGGTAGCGGGACTGCCGCAGCCAGGAACGCCAGAACAGCACGGTCTCGTCGAACAGTTCCCGGTACTCGGCCAGCCGGATGTCCCGCGGCGGTCCGCCGGGCGCCCACTCCAGCGCCAGTCCGCGCTCCTGCCCGGCCTCCAGGGTGAGGGTGAAGTGCAGGGCGTCGCGGCGGTCGGGCAGCAGTCGCAGTACGCGCTCGTCGTTCGGCTCGCGGATGGGGTGCACGGCGAGCTCGGAGCCGTCGTCCGCGGTGAAGAGGGCGCCGTGGCCGGAGATGTGCACGCGGTGCGGCCGGCGCCCGTAGTCGAAGCGCGGGGCCACCTCCACCTCGAAGGTCATCCTGCCGCGTACACAGCGGACCATGCGCACCAGACGGTGACTCTCGGTGACCGTCGTGCCGGTCACGGGCATGAAGTCGAGCACCTCACCCGCGCCCGCCTCGGTCATGAAACGGGTCACCAGGATCGCGGTGTCGGGCAGGTACAACTGCTTCGTCGCGTAGGCGTGGTGCACCGGCCGGACCGTGCAGTGCCCGCCCTTGTCCTTGTCCAGGAGCGCCCCGAACACGCTGGGCGAGTCGAAGCGGGGAGCACAGAACCAGTCGACACAGCCGTCGGTGGTGACCAGCGCAGCGGTCTGCAGATCTCCGACGAGGCCGTGGTCCTCGATGAGGGGGTATTCGTCCATCGGGGGAGCCCTTCCGGTGTCCATTCACCCGAACGCCCCCCGGCTCAGCGTACGACGGGGGGTCCTCGACGGCGCGCGGGGAACGGCCGGACCCAGCCCCCGCCCACGTCGCGGCCCGGACCGGGCCGCTCTGCCGGCCGCCCGGCTCCACATCCACCGTTGAACACGCAGCGTGAGGACACCGACGACCACCAGGACGACCACGTTCAGCAGGAGCTGAATCAGCGAACCGCGGGCCTGGTCCCAGTCGGCGAAGGCCGGCGAGACCGCGATGTCCGAGGCGGCGGGAATGGTCGTCACGGAGATGAAGACACCCAGCAGCGCGCTGCCGCGCGCCTCCGTGAGCGAGACGATCCCCACGATGCCGGCGAGGAAGGCGACGACGACGGAGAAGAAGCCGGGGGAGTCGACGAGATGGGAGACGGGCCACAGCCCCAGCTCGAAGGCCCGCGACTGGAGGTCCGCCGCACGGGACAGCACCGCGAAGCCGAACGTCACCACGATGGCCAGGGCGAATCCGGCGCCCAGCGCGTGGAGCCCCTCGACGACCCTGCGGCGGCCGCGGCGGTCCAGACCGCCAGACCGAGCGCGACGCCGACGATCGCGTGGTACTCGGGGCCGACCACCATCGCCGCCACGATGAGGATCTGCGAGTTCGTCATGATGCCGACCGAACCGATGATCCCGGCGACGGCCAGGAACAGGTAGAAGGACGGCGGATAGGTGGTCTCCGCCCGGATCCTCGCCTCGACCCCGGCCCACAGCGGCGCGTTCGCCAGCGCCCGGGGCTGCTCGCCCACGGCCTCCTCGGCGCGGCGCGAGAGGATCAGGCCGACCTGTTCCACGGCGATGGACCCCGTACGGTCGACCCCCGGCGCGCGCAGCCGGCCCAGCAGTTCGTCGGCGGCTCCCCGCACCACGTCGCACTCCACCGCGTCGCCCTCGGGAAGGTGACCCGCCCTCACCGCCACCAGGTTCGGCACGCCGTCGTGCGCGGCGAGCAGGCCGAGGGCCGGGCCGGTGACCGAGGGCGGCATCACCATGCGGAGGTGGGCCAGTTCCATGAGCCGCAGCATGATCCGGTGGCCGCGGTCCCGCTATCCGGCCGGCCCGGCCAGGTCCCGCACCACCATCGTCAGGATCTGCTCCGGGCTGCCCGATCCGTCGACGGTCACGCCCGGCTCGTCGGACTGGAGCGGCTGGAGGATCGCGTACTGGGAGTCCAGCAGCGCCGGCGGCATGAAGTGACCCTGCCTGCGGGCGATGCGCTGTGCCGCCAGCCGGTGGTCGAGGGCCAGGTAGACGAAGTACAGGTCCGCGCCCGTGTCGCGCAGCCGGTCGCGATAGGCGCGTTTGAGGGCCGAGCAGGAGAGGACTCCGCCCCGTTCACCGGCGGCCGCGCGGACCCATTCGGCGAGGGCCGCCAGCCACGGACCGCGGTCGGAGTCGTCGAGCGGACGCCCGGACGCCATCTTGGCGCGGTTGGCGGCGGGATGCAGATCGTCGCCCTCCATGAACGGCACCCCGAGCCGCCGCGCCAGCCGTGCGCCGACCGTGGACTTCCCGGACGCCGACACACCCATGACGACCACGATCCGCGGACCTCGGACCAGCCCGGTCACAACCCCTCCAGGAGCCGACGGTGCTGCCTGTCTGCCTGCCTCGGTACGCGTCCACTATGGCCCGGAGCCCGGGCCGGCGCTTGCGGTGCGGTTCCGTCGCGGGACTCGTCGCGGGACCTGCCGCGGGCGTTCCCGCTCACGGGATCCCGCTGCCCGGTACGGCGCGGCCCTCGGGTGCGAAGGCAGGAGAGCGCCACGTCAGAGGCTCGTTCGGGACATGCATGATGGTTCGCACGGGACGTCCGAGGACCAAGTCCGCCCGAAGCCGCCGACCACCCTGCGCGGCCGGCGCACCCGCGAGGGGCTGATCCTCGCGGGCCGCGAGGTACTGGAACGCCACGGCTGGTCGGGCTTCACCCCGGAGGCCGTGGCGCAGACGGCGGGCGTCTCGTGGGGCACGTTCTCCACGTGCTTCGAGTCGAGGGAGGACCTGCCGCACAACATCGGCCTCGGCTTCCCCGGCTGGACCGGCGGTGTGCTCCAGTACATCAACGGCTACGACGGCGGCCTGCCCGGCTTCGTCGAGCGGGCCCGGGAGTTCGCCGGGACGTACGGCGGGCGGTTCGACCGGCCGGCCCTTCTGCTGGAGAAGGCCGAGCGTGGTCAGGTGTTCGGCGACGCCTCCCGGCGCCGGCTCGACGGGGTCCCGGGGTCCCAAAGAGAGCTGAGTCCGGAGCCCGGTGCGCGGTCACCGGTGCCGGACCGCGTCCCCGGGCGGCCGTCCGAGGCTGATCACGGTCTCGTACCGTTTCCGATCACCTGTGGCCTGCTGTGATCATCTTCGGCTTTGATGAACCGGCCGCGCCGGTTGTGAAGATTCCGGGGTGGTGTGCGGGCGACAGGAGAACTGGTGGGACGTAAGCCGATCCGCGGTGCGGTCGCCCTGGCCACCGCCTTCGTCGCCGCGCTGGCGACGGCGTCCTGCACCGCGGCCGGGGAGCCCCGGGCCGCGCACCCGTCGACGGCCGGCACGACCGCCGCGAGCCGTCCCTCTCCGCGGGACTGGAGCTGCCGAGGGGGCACATTCCGCTGGGGCAAGGTGACCGGGCAGATGAGACTGGCCGCTGTGTCCGACGCCCAGCACGTGCGCGTTCCGGCGGGAAAGACGGTCAGGACGACGTTCGGGCTCGTTCCGCTGCGCACCCTGAGGGCGAACGTGTACCCGCCGCTCCCCGAGGGGGCGGCGGCCGGGCGGGCCGCCGTGGACTCCCTCGCGGATCGGACGGACTCCGACCTCGCGCGGGTGGGGGACACCTTCACTCTGCCCGAAGGGGACAGAACCCTCACCGTGTCGTCCGGCAGGTCCGACGGTGTGCTGGTGGCCGTGGTGGGTGTGAGGACCGTAGAGGCGTCCTTCGTGTACGACTGCGGTGCTTCCGGGAGCGGGACGGTGCGGGGCACGCTGTCCACGTGGTCGGCGGCCACGTACTCGGGGCTGTTCGCCTGCGGCATCCGGGAGGAACTGCCCGCAGTCGAGATCGAGGCGCATGCTCTGGTGTGCGGTCAGGGCAACGGTACTTGAGAGCAGGCGGTGCCGGGATACGGACGCCCCGCCCACACTCGACGGCTTGTCCCGTCGCTGCGGACGGGGCGTTCCTGTGCTGTCAGCCCATGGGTGTGAGCGCGGTGTCGAGCGGCATCTCGAAGTGGACGGTGCCGAAGCCGCCGTGCTCCCCGGTGGGGCGGGCGTCGAAGACCTCGGTGGCCAGGCTGCGCCAGAAGCCCTCCGCGCCGGGGATGTCGACGTTGGTGTGCAGGTAGACACGTTCGTACCCGGGAACCTTCGCGGCGAAGTCGCAGGCGGTGCGCACCATCGCGCGGGCGAGCCCGTGACGCCGGTGTCCGGGGCGCACGTACACGCGCAGCAACTGGGCGGTCCGTCCTGAGGGGTAGCGCTCGACGAGGCTTCGCGGGTGCGGAGGATGGGCGGGCCCGCGCGAGTTGAGGGCGGTGGTGCCGACCACCTCGCCGCCGTCGCGTACGGCCACGATCAGCGTGTGCCGCGGATCGCGCAGGTACGTGCCCTCCAGGTCGACGACGTCGGGGTGCCACTCCGGCACATATCCGTAGTCGAACTCCCGGTAGAAGGTGTCCAGCATGACGCTCCGGGCGCCGGGCAGGTCCCCGCTCCTCGCGTGCCGCACCGTGTACGGCCCGACCCTCTGATCTCGCGTCAGTTCTGTCACCGGACTCCGCCTCTCCTGCCGTGGGGTTCCGCACGTTACCCGAAAACTGCTCTATTGGAAATGAAAACGATTTCGGATAACGTCTGCGTCGCACAGAAACCGACGGCAGTCCGGGAGGAAGTCCGATGGGACATCTGCTGGTGATCGAAAGCTGGGTGGGGTCGATGAGCAGGCTGCTGCCCAGAGCGATCCGCGAGGCGGGGCACGAGTTCACCTTCGTCACCCGCGACCTGCACCACTACCTGCGTGTCACACCCGCGGGCGAGGGGACGCACCCGCTGCTCACGGCCCGCAACGTCATCACGGCGGACACCAACGACACGCGCGCGCTCCTCGCGCGGCTGGAGGGCCTGCACACCGTCCTCGGCTTCGACGGCGTGGTCTCCTCGTGCGACTACTACCTGCCCGCCGTCGCCCACGCGGCCCGGCGGCTCGGCCTGCCCGGCCCGGCTCCGGAGGCCGTCGAGGCGGCCTGCCGCAAGGACCTGACGCGCCGGGTGCTCGCCGAGGCCGGAGTGGCCGGGCCCCGGTTCGCGATCCGCGAGGGTGTTGGAGACGCGGCGGCCGCCGCCCGGGAGCTCGGCTACCCGCTCGTCGTCAAGCCGGTGGACCTGTGCGCCGGCATGCTGGTCCGCGCGGTGCGCGACGAGCGCGAACTGGAGCTCGCCTGCCGGGCCCTGGCCGAGTTCCCGGTCAACGCGCGCGGCCAGGACCGCGTCCCCGTCGTCCTGCTCGAGGAAATGCTCGACGGGCCCGAAGTCAGCGTCGAGACCGTCTCGTTCGGCGGAACCACCCATGCCGTCGGCGTCACCGACAAGAGCATCGGCGGGGCGCCGGCCTTCGTCGAGACCGGCCACATGTTCCCGGCCGCCGTCGCGGAGACCGAGGCGAAGGAGGCCGTCGGGACCGCGCTGCGGGCGGTCGAGGCGCTGGGCCTGGACCAGGTGGTCTGCCACACCGAGATCAAGCTGACGTCCGACGGGCCCCGGGTGGTCGAGGTCAACCCCCGCCCGGCGGGCAACCGCATCACCGAACTGGTCCGCCATGTCACCGGCGTCGACCTGGCCACCGCCTGTGTGGACGTCGCCCTCGGCCGCGCACCCGACCTGACGCCGCGACAGACCGGTGTGCGCAGCGCCGCCATCGCGTTCCTCCTGCCCGGCGCCGAGGGCACCCTCACGGGCGTGGAGGGGGCCGAGGACGTCCGGGCCCGGCCCGAGGTGCGGGAACTCGGCCTCGCCGAACCCGGCCGCGCCGTACGGGCCGCCACCAGCAACAACGAGTACCTCGGCCATGTCATGACCGTCGACACCGAGGGCGACGGCGCCCGCGCGAACGCCGAGCGGCTGCTGGCGGGTCTGCGTCCCGGTTACGAGCTGTCCCCGGCGGTGCCCGCGTGACCCTGTCCGTCCCGCAGCCGTCTGCGGAGTCCGCCCCGCACGCGTCTGCCCTGTCCGCCCCGCGTCCGTCTCCGGAACGCCGGGCCCCGCACGGCCCCGCGCCGACGCTCGGCGACCCCGTCGTCCGGACCGTCGACCGGCTGTTCGGCCTGGTCCGTGCCGGGGCGTACGGACCCGACCCGGCCCACGAGCGGGTCTCGCTCGCCTTCACCACCTCCCAGGCCGTCCGTCACGCGGGCCGTGCCCGCGGCTACCGCAACGAGGTGCTCAGCCTGCGGCTCGACGCCGCTGTCGGATCGTGCGCGGTGGAGCCGGGGACCCTGCCCGAGGGCGCCCTCGACGACTGCGTGGGCGCCCGCGTGGCCGACCTGCTCGGCCATCCGGTCCTGCCCGTGCGGATCGCGGCCCTCGACGCCTACCTCGCCCACGTACGCCCGCACACACCGGACAACGGCGCCCGACCGTACGCCCTGCCGGCCGGCGGTTCGCTGAGCCGCTCGCGGGCCCGGGCCCGGGCGGTCGTCGATCTGCTGGGCGCGCACACGGGTGCCGGACCCCGGACCGACGCCGATGACCGCGCCGCGACTGACACGCACGCCCGCCGCTTCGGCGAGCGCCGCCCGGTCCTCGTCGTCGGCGTCGTCAACTCCCTGCTGGAACAGCTCCGTTCGCGAGGCGTCGACTACCTTCCGTGCGACCTCAAGGGCGGCACCACCGAGTGGGGCGAGCCCGTGCTGACCGACACGCCCGCCCACCTGGAGCGCTGCGGCGCGATCCTCGCCTCCGGCATGACCCTCGGCAACGGCAGCTTCCAGGGACTGCTCGACCACGCCGCCGCGACCGGCAAGCCGCTGGTGATGTTCGCCCAGACCGGCAGCGCCGTCCTGCCCCGCTTCCTCGGAGCCGGGGTGAGTGCCGTGTCCGCCGAGCCGTACCCGTTCTTCTGGCTCGACGGCGGCCCGGGGACCATCCACCGCTACGGAGACAGTGCATGACCCTCGCTCCGCCCGAACTCGGCGCCCCCGCCGGGGCCAACCCCGATCTGCTGCCCCTGCTGGGCCGTACACCGCTCGCCCGCGTCCGCACCGAACTGCCCCACCCCCACCCCGGCTTCTGGGCCAAGCTCGAATGCCTCAGCGCGGGCGGGATGAAGGCCCGCGCCGCGATGTCCATGCTCACCGCGGCCAGGCGGCGCGGCGAACTGCGCCCCGGAGCCACGGTCGTGGAGTCCACCTCGGGCACCATGGGCATCGGGCTGGCCTTCGCCGGACAGACCCTCGGCCACCCCGTCCTCCTGGTCGGTGACAGCGAACTCGAGCCGTCCATGCGGCAGTTGCTGTGCGCCCACGGCGCCCGGCTGGAACTGGTCGACCGCCCCGCGGCCCGCGGCGGCTGGCAGGCCGCCCGGATCGCCCGGCTGCGCGAGGTCCTGGCCCGCACCGAGGACGCCTACTGGCCCGACCAGTACAACAACCCCGACAACCCGGCCGGTTACCGCTCCATGGCCGCCGAACTGATCGGGCAGCTCGACCACATGGACGTCCTGGTGTGCAGCGTCGGCACCGGCGGGCACAGCGCGGGACTGGTCGGCCCGCTGCGCCGCCGCTGGCCCCGGCTGAAGGTGATCGGCGTCGACTCCGTAGGTTCCGCCATCTTCGGCCAGCCCGCCCGGCCGCGCCTGATGCGCGGACTGGGCAGCAGCATCCACCCCGCCAACGTCCGCCACGGCGTCTTCGACGAGGTGCACTGGGTGGGCCCCGCCGAGGCCGTCGACACCTGTCGCCGGCTCGCCCGCGGCAGCTTCGTCAGCGGCGGCTGGAGCACCGGCGCGGTCGCCCTGGTCGCCGCGTGGGCCGCCAGGGCCGAGCCCGGCGCCGTCGTCGCCACCGTCTTCCCCGACGGGCCGCACCGCTACCTCGGCACCGTCTACGACGACGACTTCTGTCACGCGCACGGCCTCACCGGCACCGCGCCGGCCACCCGCCCGCTGGAGATCCCGCACCCCCGCGCGACCGAGGCACTCGGCTGGACCCGCTGCCGCACCGTCCTCGACTCCGCCACCACGTCGCGAGGCGTCCGTGCTCCGGCCCACGGAGGCGCCGTATGAGACTCACCTGGCACACCGTCTCGCTGGAGCTGGCCGAGCCGCTGCGTATCTCCCGTTCCGTGATGGCCCGCCGCGACGCGGTCTGGGTGGCCCTCGAGCACGGCGGACTGCGCGGCTGGGGCGAGGCCGTCAGCAGCCGGTACCTCGGACTGCCGACCGAGGAGATCCTGCGCCGGGTGAGCGCCCTGCGTCCCGAGGTGGAGCGGCTTCCGGACCCGGAGACCGCCTGGGCGGACCTCGCCCCCGCGGGTCCGCTCGGTGCCGGTCTGCCGCCGGGGGTCCTCGCCGCGGTCGAGGCCGCCGTACTGGACCTCACGGGGAAGCGGGCCGGTGCGCCCGCTCATCAGCTGCTCGGCACCCCCGTGCCGCCGTCCGCGCGCACGGCGCGCACCATCGGGATCGTCCCTCCCGTGACCGCCGCCGTACAGGCCGGCCGGCTCGTCGCGGCCGGATTCACCGTCCTGAAGGTCAAGGCCGGGTCCCCCGAAGCCGCCGAGGACCTGGACCGGGTCGCGGCCGTCCGCGAGGCGGCGCCCGCGGCGGAACTGCTGCTCGACCCCAACGGGGCCTGGACCGAGGAGCAGGCCCACGCCCTGCTGCCGCGGTTCGCCGCGCTCGGTGTCACCGCCGTGGAACAGCCCGTCGCGCCCGGCCGTCCCGAGGCCCTGGCCCGGGTCGCAGCCGCCTCCCCGCTGCCGGTGATCGCCGACGAGGACGCCGTCACCTACGAGGACGCCACCGCCCTCGCCGGACGCGTCCACGGAGTCAACGTGAAACTCGCCAAGTGCGGCGGTGTACGCCACGCACTGCGTATCCACGCCGCGCTGCGCGGCAGCGGCACCGACCTCATGCTCGGCTGCCTCACGGCCAGTTCGCTGGGCATCGCACCCGCCGTCCACCTCGTCGACCGCGCCCGCTGGGCCGACCTCGACGGACATCTGCTCCTCGCCGACGACCCATGGACCGGGATCGGCGGCACCGACGGGACCGTACGCCCCGCCCCGCGCGGCGGCCTGGGAGTACGGCCCCGCGCGGACATACCCGCAGGGGCGGCACGGTGAGGACGCTCGCCGGGGTGCGCGGCCTCCCGCCGGCCGTGCGGCTGCTGCTGGTCAACCAGTTCGGCGTCAACACCGGCTTCTACCTGCTCGTCCCGTACCTGGCCACCCATCTCACCGACGACCTCGGGCTGTCCGCGGCCGTGGTCGGGCTGGTCCTCGGCCTGCGCAACCTCAGCCAGCAGGGGCTGTTCCTGATCGGGGGCTCGGCGGCCGACCGTCTCGGGGCCCGGGGCGTGATCGTCGCGGGCTGCGCGCTGCGCACCCTGGGCTTCGCGCTGTTCGCCCTCGGCGACGCACTGCCCGTGCTGATCGCCGCGTCGGTGCTCAGTGGTCTGGCCGGTGCCCTGTTCAACCCGGCCGTGCGGGCGTACGTGGCCCGGGAGGCCGGCGAGCGCAGGACCGAGGCGTTCGCGCTGTTCCAGGTGTTCGCGACGGCCGGGGCGCTGCTCGGGCCGCTGCTCGGGACCCTGCTGCTGCTCGGCGGCTTCAGGACGGCGGCGCTCACCGCGGCGGGTGTGTTCGCGCTGCTCACGATCGCGCAGGCCGCGGCGCTGCCCGCCGGGGAGCGGCCACGGCCCGCCGGTTCCGTCCTCGGCGACTGGCGGGAGGCCGCGGGCAACCGCCGTTTCGTGGCCTTCGCGCTGGCCATGACCGGCATGTACGGCATGGAGAGCCAGCTCTATCTGCTGCTCGCGCACGCCGCTCGGCAGGCCACGGGTCGGACGGGTGCCGTCGGGCTGCTGTTCGTCGTCGGTACCGTCGCGGGCCTCCTCCTCCAGCTCCGGCTCACCCGCCGGCTCACCGCGCGCGGCGGCGGCCCGGGCCGCTGGATCGCCGCCGGACTCGCCGTAGGCGGGCTCGGCTTCGTACCGCCGGCGCTGGTCGCGGGAACCGCGGGGACGGACCCGGCGCGCCTCGTGCCCGTCCTGGCCGGGGCCCTGCTGCTGTACCTCGGGCTGATGACCGCCCAGCCCTTCGTGCTGGACACCGTCCCCGCCTTCGGGCGGCCCGAGCTCACCGGCACCTTCTACGGCCTGTTCTACGCCGTGTCGGGCGTGGTGACGGCGGCCGTCGGCGCGGGCGTCGGGTGGGCCATGGACACCGTCACGCGGGGCGGCCCGGGCTGGCTCCCGTACGCCTGCTGCACGGCGCTCGGCCTCGCGTCGGCGGCGGCCGTCACGCTGCTGCACCTGCGCGGGGCCCTGCCCGGCCCGCCCGCACCCCACCGGCGGGACTTCCCAGGCGGAGAGGTCCCGCCACCGCGCCCGGATGCCCGGGACTTCCCACGTGGAGAGGTCCTGCCACCGGACCCGGACGCCCGGGACTTCCCAGGCGGAGAGGTCCCACTACCGCGCCCGGATGCCCGGAACTCCCCACGTGGAGAGGTCCCGCCACCGCGCCCGGATGCCCGGGACTCCCCACGTGGAGAGGTCCTGCCACCGGACCCGGACGCCGGGGACTTCCCAGGCGGAGAGGTCCCGCCACCGCGCCCGGATGCCCGGGACTCCCCACGTGGAGAGGCCCCGCCCCCACACCCGGCCGACCCGTCCACCACCCCCACCGTGACCCCCTGAGCGAGACCAGATGAACGACGGCAACCTCCTGACCGACCACCCCGAGCTCTACGAGCAGCGCTTCCCCGACCCGGACCACCTCGCCGCCCGCTGGGCCGAGGACACCCTGCGCCGCCACGGCGCGGGCCCGCGGGTCCTGGACATCGGCTGCGGCACCGGCCGGGACGCGGCCTGGCTGCACCGGCGCGGCGGACGCCGGGTCACCGGCATCGACACCGCCGAGACGATGCTCGCCCACGCCCGCCGGCGACACCCCGGCCCCGACTACCACCGTGCGGACATGCGCCACTTCGAACTCGGCCGGACCTTCGACGCCGTCCTGTGCCTGGACAGCGCGCTGCTGTACTGCCACACCAACGACGACCTGGCCGCCTGTCTCGCCGCGTGCCGCCGCCATCTCGCCCCCGGCGGACTGCTCGTCGCGGAGATGCGCAACGGCGCCTTCTTCCTCGGCCACACCGAACTCCTCGACGGGCCGCGCACCGCGTCCTTCGACCAGGACGGCACCACCCATACCTCCCGCACCGGCCTGTGGATCGACCACGGCGCCCAACTCCTGCGCCGCCGCCGCGTCTGGACCGCCGACGACGGCTCACCACCGCGGGAGCAGCACTCCGCCTGGCGGCTGCTGTTCCCCCAGGAACTGCGGTACTTCCTCACCCTCGCGGGCTTCGAGGTCCTCGCCCTGCACGACGGACCCGGCCCCCGCACCGAACCGCCCTGGCGCGAGGGCGACTTGCCGCACGGGACCGCGCGCTCCGACCGCCTGCACCTCGTCGCCCGGCTCCAGCTCCACGACCACCCCACGCCCGACTCCCGGCACAGCAACGGAGACACCACACAGTGACCAGCAACCGCCCCGGCCTCGACCGCCGAGGCTTCCTCCTCGCCACCACCACGGCCACCGCCCTCGCCCTCACCACCGGCTGCACCCGCACGGCCGGCGACAGCGGGAACACCACCGAGACGGGCACCCCCAGGCGCGGCGGCACCCTGCGGGCCGCCTTCGCGGGCGGCGGCGCGGGCGAGACCCTCGACCCGCACGCCGTCAACCTGTTCGTGGACGCCGCCCGCGCCAAGGCCCTCTACGACAAGCTCGCCGACTTCGGCACCGACCTCGCCCCCGTGCCGCGGCTCGCCGAGCACTGGGAGCCCAACCGGACCCTCGACACCTGGAAGGTCACCCTGCGCGAGGCCGCCTTCCACGACGGCCGACCCGTCACCGCCGAGGACGTCCTCCACAGCTACCGCCGTATCGCCGACCCCGACGCCGCCTTCCGTGCCAAGGCGTCCCTGGAACCCGTCGACCTCGCCGCCAGCCGCGCCCTGGGCGCGACCACCGTCGAGTTCCGGCTGAAGCGCCCGTACGCCGAATTCCCCAACGTGCTCGCGGCGTTCGGCGCGTACATCGTCCCCGAGGGCACGACCTCCTTCGAACGGCCCGTCGGCTCCGGCCCGTTCACCTTCGTCTCCTTCACCCCCGGCAGGTCCCTCGTCGTCGAGCGCAACGACGCCTACTGGGAGGGCGCGCCGCACCTCGACCGGGTGGAGTTCGTCGTCGCCACCGAGGAGTCGGCCCGCACCGGCGCCCTGCTCGGCGGGCAGGTCCAGTACGCCCACGAGCTCGACCCCGCCACCGCCCGCACCTACGAGGGCGGCGGGCGGATGAACGTCATCCGGCTCCCCGGCAGCGCCATGCAGGGCTTCGTGATGAAGACCGACCGGCCCCCGTTCGACGACAAGCGGGTCCGCCAGGCGTTCTTCCTCATCGCCGACCGCCAGGAACTCGTCGACGGCGCCCTCTCCGGCGCCGGTGTGATAGGCAACGACCTCTTCGGCAAGGGCTACCGCCACTACGCGTCCGGCCTGCCCCAGCGCACCCGCGACCTCGACCGCGCCCGGGCCCTGCTGAAGGCGGCGGGCGCCGAGAACCTCGAGGTCACCCTGGACACCGCCCCCGCCGCCACCGGCTTCGTCGAGGCGGCCGGGATCTTCAAGGAGCAGGCCGCCGAGGCCGGGGTCACCGTCGAGATCAGGGTCGGCGACAAGGACACCTACTGGAGCGACATCCTGAACGACGGCACGTTCGCCTCGTACCGGTCCGGGGCGATGCCCATCGAGGCCCACATATCGCAGCGCCTGCTCACCGGCTCCACCACCAACGCCACCCAATGGCGGCACCGGGACTTCGACGACCTCTACCGACAGGCCCAGTCCACCCCCGACGAGCAGGGACGGACCGCCCTCTACGAGCGGATGCAGCGCCGTCTGCACGACGAAGGCGGCTTCCTGATCTGGGGCTTCGCCGACTGGATCGTCGCCACCGCCCCCGCCGTCCGCGGCGTCTCGGCCGAGGCCCCCGCCAACACCCTCGACTGGGCCCGCTTCGACCGGGTCTGGTTCGCGTGACGGCTCTCGCGACGACTCGTGTGACCGGGCGCCTCTCCTGGACCGGCCGCCGCCTGCTCCTCGGGCTGGCGCAGACGGCGGCCGTCGTCGTGTTCGTCTTCGCCCTCACCGAGGCCCTGCCCGGGGACGCGGCGGTCGCCCTGGCCGGCGACCAGCCCGACCCCGAGCGCATCGCCCGCATCCGCGCGGCGCTGGACCTGGACCGGCCCGCCGCCGAACGCTTCCTGGACTGGGCCGCCGGACTCGTCCGCGGCGACCTCGGCACCTCCCTGGTCGGCGGGCGGCCCGTCGCCGGCCTGCTCGGCGACGGCCTCGGGCCCACGGCGCTGCTCGCCGGCGTCACCCTCGCCGTGCTGCTGCCGCTGTCGGCCGGCCTCGGCGTGCTGTGCGCCCGCCGCGAGGGTGGCCCGCTGGACCGTACCCTCAGCGCGCTGACCCTGGCCGTGCACTCCGTCCCCGAGTTCGCCCTCGGCGTGCTGCTGGCCGGCCTGTTCGGGCTGTGGCTGGGCTGGCTGCCGCCCACCGCCGTCGGCGCCGACCCCCTCACCGAGCCGGCCGTGCTGGTCCTGCCCGTCCTCGTCCTGGTCTCCCGGCCCGTGTGCACGATCAGCCGCCTGGTGCGCGCCGGGATGATCGACGCGATGGCCTCGCCGTACGTCGCCCAGGCCCTGCGCTACGGCATCGGCGGCGCCCGGGTCCGCTGGACGCACGCCCTGCCCAACGCCCTCGCACCGGCCGCCCAGCAGGTGGCCCGCACCTGCGACTGGCTGCTCGGCGGCGTGATCGTCGTCGAGGCCCTCTTCGTCGTCCCCGGGCTGGGCACCGTACTCGTCGACGCCGTCGCCGCCCGGGACCTGCCCGTCGTCCAGGGCATGGCCGTCGTCTTCGGCACGGTCACCGTCCTGGTCAACCTCGGGGCGGACGCCCTCACCCGCGTACTCGCCCCGCGCGCGGCGGCCGCCGCATGAGGCGCCACCAGTCCAGGTACGCGCTTGCCCTGGCGCTCTTGGCCGTGCCCCTGCTGCTGGCCGTCGCCGGGCCGCTGTTCGCCGGACCGGCCGGGCCGCGCGCGATCTCGTTCGCGACGGGTGACGGGCACTGGCTGGGCACCGACTTCAGCGGCCGGGACGTCTGGCGGCAGGTCCTGCTCGGCGGCCGCTCCGTCGTCCTCGTGGCGCTCGCGGCCACCGGTCTCGCCTATCTGGCCGCCGTGCCGCTCGGTCTGAGCGCAGCGCTCACCCGGCGCGCCTGGCTGGAGGAGGCCCTCATGCGGCCGCTCGACGTCGTGCTCGCCGTGCCCTCCCTCCTGCTGGTGCTGCTGGTGGCGGCGACCCTCACACCGGGCCCGGCCGGACTGGCGGTGCTGGTCGGAGCGGCGGCCGTGCCCGACGCCGCGCGCGTGGTGCACGCGGCGGCCACCGAGGTGGCCGCCCGGCCCGCGGTCGAGGCCCTGCGGATGCAGGGCGAGTCCTGGTGGCGTACCGCGGTCGGCTACGTGGCCCGCTCCCTGCGCCGTACGCTCGCCGCCGACGCGGGGATCCGGCTCACCGGTGCCCTGTATCTGGTGGCCACGGCCGCGTTCCTCGGGGTCGGCGTTGCGCCGGACGCCGCCGACTGGGCGGTGATGGTGGACCGCAACCGCACGGGCCTGTTCCTCCAGCCGTGGGCCGTCGTGGTGCCCGCCCTGCTCGTCGCGGCCCTGTCGATGGGCACCAACCTGCTCTTCGACGCCGCCCTGCACACCCCCGCCGAGGCCACGAGGAAAGGAGGCCGGGGATGAACCCGGTCGCGGAGGTCGAAGGACTGCGCGTGGAGGTGGCCGGCGGTGTGCTCGTCGACGGTGTGAGCCTCACCGCCCGCCCGGGCCGTGTCACGGCCCTCGTCGGGCCCTCGGGCAGCGGGAAGACCACCACCGGACGGGCCCTGCTCGGCGAGTTCCCGCCCGGCGCCCGGATCGAGGGCCGCATCCGCACCCCGGGACCCGGCGCCGTCGGCTACGTACCCCAGCACCCCGCCGCCGTCCTCAACCCCGCCCGCCGCGCCGGAACCCTGCTGAAGGACATCGCGGCCCGCCGAGGCGGAACGCGCCGCGAGACCCGGGAGGCCGTCGAACACGCCCTGCGCCTGGCCCAGCTGCCGTCCCCCGACCTGGTGCTGCGCCGCTACCCCCACCAGTTGTCGGGAGGCCAGCAGCAGCGGGTCGTCATCGCCCAGGCACTGCTCCTCGGCGCCAGGGTGATCGTCCTCGACGAACCCACCACGGGGCAGGACCCGGCCACTCGGGAGGGCGTGGTGGAGGCGCTGGCCGATGTCGCGCGGCAGGGCATCGCGCTGGTCCTCCTCAGCCACGACCTGGACGCCGTAAGGAAGTTGGCCCACGAGACGGTCGTGCTGCGAGCGGGCCGAACGGTGGAACGCGGACCCTCACCGGAGGCGCTGTCCGCCAGGCCGGGTCCCGCGCTCCCGCCACGACGAGGCACGACCACGGAACCGGCCGGCACACGGCTGACCGTCCGGGCGCTCACCGCCCGTCACCGCACCGCGTGCGGCCCCGTGCCGGTCCTGCACGACCTCACGCTGTCGGTCGCGCCGGGGGAGTGCCTGGCCGTCACCGGCCGCTCCGGCAGCGGCAAGACCACCCTCGGCCGCTGCCTGGCCGGGCTGCACTCCGTCTACGACGGTGCGGTCCTGCTCGACGGCGCCCCGCTGCCGCGCAGTCTCCGCACCCGAACCCGCGCCGAACTGGCCGCCGTGCAGTACGTGTTCCAGGACCCCAGGGCGGCCTTCGACGAGCACCGCCCAGTCCTGGACCAGGTGGCCCGGACCGCGGTCCGGCTGCGCGGCACCGACCGCACCACCGCCCACCGGACCGCCGCCCGGACCCTGGAACAGCTCGGCCTGACCACAGGCCTCACCCTCCGCCGCCCCACCACCCTGTCCGGCGGCGAGCTCCAACGGGCCGCCCTGGCCCGGGCCCTGCTCGCCGAACCAGCCGTCCTCGTCTGCGACGAGATCACCTCCGGCCTCGACCCCGCGACCCGCGACCTGATCCTCACCCATCTCTCCGCACTCCGTGAACGGACAGCGCTGAGCCTGGTGTTCATCACCCACGACCACGACGCCGCCACGGCTCTGGCCGACAGAACGGCGGTCCTCGACGGAGGCCGGGTGGTGACGTGCGGGTAGACGCCTGACCAGTGGCGCCGGGCGACCACGTCGACGTACGCCGACCTGCCCTCTTGCTACGCTCCGCGGATGACCCTTCCCAGCGTCGAGGACATCCGCGCGCTGCACGAGAAGTACGCGCCGACCCAGGAGGCGTTCGACGCCGTCCACACGCACTGCGAGATCGTCTGGAACGTCGCCCAGAGTCTCATCGACGCGGCCGGACTGACAGTGGACGCCGACCTGGTGAGAACCGGCTGTCTGCTGCACGACATCGGGGTCTATCACCTCTACGACGCCCAGGGGCACCTCGACTACAAGAGTTATGTGCGTCACGGGGTGCTCGGGCACGAGATGCTCGCCAAGGAGAACCTTCCCGAGCGCGTCCGCCGGTTCTGTTCCTGCCACACGGGTGTCGGGCTGACCCGGGAGGACATCGTCGCGCAGGACCTGCCCCTGCCCCGGCGCGACTTCCTCCCGGAGACGGCCGAGGAGCGGCTGGTCATGTACGCCGACAAGTTCCACAGCAAGACCAGCCCGCCGAGGTTCTGGACCGTGCCCTCCTACGCCCGCCACATCGGACGCTTCGGCAGCGCGAAGGCGGAGGCGTTCGAGGCGCTGCGCGCGGAGTTCGGTGAGCCGGACGTGTCGGCTCTGGCCGCCCGCTTCGGACACAGGTGGGAGTGAACTCCTCCCCGGGGGACGGGCGTCCCCCGCCCGGTGACGGAACCGGGCGGGGGACCTGGACGGACGCCTCGCGTCAGGGCTTGACGCGGACCACCTGCGGGTCGTGGTCGGACGCCTGGTCGGCGAACTCGCTGTTGATGTGCACCACGTCGTAGCGGACGTGCTGCGGCTTCAGCGCGGGGCTGACCAGGATGTGGTCCAGCACCTGGGAGTTGCCCTGGAAGACGTACGAGTACCGCTCCGACTCGGGCAGTTCGTTCACCAGGTCGCGCAGCACACCGTCCTGGGTGAGGGTCTGGAGCGCGGGGGAGAACTGGTAGTCGTTGAAGTCACCGAGCGAGACCACGCGGGCGTCCGGGTCGGCCGCGAGCAGCTTGGCGACGAACGCCTGCTCCACCGCGGCCTGCTTGAGGCGCTGAGTCTCGGAGCCGCGGGTGGGGGCTTGGAAGCGGCTGTCCAGGCCCTGGTCGCCGCCCTTGCTGTTGAAGTGGTTGGCGATGACGAAGACCGGCTTGTTGTGGAACCGGAACTGGCCGATCAGCGGCTTGCGGCTGGAGTTCCACGCCTCGTCGCCCGGGTCGATCCGGCCCGGCGAGGCGGTCAGCGAGGTGCGCTTTCCGGTGCCGGTCACGTCCACCGCCGTGGTGGCGTCGCCACCGGGTATGTCGGTGAAGGAGACCCGCTCCGGGTTGAACAGGAACACCTGGCGGATGTTGCCGCCGGGCTCGCCCCCGTCCTTGCCGTTCACCGGGTCGACGGAGCGCCAGTCGTACTCCGGGCCGCCGGCCGCCCTGATGGCCTCGACGAACTTGGTGACGGTGGCGTCGGCGGCGACCGTGCCGTCGTTGACCGGGCCGTTGTCGTCCTGGATCTCCTCCAGGGCCACGATGTCGGGCGAGCGCAGGTTGGTGACCACGCCGGCCGCCAGCGCGGCGAACTTCTCGTCGCTGTCGCCCGGGTCGAGGTTCTCGACGTTGTACGTGCCGATCGTGAGCTCGCTCGGCAGGGCGCGCTCGGTGACCTCCCGCTGAAGTCCGCCCGACTGCAGGGCGCCGAGCCGCGTGGCCGCCATCGTGTAGCCGCCGAACTGGGTGTAGTCCAGCGGGCCGCTGCTGGCGCCGGTGAGTTGGTCGCCGACGTCGGCGACCGGGAAGTCGGCGGCCGGGCCCAGCGTCTGGACCATGAGGCGGCCGGGGTTCGGACGGTCGTAGCCGAGGTAGACCACACCGCCGCGGGCCGAACGCGGGTCCTCCTCGCGGGCGTCCACCCACAGCTCGCGGTACTCGTTGGAGGCCTGCACCACCGGAACGTCACGGACCTCGACGTTCATGCCCTCAAGGGACTCGTACAGGTCGAGCGCGTAGGTGCCTGGCCGGAGCGGCAGGGCCTCGATCGAGCCGCCCGCCGCGTCCGGGGCGTACGCCGCCGGGACGGTGGAGCCGTCCAGCACGACCGGGGCGGGCACCTGGTTGTCCGAGGAGACGACGGTGACCTTGGGGTTGGTCAGCTCGGTGAGGGACTGCGAGCCGCCGGAGCTGTTCGGGTAGTACTCGCTCACCTTGGCCGTGACCAGCACGGCGTCACCGACCTTGACGGCGGGGTCGGCGCTGCCGGTGTAGACGAAGACGCCCTCGCTGGTGGCAGGGTCCGCGTCCGGGTTCGGGTCCTGGATCCAGAAGCCCTTGGAGCCGTGGGTGCGTACGGCGGTGACGACACCGGGGACGCCCGCGATGGTCTTGCCGGCCGCCGACGAGAGGCGGGTGGCGCCCTGGACGTCGTGGATGCGCAGCGTGCCGGGCTCGGTGGGGCCGTTGTCGGAGCCGCCCTCGGGGGCCTCGCCCGCGGCGTTGACCGGAGAGGGCGCGCCGGCCCTGAGGTCGGCGGCGTTGTCGTCGGTGTCGGCGAGGGAGGCGCCGCGGGCCACCGAGGCGGTGTTCGAGGCACCCGGAGCAGGCGCCGTGCCCTCACGGACCACGGCGGTGCCGAAGCCGACGAGGTCGACGATGCGCGGGTCGGCGGCGCAGTCCGCGGCGGTCTTGCAGGTCAGCGCGGCGGTGCCGTCGACCAGCGCGACGGTGCCGTTGGTGGCGGACAGGGCCAGGTTGCCGGTGGCGTCGGCGGTCGGCAGGTCGACGGTGCCGCCCGCGCCCGCCGCCTCGGCTATCAGATAGCGGCCGCCGGGCGCGACCGAGCCGCTCAGCGCGGTGACGCCCCAGCGGCTGCCGGCGCTGGGGCTGCCCGGCAGGTACTGCACGCTGTAGCCGGTCAGGCCGAAGGCCGCCGCGGAGGGGTTGCCGAGCTCGATGAAGTCGTTCTTCAGCGTGGCGCCGGAGTTACCGCCACCGCCGTACACCTCGGCGATGACCGCGCCGGTGGACGGGACGGCGACCGCGCCGGGCAGCGGGACGAGCACCAGGGACGCGGTGACCGCGGCCGGCAGGGTGGCGCGCAGCAGCGTGCGGCGGGAATGGCGGGAGACGATGGGGCTGGGCACCGTTGCGGAGCTCCTTCTGGGAAGAACAGAGCCCGGCAGCCGCGCCGGCGCCGGGTCGTGAGGGTTCGTCAGGTCAGGTTCGACGGAGGAGGCCGGTGGCGTGACACGCGGATCCAGACGTGAAGATACGCGCGTAGAAGATGACGTAACAAGGGCCTGGACGTGAACTCCTCGCAACCGCGACGGGCTGCCGCGCCGACGTTCCCGCAGGTCCCTTCGACGCGTCCCGCAGCCCTCGCCGCGCGGTCACACCGCCGTCGCCGCCGGCCCGACGGCGACGACCGCGGCCAGCGGCAGCGTGATGTGACGCGTCCGCGAGACCGGCCTGACCGATCCCACCTGCGGTCTGCATGCCGGACGTGTGGATGTGGCCCTGACCCGCGGGCCGTTCGACGAGACCGGCCTCACCGTGCACGAACTGCGGGCGGACCCGGTGGGCGCCCTGCTGCGCTCCGACGATCCACTGGCCGGCAGCGGCAGCCTGAAGCCGGCCGATCTCGCCGACCGCCGCTGGTTCCTGTTCCCCCCGGGCACGGACCCCGCCTGGCAGTCCTACTGGAGCGGTGGTGAACCTCGCGAGGGACCGACGGTGCGAACGGTCCAGGAGTGCCGCCAGGCCGTCCTGTGGAACGGCACGGTCGGCCTGACCCTCCTCGACCACGAGCCCGCGGAAGGGCTCACCGTGGTGCCGCTGACCGGCATGCCGCCGAGCCGTGCGGTGGTGGCCGTGCGCGAAGGCGACATCTCGCTTCCGCTGATCCGCTCGTTCGTCCGGACCGCGATCGCCCTGTATCGGCAGTGAGCACGCGGGAGTTCGGTACGGCTACCCGTCCGCGACCGGGCGCAGGGCGCGGCGGCGGCCGGTGACCTTCGAGGCCGGGAGGCGTCCTGCCCTGGGGGTTCCCGTCAGGGTGCCGTCGGGGGCGACCGTCACCGCGAAGGCCGGGTTCAGACGCATGGGCTTGGTGATCCGCTGCTTCCGGGTGAGCCAGCCCTACTCCGAGTCCTCCAGCGCCGGGTGCAGTTCGGGCCGGGCGTCCCACCACTCACGGTGGAACGCGTTGTCGTCCACGTTCGCGAGATAGGCGCGGGCGGCCGCGCGGTAGAGCAGGTCCGCCTGCCGGGTGGAGACCGCCGCGCGGTTCCAGGCGATCCGGATACGGCCGGTGACGGGGTCGCCGAGCAAGGGGCGCAGCACGGTTCCCTCGGTGACCGGCGCGGTCGGCTGGCTCAGTGAGATGGCCCGGCCGGCGGCGATCAGGCCCCACTGCATCTTCCGGTCCGTCACCCGGTGGCGCATCAGCGGCGTGAAACCCGCCTTCGCGCAGGCCGCCACCAGTGCCTCGGGCCCGCCGTCGTCGTCCTCCACCAGCATCATCCAGGATTCGTCGGCCAGTTCGGCGAGCGCGATCCGCTTCCGGTCGGCCAGCGGGTGCGCGGCCGAGAGCCGTACGCAGAAGGGCTCTTTAGGTATCAGGGTGCGCGCCGTGGTGCCCCGCGGCAACGGCACCTCGTAGTCGTTGACCTCGCCGTACAGCACGGCGTCGTAGCGTCCCGCGCCCAGTTGGCGGGTGAGCGCGGTCGCCGAGTGCTCGACGGTCACCGTGATCTCGTGACGGGCCATCGCCTGCTCCAGTTCGCCGAGCAGCCGGTCGACGAGGACGAGCAGGATGCAGCCCAGGCGCAGGGACGGGTGCGGGACGATGGCGCGGGCTCCGGCGGCCAGGACGTCCATCTCGCCGAGCACCAGACGGGCCTTGCGCAGGACGAACTCCCCGAGCGGGGTGGGTTCCACGCCGTGCCGGCCGCGCAGGAACAGCTCACCGCCGGCCACCCGTTCGATGCGCCGCAACTGGGCCGAGAGCGCGGGCTGGGAGACCCCGAGCCGCCTCGCGGCACGGCTCAGACTGCCCGCCTCGGCGATCCGGCACACCGCTTCGAGGTGCCTCAACTCCAGCTTCATTGGCGCAGAGTACGCACCCCGCGGCCGCCGCACCATAACTCCCGTCCTATGCAACATGGCATGTCCCTAACTAGCCATGTCCACGCCCATACTCGCCGCAACGATCCGCCTCCCCATCCTGAACGGAGCAGACGTTGCACCCCACCAGATTCACCGCCGCCGTGACGGCCCTGGCCCTCTCGGCCGGCCTCGCGGCCGCACTCGCCGGGCCCGCGGGCGCGGCCCAGCAGGACCGGCCCGTGCCGCCACCCGGCGACGGCAGGTCCCGCGCCCTCGCCGCCGCGGACAGCGCCGCCACCAGCGGCCTGGACGAACTGCGGCACGGCGCCGACGAGGATCTCGTCCGCACGTCCGTCACCCCCTGGTCGAACGGTCTGTACTTCTCCGCGTACGAGCGCACGTACAAGGGCCTCCCGGTCGCAGGCGGCGGCGACGCCGTCGTGCTCAGCGACTCCACGGGCAAGGTCCGCGAGGTCACCGGTGCCCCCGCCCCGGCCCTGCGGCTCTCCACCACGGCCGAGGTCGACGCACGGGCCGCACTCGCCACCGCACGGGCGCAGCTCAAGTCCGTGGAGTCCGCCGGCGCCCCCGAGCTGACCGTTTTGCTCAAGGCGGGCAAGCCGGTCCTGGCCTGGCACACCCTGGTCGTCGGACGCACGGCGAAGAACAAGCCCAGTTCGCTCGACACCTTCGTCGACGCCCGCACCGGCCGCGTCACCCAGGCGACCGAGAAGGTCCAGCACGCGGACGGCCGCGGCTACCACAACGGCACCGTCACCATCGACACCGCCGCCAGTTCGATGACCGACCCCAACCGCTCCGGCTTCCGGTGCGGCGGCCAGAACGGCAGCGCCTACACCGGGTCCTCCCCGTGGGGCAACGGCGGCGCCAACGACCTAGTGACCGCCTGCGTCGACATCATGTACGCCGCGCAGCGCGAGTCCGACATGCTCAAGTCGTGGTTCGGCTACAACGGCATCAACGGCCAGGGCGGCATGGTCCCGGCCCGTGCCGGACTCACCGAGGTCAACGCCTACTACGACGGCACGAAGACCACGTACGGCCGCAACCAGAACGGCACCAACCAGCTCACCGGCATCGACGTCGTGGCCCACGAGTACGGCCACGAGATCTTCGACCGGACTCCGGGCAGCACCGGCTCGTCCAACGAGAACGGCGGCCTGAACGAGTCCACCGGCGACATCTTCGGCGCGCTCACCGAGCACTACGCCAACAACCCGAACGACACCCCCGACTACACGGTCGGCGAGAAGCTGAACTTCCTCGGCGACAACAGGCCCATCCGGTACATGTACAACCCGTCGCTGCGCAACAACGACCCCAACTGCTACACCCAGTTGACCTCCAACACCGAGGTGCACGCGGCGGCGGGTCCGCAGAACCACTGGTTCTACCTGCTCGCCGAGGGCTCCAGCCCGGGCGGCGGCAAGCCCACCAGCCCGATATGTTCCGGCGGCCCGTCCTCCGTGACCGGCATCGGCATCCAGAAGGCCGGCAAGATCTTCATGGGCGCCCTGCTGATGAAGACCTCCTCCTGGAACCACCTGGCCGCCCGCCGGGCCACCCTGACCAGCGCCAAGAACACCTACGGCAGCGCCGAGTGCAACGCGGTCAAGACGGCCTGGAACGCCATCGGCGTCCCCGCGCAGTCCGGTGAGACCGACTGCGGAGGCACCACCACCCCGGACTTCTCGCTCGCCCTGAACCCGTCCTCGGGTTCGGCCCAGCCGGGTTCCTCCGCCACCGCGACCGTGAACACCAGCACCACCGGCGGCAGTTCACAGACCGTCCAGCTCTCCGCGAGCGGCGCTCCCAGCGGTGTCACCGTGTCCTTCAGCCCGTCCTCGGTCACCTCGGGCAACTCCTCCACGATGACCGTCCAGGTCGCGTCGGGCACCGCCGACGGCACGTACCCGATCACCGTCACCGGCACCGGCTCCACCACGCACACCGTCACCTACCAGCTGACGGTCGGGACCACCACGCCGCCCACGGGATGCCAGAACGCCGAGAACACCTACCAGGGCACACTGACCTCCGGTGCGACGGCCGTCCAGCCGAACGGGTCCTACTACTACTCGGCGACCTCCGGAACCCACGCGGGCTGCCTGCGCGGACCGGCTGGCACCGACTTCGACCTGTACCTCCAGAAGTGGAACGGATCGAGCTGGGCCTCGGTCGCCGTGGACGGTGACGCCACCTCCG
Source organism: Streptomyces sp. NPDC005017 (assembly GCF_042873115.1). Classification (NCBI taxonomy): domain Bacteria; kingdom Bacillati; phylum Actinomycetota; class Actinomycetes; order Kitasatosporales; family Streptomycetaceae; genus Streptomyces; species Streptomyces sp. NPDC005017. Next base: position 44,367 of record NZ_JBIALD010000017.1, on the reverse strand, counting down.
AGGAGGACATCACCTACACGGGCAGCGCGGGCTACTACCGCTACGTCGTCCACGCCTACAGCGGATCCGGCGCCTACACGCTGGGCGTGAGCGCCCCCTGACGGGTCCTGATCGCCCCGGTACAGGGACCTGACCCCTGTACCGGGGGCCGGGTGCCGTGCGCGGATCAGGGGAGCCGCCACGCGCCCGGGGGCCGGGCCGCCGAACCTCACCGGCGGCCCGGCCCCCTCACACGTTCTCGGCCACGTCCCGCCGCCGAAGCGCCTCGCGTTCGGCGTCCGGGATCGTCATCGACTCGGCCAGTACGGCGGCGAGCGCGCTCACCTCGGTGGTGCCGACGTCCGCGGGGAACAGCCACCGGACGTTCTCGTCCCGGGTGATGAGGTCGACCGCCGGGCGCGCGGCCTTGTCCTGCGCGGTCGTCACCCGGACGTAGCGCACCTGGTCGACCGGGATGTCCAGGCGGATCTCGCCCTGTTCGAGGAACGCGTTCGCCCTGGCCGTGATGACACGGCGGTCGGTGACGGCGACGAGTGTCCTCGCCGTCGCCCTGTCCCGCGCCGCCGCCAGCTTCTCCTTCGCTCCGCTGAGGATCGCGGACAGGGGAGCGAGAGCGTCGAGCTGATCGGGGAAGCCGAGGACACGTACGGTCTCACCGTCCTCCAGGAACCATCGCAGGATGCGAAGGTACGGCTCGACCTCCAGCGACCCGGGTGCGCAGACGACGCCCGGAGCCTCCAGCTCGGGGACCGGCGGACGGAGCGCGTCGGCGAGCGGCGCGATCGCCTCCAGCAGCCGGGCGGAGGTCTGGCGGGCCGCGATCGACTCCCTCCGCTTTCCCGGCAGAGGCAGCGTGTCGCGTCCGGGGAGCTCGGCGACGATGCGCAACTCCCGTGTCAGCGCGCCGACGAGGCTCGTCGTCTCGGCGAGGGCGGCTACGAACTCCGCGCGGGTGTCGCGCGCGATGACTTCGGCGTACTGCGCCTCGGCGGCGTCTTCGCGTCCCGCGGCTCTCGCCCTGGCGGCGCGGAGCGCGTGATATCCGGTCCATGCCTTGAGCGCGGACAGCAGCGCGTTGGCGTCGAAGAGGACCGCCTCGGCGTTCGTCTGCAGATACTCACGCACGCTGCGTGCGTCGGGTCGACCGATCTGCGCGACGTGGCCGTCGACATTCCCTCGGTAGAGCTCGAGCTGCTTCTGCAGCAGCGCCCCACTGCCCGCGACGTCCTCCCACAAGGACGTCGGGACTGATTCGATCTCCCGGGCTTGGTCCACCGCGCGATCGATCGCAGCGACGAGCCCCGTCAGTTCGGCCCACTGATCCTTGCGGATGGTGGTGAGGAGCTGACTTGTCACCGCGAGGTTGGTCCTGACGAGGCCCGAGACCTCACTCAGCATCATCTGAAGGGCGACCATGGCCAGCGCCGGCCCGATCGAGGCCGCGGCCTGCGCCTTGCTCACCGTGTTCACGGGGTAGAAGCGGGCCGCATGCACGAAGCGGCCGGGGACCATCACCGTTCCGAGGTGCCCGCCGTCCTTGACGGCCAGCGTCGCACCGCTCCTCAGCAGGGCCTGTGCCGTGTCGCCGATCCTGTAGAGCCCCTGCACGCCGGCGAACGCGTTTCCGAGGTTGCCGGCCACGGTCGCCGCGTTCCCGATCGAGGCGAGGATCGCCGAGATCTGCTTGCGGTCGGCATCCGGCACGATCCCGAAGTCGACGAGATCGGGCTTCAGCTCCGGCGGGACCTCACCGGCGACGAGAGCCACCCCTGGCAGCACCTCCACCAGGACCGTCGACGCCGTCGTGGGATCGAGGTCCGGGTCGGACGTCGAATCGCCCGCGACAGGTGAGTCGGCGATACCGCCCCGGCCGTTCTCCTCAGGCTCGCCCGTCTCCGTCGAGTCCGAAGGGTCCTGCATGCGATCTCCTCCCCACGGGGCGCACGACGGCCAGACGTCGTCGGCGTTCCCCGCGCGGAAGTCTACGACTCGGCGACCCGCGCGATCTGGACGAACGGGTGTCAGGCGAGGGCCGGGGCGAGTACCGCCTGGTCGTCCTGGTCGGCGCCGTCCGCCCGGTTCTCCGTGCCGACGGCCGGGAAGGGACGGAAGTGGCCAAGTCACCCTACGCGGTGGACGGGAGAGGGCGTCGCGGGCCCGGCGGGCGTCGGCCGGGAACTTTCGCTCCGCGAAGCCGGCCGGCCGCCCTGAAGGGGAAGGTCTGGGTGGCTGTGTGCACCGGTCGTTGTCCTTGGCGACGGCGGGAATCGCCCCTGCGGATCTCGTCGACGCGAGCGGATGCCACCGCAGGTGGCGGTCCGTCAAATCTTCAACAGTGCAGGGGGCTTGGCTGAATGTGTTCGCCGATACGCGCCCGCTCGCCGGGCGGTGCCGAGGGTCTGATCGCACAAGTGGTCTAGATCACTGGGCACTTTGAGACCCTTCACGCCCCACTTGTGTCGACTTGGCTCGCTTCGCTCCCACTTATCTGCCCATTACCTTTGCAGGAGCACCACACATGTGGTGCACAGCAAACTCGAAAGAGACCGAGGAGTCATGACCATCCACATACCCGCTCCGGATGAGCGGGGTCGGCTTTGGTCCGGGGGGACACTCCGCTACGTCGCGGGGGGCGTTGCCCTGGCGCTGGCCGTCTCGCTGCTCGACAGCACGAGCGCGGCGTTCGCGGCCGACGGGGACAAGGCCCGCAAGGAAACGAAGCCGTCGGTGACGCAGGCCGCCGACATCCCGTCGGCGCGGGTGGCCGCGCGTCTGTCCGGGAAGCGTGTCGAGGCCCTCTCCGAGCGCACCGAGACCTCGACGACATGGGCGAACAAGAACGGCTCGCTCACCACCGAACTCACCGCCGGGCCGATCCGCTTCCAGGAGAACGGCCGCTGGCGGCCGGTGAACCTGAACCTGGTCGAGCGGGACGGCGGCGCGGTCGAGTCCCTCGGCCACCCCAACGGGCTGCGCCTCAACCCCGGCGGCGGCGTCAGGGCCCGCTCGCTGAGCGCGGCGGCCACCGCAGGGGCGCGAGACCTGGTGACCCTGGGCGAGGGCGACGAGCAGATCACCCTCCAGTGGAAGGGCGGTCTGCCCAAGCCGCGCCTGGACGGCAACCGCGCCACCTACACGGACGCCGTGCCCGGCGCCGACGTCGTCGTGGAGGCGACCCGCACCGGGTACGAGCAGTACGTCGACATCAGGGAGCGCCCGCGTACGGACGGGTACACCTACACCCTGCCCCTGAAGGCCAAGGGCCTGACGGTGAAGCAGCAGAAGGACGGCAGCCTCCTCTTCACCGACCGCAGGAACAGGAAGCGGGCCGTCATGCCCGCCCCGGTGATGTGGGACGCGAGTACGGACAAGGTCTCCGGGGAGCACACCCACCGTGCGAAGGTCGGCCTGAAGGCCGTCCGGCGCGGCGCCTCGGTGGACCTGGTCGTCACCCCGGACCCGAAGTTCCTCGCCGACCCGAGGACCAGGTACCCGGTGACGGTGGACCCGTCCACCTCCGCGCTGAGCAACGTCTTCGACACCTACGTCCAGCAGGGCGAGACCGTCGACTGGTCCGCCGACACCGAGCTGGACCTCGGCAACCCGGGCACGAAGAACGCCGACGGCACCTTCCGCACGGCCCGTTCGTTCGTCTCCTGGAACACCGCGCCGATCGCGGACGCCCTGGTGACGGACGCGAAGCTGTCACTGTGGAACTTCCACTCCGGCAACTACACCGGCTCGTCGTGCCCCAACCAGCCGTGGGAGGTGTGGTCCACGGGGGCCGCGTCGACCTCCTCGCGCTGGACGGCCCAGCCGGCCTGGACCGCCGAGAAGGCCTCCTCGTCGGAGACCAGGGGCAACGCCTCGTGCGGCAGCCAGCCGGACGGGTGGATCAACGCCAACGTCACCACCCTGGTGCAGGAATGGGCGTCGGCGAAGGCCGCCAAGTCCCACATGGGTCTGCGCGCCTCCGACGAGGGCGTCACGGGGCAGTGGAAGCGCGTCAACTCCGCCAACGCGGCCTCCAACCCGCCGAAGCTGGTCGTGACGTACAACTACCGGCCGCGTACGGGGACCAAGCAGGAGGCGGGACCGCCGTTCTTCTCCTACGGCGGCGACTACGTGGTCAACACCACGACCCCGACGCTGCGGGACACCTTCGTCGACCCCAACGGCGACAAGGTCAACGGCACCTTCCAGATCTTCGACTCCGCCACCAACGCCCAGGTCGGCAACGTCATCGTGTCCCCCTGGGTGAACTCCGGGCAGGTCGCCTCCGTGACCGTCCCCGCCGGGGTGCTGGCGAACGGGAAGACGTACAAGTTCCGCAGCAGCCCGTACGACGGCGCGCACTACAACCTGGGCTGGTCGGCGTGGAAGACCTTCACGGTCGACACCGCCGCCCCGTCCGCGCCGACGGGCGTCACCTCCACCGACTATCCGTCCACCGCGTGGGTCAAGGGCGCCGGGCAGACCGGTACGTTCACCGTCACCCCCAACGGCACCGACCACAACTGGCTCGAATGGTCACTGGACGGCGTGACCTGGACCAAGGTCGGCACCGGCGGCTCAGCCGCCGCCAAGGCCATCGGCCTCGCCCCGCCGAAGGACGGCACGCACACCCTCCAGGTCCGTCAGGTCGACAAGGGCGACAACAAGTCCGAGGCGGTCGAGTACACCTTCCACGCCGGACCGGGCGGCTTCGTCCGGCCCGACGAGGGTGAGCGCACCGCACGCCGGCTGCCGCTCGTCGCCGAGGCCGACGGATCGAAGTACGACAAGGTGTCGTTCTCCTGGCGCCGCTCCGAGGCCGACGCGTGGACGCCGATCCCCGCGGCCCATGTCACCTCCGGCGACAGCGCGCTGACCGCCTGGCCGGTGGCGCTCACGGCCGGGCGCAACGACCAGCTCGTATGGGACACGACCACTACGGTCGACCCCGACGGCACCGTCCAGATCAAGGCCGACTTCACCGGCCCGGGCTCCGCCTCCGGCAGCACACAGCCGCTCACCGTCGTCGTCGACCGCACCGCCTCCGGTGCCGCGACCGACGAGATCGGTCCCGGCTCGCTGAACCTGCTGACCGGTGACTACACCCTGTCCGCCACCGACACCACGCACTTCGACCTGTCGGTCACCCGCACCGCGTCCTCCCGCAAGCCGGACGCCGGGGCGCGGCAGACGGGCCAGGTGGCCGTCTTCGGCGAGGAGTGGGTGTCGGGCACGGCAGCCGAGGCCACCGACTCCGACTACTCGCACCTGCAGCGGATCTCCGACACGGCCGTGGCCGTCGTGGACCTGGAGGGCGAGGAGATCTCCTTCACCGCCAACGCGGCGAAGACCGGCTGGGTCCCGGAGCCCGGCTCCGAGGAGCTGACCCTCACCGGCAGCGTGACCGGCAGCTTCACCCTCGCCGACACCGAGGGCACCGTCACGGAGTTCACCAAGCCGGACGCGGCCGCCACCACCTGGCAGGTGTCCAGCGCGCTGATGGACGGTCTGGCCCAGACCTCGACGACCGTGGTCTCCGAGACGGTGAACGTCGCGGGCAAGACACTGGCCCGCCCCAAGCGGGTCGTCGCGCCGACCTCGGCCGCGTCCGCCGCGACATGCACGGCCACGCCCGCCACGAAGGGCTGCCGCACCCTGGAGTTCGTCTACGCGACGACCACCACCGCGAACGCCACCGCCCTCGGTGACTTCGCCGGCCAGGTGAAGGAGATCCGCCTCTGGTCCACCGACCCCGGCGCCGCCTCGGCGACCGCCAAGGCCGTGCAGACCTACCGCTACGACGCGGACGGCCGGCTCACCGAGACCTGGAACCCGCTGATCAGCCCCGCGCTGAAGACCCAGTACGGTTACGACGCCGCGGGCCGGGTCACCCAGGTCACCCCGCCCGGTCAGCTGCCCTGGACGTTCACCTACGGCAAGGCCGGTGCGAGCAGCGCGGCCGGCGACGGCATGCTGCTCAAGGCGTCACGGCCCGCGCTGCGCCAGGGCACCCTCGACGTGGTGGAGGGCGAGTCCGCCACCAGCGTCGTCTACGACGTGCCGCTGACGGGCACCACCGCCCCGTACAGGATGGGCGCCGCCGATGTGAAGGCCTGGGGCCAGACGGACGCGCCGACCGACGCGACCGCCGTGTTCCCCGCCGACGCCGCCCCGGTCTCGAACTCGGGCGGCGCGCTCACCGCCACGTCCTACGGGCGTGCGGACGTCACCTACATGGGCGCCTCGGGCCGCGCGGTGAACGCCGCGACGCCCGGCGGGCACATCACCACGAGCGAGTACGACCGCTTCGGCAACACCGTTCGTGAACTGACGGCGGCCAACCGGGCGTTGGCGCTCGGCACGACCGCCGCGGACCGTGCCGCGCAGGCCGAGCTGGGCATCGCCTCGCTGGCGTCCGCCGAGCGCGCCGACCTGCTCACCACCAGGTCGGTGTACAACGACAACGGCACCCGGGAACTGGAGGAGTTCGGCCCGCTGCGGCGGGTCGACCTCACCGCGGACCTGAAGTCCGGAACCACCACCCTGGTGGGGGCCGGCTCGCCCGTCACCGCGCGGAGCTGGACGGTCAACGAGTACGACGCGGGCCGCCCGACCGACGGCACCGCCAAGGTGAAGGACCAGGTCACCCGGGTCACCACCGGCGCCCAGGTGCGCGAGCACCCCGCGGTGCACGGCGAGACACGCGTCGTGCAGACCGTGTACGACTGGGCCAAGGGCCTGCCGGTGAAGTCGGTCCAGGACCCGGCGGGTCTGGCGATCACCACCACCACCGAGTACGACGCGCTGGGCCGTGTGGTCAAGACGTACAACACGGGCAGCAACGGTGCCGACGCGGGCACCGTGACGACCGCGTACTGGTCCGCGACCGGCACCGGCACCTGTGCCGGCCGCCCGGAGTGGGCCGACCTGGTGTGCTCCACCGGGCCCGGCGGAGCCGTCACCGGCGGCGGCGGCAACCCGGCCCAACTGCCCGTCACCACCACCGAGTACGACTGGTGGGGCAACGCCACGGTCGGCAGGGACACCGCGAACGGTGTCACGCGCACCACGACCACCACGTACGACGCGGCGGGCCGCCCCGTCACCGTCAAGGTCACCGGGGGCAGCGGCCAGGCCGTCCCGGAGGGCACGACCGAGTACGACCCTGCCACCGGCCAGGAGATCCGCACGACGTCACCGACCGGCGGCACCATCACCCAGGTCCACGACAGGCTCGGCCGGCTCGCCTCCTACACGGACGCCGACGGCGGCCGGACCACCACCGAGTACGACCTGCTGGACCGCCCGGCCAAGGTCAGCGACACCGTCCCGTCCACCGTCACCTTCACCTACGACCACACCGCCGAGCCGCGCGGCCTGGCCACCAGGGCGACGGACTCCGTCGCGGGTGTCTTCCAGGCGACGTACGACGCGGACGGCTCGGTCGCCACGGAGAAGCTGCCCGGCGGCTACACCCTCACCCAGACCGAGGACACCACCGGCGCTCCCGTCGACCGCACGTACACCCGTGACAGCGACGGCACCGTGGTGATGTCCGACGCGGTCACCGAGTCCGTGCAGGGCCAGACCACCAGCCACGCCGGCTGGTCGGACCAGACCTACCGCTACGACGCCGCCGGACGACTCGTCCAGGTCGACGACACCGTGGAGACGGTCTGCACCCGGCGCACCTACGGATTCGACAAGCACGCCAACCGCACGTCCCTGACCACGGCCGCCTCGGCGCCCGGTCTGGACTGCCCGACGACCGGGGGAACCAGCAGGACCTCGACGTTCGACTCCGCCGACCGCGTCACCGACGCCGGCTACGTCTACGACGCTTTCGGCCGCACCACCGCCCTGCCCGGCGGCGTGAGCGTCGGCTACTACGCCAACGACCTCGCCCACCAGCAGACCGTCGGCGGCAAGCGGCAGACCTGGACCCTCGACGCCGCCCTGCGCTTCCGCGCCTGGACGGTGGAGACCAACACCGGCGGTACCTGGTCGCCGACCGAGAGCAAGCTCAACCACTACGACGGCGACAACGACAATCCGCGCTGGATCGTCGAGAACACCGCCACCGGTGCCCTGACCCGCAATGTGGACTCCCTGTCCGGGAACCTCGGCGCGGTCACCAGCGCCACCGGTGACACCGTGCTCCAGTTCACCGACATCCACGGCGACGTGGCGCTCCAGCTCCCGCTGAACGCGGGCGAGGCGCCGATCGTCCTGGACACCGACGAGTACGGCAACGCGCGCGACCGACAGCAGGCCGTGCGCTACGGCTGGCTCGGCGGCAAGCAGCGCTCCAGCGAGACGGTCGCCGGCTTCACCCTCATGGGCGTACGCCAGTACAACCCCGCCACGGGCCGGTTCCTGTCCGTCGACCCCCAGCGGGGCGGCAACGCCAACGCCTACGAGTACTGCTCCGCCGACCCGGTCAACTGCTTCGACCTGGACGGCAAGTGGGGCTGGAAGAAGTTCTTCAAGAAGGCCAAGCGCTGGGCCTGGCGCAACAAGTGGGACATCGCGCTCACCGCGGCCGGCTTCATCCCCGGTCTGGGCGCGGCGGCCTGGGGCTACCGGGCCTACCGCGGCTACCGCGCTCTGCGGGCGGCACGGACCATCGGCCGCAGCTGCCGCTGGAACTCCTTCCTGCCCGAGACGCCGGTCGTCATGGCCGACGGCACCACGGTGCCGATCAGCCAGGTGAAGATCGGTGACCTGGTGCGGTCGGTGGACGAGATCACCGGTGAGAGCAAGGTGGCGCCGGTCACCGACGTGATCGTCGGTGACGGTACGAAGGACCTCGTCACCCTGTCCGTGGACGCGGACGGCGACGGACGGTCGCGGCAGATCACGGCGACCGCCAACCACCCGTTCTTCGTCCAGGGCCGCGGCTGGACCGACGCGTTCCGGCTCACCCCGGGTGCGCGGCTGTCGGACCCGGGCGGGACCGCGCCGGAGGTGACGGCCACCAGCCGCACACAGGCGGTCCGTACCGTCTTCAACCTGACCGTCGGCGGTACCCACACCTACTTCGTGGTGACCGACGGCCGGTCGGCGCTGGTCCACAACTGCGCCCGTTACATCCCCAAGAAGCGCAACGTGCTGAACTGGTGGCACCCCACCCGGTTCAGCAGCAAGGCCGCCGCGGTCCGCCACGCCAGGCAGGTCGCGCGGACCGGAGGCCGTTGCCGCTACCGGGGCCCGTGCGGCTCCGGCACCCATGTCCACGTCGACTTCATCAACCGGTTCGGACGGATCTTCCGCACCAACCACTACCGCTGGTGAACGAAGCGGCCATGAGCCGGGAGAGGTGAGACGAACGTCGGGGCGGTCAGGAACTTCCTGACCGCCCCGACCACTTCCTGACCGCCCCGACCTGCTACCGCCGTCGTCCCGGCGTCAGCAGAACTCCTCGACGTACAGCAGGACCCGGTCGTCCTCGGAGCGGAACTCGTAGGCCTGGTGCGTTCCCGGCCCGCCCGGCTCCAGCCGGTCCCTGAGCAGCTCCCAGGCCTCGTCGCGCCCCTCGGCGGGCACGGGCCGCAGGACCTCGCCCGCGCCCTCACCGATGATCATCTCGTCCGCGCCGCGCACGAGCCGCTTGGCCAGCCGTACGTCCAGCGGGCCCCGGCTCCTCGTCCACAGCCGGCCCCGGCCGTCGACGAGTTCACCCGAACTCGCGGGCGACAGCTGCCCGGTGCCCGGGTCCGACCCCTCCGTGTGCTCCAGGGAGGCCGTCACCTCGGCGAAACTCTTGTCGGACATTCGCTTCTTCGGCATGGGCCCAGTCTGACAGCTCGTGCGATGCGGACGGCCGCCGCGGCCAGTTCACCGGCGGCAGCGTCGTGCGCGGCACCGCCGGTGGCCCGGTCAGCCCGGCATCGCGGGCGTTTCGCTGCTCCGGTCGCCGCTGCGCAGCCAGACGGTGCGCTGCGGGTACGGGATGTCGATACCGGCGGCGTCCAAGGCGTCCTTGGCGCGCCGCCGAAGCTCCCGCGTGACACTCCACTGCTGGAGCGGAACGGTCTTGACGGCGAGCCGGACCACCACACCGTCGGCGTCCAGCGACTGCACGCCCCACACCGACGGAGCCTCCAGCAGGAGGTCCTGGAAGTCCGGGTCGCGGTGCAGGGCCCGCCCGGTCTCCTCGAGCACGTGGTACACCTCGTCCAGATTGGCCTCGTAGGCCACCGCGACGTCCAGGACGGCGCGCGCCCATTCCTGGCTGTCGTTGCGCACCCGCAGGATCTCGCCGTTGCGGATGTGCCACAGACCGCCGTTGAGGTCACGCACCTGCGTCAGCCGCAGTCCGACGTGCTCCACCTCGCCCACGGCCTCCCCGAGGTCGACCGAGTCACCGACGCCGTACTGGTCCTCGACCATGATGAGCAGGCCCGACAGATAGTCCGCGACGAGGCTCTGCGCCCCGAACCCGATCGCGAGGCCGACCACTCCCGCGCTGGCGAGCACCGGCCCGAGGGCGATGCCCACCTGGTCGAGCACCATGGCCACGCCCATCAGGAACAGCACGACGGTCACCGCGCTGCTCAGCACCGAGCCGATCGTGCGTGCCCGCTGCTCGCGCCGCTGGCGGACCCGGGACGCGTCCCGGTACAGCACGGCCGCTCCACGCCCCGACCTGCGCGGCCGCCGGCCGCCGGACTCGCCCTCCGCGGGCTCCAGGATGCGCTGCACCGCACGCGTGATGGCCCGCCGCGCCACCCAGTGCACCAGGGCCAGGACCCCGACGATCACGGCGATGCGCAGCGGGACGCCGATCAGCGCGGCGGTGTGGTCCTCGGCCCAGCCCGACCACGGAACGGCCGAGAGGAGGTCCATGGCCACGGAGGACGGGCCGGGTGAGCGTGTCATGGGCGGGAGATCCAATCCTCGGATGCGGGTGCGACAACGGCTGCCCCTACCCACGGTCCCGACGGGCATGGGTCCCCGCGCGTGAGAACGATCACGGCTCGACGCTCCCCGCGGTCCGGTACGCCCGTTCCGCCCGGTCTCGGCCCCACCGCCGGCCGACCACCCGGTGCCCGGGCCGGTACCCAACCCCCGCGGGCACCCCGGCGGGCCACCACGCTCAGACGACCGTCAGGACGATCTTGCCCGTGGTGCGGCCCAGTTCGCCGATCTCGTGCGCCCTGGCGGCCTCGACGAGCGGCAGCACCGTCTCCACGACCGGCTTCAGTTCGCCCCGCTCCACGAGCGCGGCGAGCTCCCGCAGGCCCAGGTGGTCCGGCTCGACCAGGATCCATCGCGCCTCCACTCCGTCCCGGGCCGCGGGCACGTCGTCCGGGCCGGGCAGGGTGATCAGTCGACCGCCCTCGCGCAGGACCTCCAAGGAACGCTCCGCGGTCTCGCCGCCGAGCCCGTCCAGGACCACGTCGACGTCGCGGACGGCGAACTCGAACCGCGCCGAGCGGTAGTCGATCACCTCGTCGGCGCCCAGCCGGCGCACCAGGTCGTGCTTGGCGGCACTGGCGGTGCCGATGACGTACGCGCCGCGGGCCTTGGCGATCTGCACGGCGAGATGGCCGACGCCCCCGGCGGCCGCGTGGACCAGCACCCGCTCGCCCGGGCGTACGTCCGCCGCGTCCACCAGGGCCTGCCAGGCGGTGAGCGCGGCGAGCGGCAGCGCCGCGGCCTCCACGTGCGTCAGGCCCGCCGGCTTACGGGCCAGGTGCCGGGCCGGTGCCACGACGTACTCGGCGTACCCGCCCGCCTGGCGGGGGAACAGCGGCATCCCGAAGACCTCGTCGCCCGGGCGGAACAGGCCGACACCGGGGCCGACCGCCTCGACGGTGCCGGACACGTCCCAGCCGACCGCCGGTACCTCGCCCCACGCGACGAGGCCCCCGCTGGCGCGGGTCTTCCAGTCCACCGGGTTCACCCCGGCGGCGTGCACCCGCACCAGGACCTCGCCCAGTCCCGGCTCGGGGCGCTCCATCTCGCGCTCCACCAGCGTCTCGGGTCCGCCCCACCGCTCCACGACCATCGCACGCATGCTGTCCGCCCATTCCTTTCGTCCGGATCGGCTCGCCGCCGGGCCGTCCCGGAGCGAGATGTGCTCGCCGCCGGAGGTCTCCGGGGGCGACACCGTCCACATTCCGGTACGCCGGCCCCGCGTGGTGTTGGCCGTCCGGCCACCCTGTGACAGGATCTGGCCATGAGCGAGACGACGGCGGCCCCGGAGAACGCGAGGTCCCGGGCGGGCAAGGCGCCCGCACGGCACCGGATCGCGGTGCTCGCCCTGCCCGGGGTGCCGCCCTTCGAGCTCGGCATCCCCTCCCGGGTCTTCGGCAGCGTCCACGACGCCGAGGGCCGCCCGCTGTACGAGGTCACCGTGTGCACCGCGGACGGTGCCCCCGTGCTCAGCGACGCGGGCTTCCACGTGCAGCCCGCGGCCGGACCCGAGGCGCTGGCCGCCGCCGACACCGTGATCGTCCCGCCCACCCACGCCATGCCCGAGCTGGGCCGGGGCGGTCCCCTGCCGGCCGAGGTCACCGCGGCCATCGCCGGCATCCGGCCCGGCGCCCGGCTGGTCTCCATCTGCACCGGTTCCTATGTGCTCGCCGCCGCCGGACTGCTCGACGGCCGGCCCGCCACCACGCACTGGAACCTGGCTCCCGAGTTCCGCCGCGCCTACCCCAGGGTCAAGGTCGACGAGGACGTCCTGTTCGTCGACGACGGCGACGTGCTGACCTCCGCGGGCGTGGCCGCGGGCGTCGACCTGTGCCTGCACATGATCCGCCGCGACCACGGGGCCGCCGCCGCCAACCAGGCCGCCCGCATGTGCGTCGTACCGCCCTGGCGGGACGGGGGACAGGCCCAGTACATCGACCGCCCGGTCCCCGATCCCACCGTCGCCAGCACCACCGCCACCCGCGCCTGGGCGCTGGAGCACCTCGGCGAGCCGCTCTCCCTCGCCCAGCTCGCCGAGCACGCCCGGATGAGCCTGCGCTCCTTCACCCGGCGCTTCCGCGACGAGGTCGGCATGACCCCGGTGCAGTGGCTCACCGCGCAGCGCCTGGAACTGGCCAAACAGTTGCTGGAGACCAGCGACCTGCCGGTCGACCTCGTCGCGCACCGGGCCGGCTTCGGCTCCGCGAACTCGCTGAGGGCGCACATGAGAGCCGCCGTCGGGGTCTCGCCGGCGGCCTACCGCCGGGCCTTCAGCCCCGTCGGCCACTCCGGACTTCGCGGCCGGTGAGGCATCGCGCCCGCGCGGTCCCGCGTGCCTGAACCGCGACGGCCGGAGATCCGGACGTTTGTCGCAGGTGGGGCGTTTACCGTCGGCCGATCCGGGTCACGCGGCCCTCTGGAGTCCCTTCAGTGACGCGGCCGCGATAAGGAAGGCAGAGCCCATGACGGAGTTCCGACCCGCCACCACGACCGACTCGGGCGCCCCCGCCGAGACCGACGAACACTCGCTCACCGTCGGCCCCGGGGGACCGGTCCTGCTGCAGGACGCCTATCTGATCGAGCAGATGGCACAGTTCAACCGGGAACGCATCCCCGAGCGCCAGCCGCACGCCAAGGGGAGCGGGGCCTTCGGCCGCTTCGAGGTGACGGAGGACGTGAGCGCCTACACCAAGGCCGCCCTCTTCCAGCCCGGCACCCGCACCGACCTGGTCGTCCGCTTCTCGACCGTGGCCGGTGAACGGGGCAGCCCGGACACCTGGCGCGACCCGCGCGGCTTCGCGGTGAAGTTCTACACCGCCGAAGGCAACTACGACATGGTCGGCAACAACACGCCGGTGTTCTTCGTGAAGGACCCGATGAAGTTCCAGCACTTCATCCGGTCGCAGAAGCGCCGCGCGGACAGCAACCTGCGCGACCACGACATGCAGTGGGACTTCTGGACCCTCTCCCCGGAGTCCGCTCACCAGGTGACCTGGCTGATGGGCGACCGAGGCATCCCGCGCACCTGGCGCCATATGAACGGCTACTCCTCGCACACCTACATGTGGATCAACGCGAGCGGCGAGCGGTTCTGGGTGAAGTACCACTTCAAGACCGACCAGGGCATCGAGTTCTTCACCCAGCACGAGGCCGACCAGATGGCCGCGGTGGACACCGACTACCACACACGCGACCTCTTCGAGCACATCCGCGACGGGGAGTTCCCCAGCTGGACCCTCCACGTCCAGGTGATGCCGTACGCGGACGCGGCGGGCTACCGGTTCAACCCCTTCGACCTCACCAAGGTGTGGCCGCACGGCGACTACCCGCTGATCCCCGTCGGCCGTATGACGCTCGACCGCAACCCCACCGACAACCACGCGGAGATCGAACAGGCCGCGTTCCAGCCCAACAACCTGGTCCCCGGCATCGGCCCCAGCCCGGACCGCATGCTCCTGGCCCGGCTGTTCTCCTACGCGGACGCACACCGCTACCGCATCGGCGCCAACTACCAGCAACTGCCGGTGAACGCGCCCGTCGTCGACGTCCACACGTACTCCAAGGACGGCGCGATGGCCTACCGGCGGACCAGCGATCCGGTCTACGCGCCGAACTCCAAGGGCGGCCCCGCCGCCGACACCGCCCACTACGGCAGCCCGCCCAGCTGGGAGGCCGACGGCGAGATCACCCGCGCGGCCTACGTGGACCATCCCGAGGACGACGACTGGGGCCAGGCCGGCACCATGGTGCGCGAGGTCCTCGACGACGCGGCGCGCGACCGCCTCGTCGACAACGTCGTCGGCCACCTCCTCAACGGAGTCGGCGAACCCGTTCTCGAACGGGCCTTCGCGTACTGGTCCCATATCGACGAGGGCATCGGCAAGCGCATCGCGGAGGGCGTACGCGCCAAGTCCGACGAGAAGGACCCGAAGGCGGCCGAGCAGGGCAACCCGGCGCGCACATCCATGCAGCACAAGGCCTGATCACCTGATCCGACCGGGCCCCTGGGCGGGCCCGGTCGGACGGCGCAGTCCCCGTGGGGTCAGGGCTTGGCGGGAGTCCTCCCGGCGGCGATGGCCCGGATGGCGGGCAGTTCGGCGTACAGCTTCTCGCCGGGGCACTCGGTGTTGTAGCCGTCGCGATGGCCGTGCAGGGTCGGCATGGTCAACGGGGCACCCAGAAGCCAGGAGCCGTGGAAGTAGTCGGTGCCGTCGGCGCCCGCGGTGAGGGTGGTGGTGCCGGCCGGGTCGATGCCGTACTGGCCGAGTTTCCAGGCCGCCAGCGCGCCGAGGGAGTTCAGCACGGCCTGCGGCGGCGCGGCGGTGGTGAAGGTGCCGAGGACGGCGATCCCGGTGGTCTGGGTGTTGAACCCGTAGGCGTGGGCGCCCACGACGGCGCGGTCCACGCCGCCCTTGCGGCCCTCGTAGACCGTGCCGCACCTGTCGACGAGGAAGTTGTAGCCGATGTCCCGCCAGCCCAGCTGGTTGACGTGGTAGGCGTGGATCGCGCGGATCACCGCCGCGGCGTCGGCGCACGTGTAGCTGTTGGAGTCGGCCGTGTGGTGGACGACGGCGGCCTTGATCTTCCCGCTCGCCGCGTAGCTGGCGGCCTGGGAGCTGAGGGATTCGTCCGCGCCCCAGCCGGCCCGCGAGACGATCACCGGCCTGGGGGCACCCGCGGCCCCCGGCGCGTTGGGTCCCGCCGCGGGCGGCGGCACGGTGGGCAGCGGGCCGGCCGCGGTGCCCGGACCGGGGTCGACGAGGTCCAGGCGCAGTCCCTCGGGCAGGTCGGAGAGTTCCTCGCCGTCCGTGACGATCCGGACTTCGGCCTCGTCCGCCGTGCCCACCCACAGCGGGTCGGTGCCGCCCCGGCGCGCGGAGTCGTCGCCGTGGCTGTCGCCACTGTCCAGCCGCTTCCACTCGGACCAGGCGAGGCTGCCGGAGGCCCGGGTCCGGACCTCCGCGACGCCGGTCAGCGGCGCCGACGGATCGTCCCAGGTGACGCCGAGCATCCGGAACGGCGCGGCGGTGGTGGCATGCGTCACGGTGGCGCGGCCCGGGGCGAGTTCCACGGTGCGCACCTGGGCGCGCGCGCCGTTCGGCGCGGGTGTCCCGGGATTCCGGAGGCTGTGCGCGGACGCCGCGAGAGCGGACTGCAGGGTCAGGGTTCCCAGCGCCAGGACCATGACTGCGCGTGCTGCGTGTCTCATGTACCTCTCTCCTGATCACGATGGCTGTGAGGACGCGCGGCGAGTGTGACAAGCGCGCACCGTTTGTCCGCTGATCGACGCGGACCGGGGACGGCAATACGGCCGATGAGCGCCCGAGCGGGGACCGAGGGATGCGCCGGACGGCGTACACGGGCCCGATCCTCCGGAACGGCCGGCGGGGCGATCAGGGCTCCTGCGCGACGGTCACAGGCTCCGGGGACTCGGGGTGCGGGGCTTCGCCGGGGTCGCGGCGCTGGGAGGAGGCTGACGTCGTCCCTCGCCCAGTCGATCGCGAGCTGTTCGGCGGCGGTGGGGGGTGACGGTGGCGAGTGGGGTGGGGTCGTCCAGCCGGCCAGCACACGGGCGACGCGGTGGTCGCCGAACTCCTCGCCACCGCTGCCACCGCCCTCGGTGAGACCGTCCGTGCGCTCGACCTGCGCGCGGCGGCCCCGACGGCGACGGTCCGGGGCCGGACCGGGTGCCCGGGTGAACGTCTCGGCGCCACCCGCCGTATACGAGAAGGTGATCACGGGGAGCGGCGCTTCCCGGCCGCCGGGACGGCGGGAGACGGCGTTCACCTGACATGTGTGGGGCCGGGGAGGAAGATGGGCGACCGTGTCGGGTGATCATGTGACGGCGGGCCGCGGTCGGGGCGTCCGCCCGTTGCCGCGGGCCGTCGGACGCCTGCGCGCCGGGCTGTTCGCGGTCGTCGGCAGCGTCCTCGCGGCGCTCGGCCACCACACGGTCGCCGAGGGGGCGGTGCCGTGGCGGCTCGTGGCCGCCGCGGGTGTCGCCCAGTTCGCGCTGGTGCTGCCGTTCGCCCGCCGTCGACCGCCGCCGTGGCTGGTCGTCGGCTGCACGCTGGTGGCGCAGGGCGGACAGCACCTGGTGCTGAGCCGCGCGTCCGGAGGACATGAACCGGCCTTCGGCCATGCCGGACACACCGGTCTCCGGGCGACGACGGCGGGGGACGGGCACGCCTGGCACCACGCGGGGTCGGCCATGACCGTCACCCACGTGCTGGCCGCCGTCGCGGTGGCGTGGCTGCTGCACCGCGCCGACACCGCCGTCGGCCTCGCTCTCACGGCGGCCCGGACCGCGCGTGCGGCCGCAGTGACGCTCCTGGCCCGGCTGCGGGTGCCGCGACCCGTCGCGGACGACGTCCGCCGAGCGTCGCGCGTACGGCTCGTCGGCCGGTTCCGGTGTCCGGCCGCGCCGAGCACACGTCTCCTGAACCACGCGCTGGTGCGCAGAGGGCCTCCGGGACACGAGCACGTCCCGGACCGTCCCTCACCGGGCCGGGCTTCGGCCTGCCCGGCTTCAGCGTCAGCAAGGAGCCCTCAACGTGTCCACCACCTCCCACACCCTCGGCCGCGCCACGCGACGGACGGGCCTCGCCGCCGCCCTCGCGGTGACGGCCGTCCTCGCCCTGGCCGGCCCCGCCGCCGCACACGCCGAGGTCGAGGCCGACAACCCGCAGGCCCTGGCCGAGAACGTCACCCTCGCCTTCGTCACCGAGGCCGAGTCCGCCGAGGCGGGCTTCACCGAAGTGCGCGTCGTCCTCCCCGAGGGCATCGCGCCGGGTGACGTCACCCTCGTCGAAGCGCCCAGGGGCTGGAAGTTCACGGCCACGGACGACGGTTACACCGTCGGCGGCCCGAAGCTCCCCGTCGGCACGGACGGCGAGTACAAGGTCAAGGTCCGGCAACTGCCGGACGCGAAGCAGCTGGTGTTCAAGACCGTCGAGACCTACAGCGACGGGGAGGTCTCCCGCTGGATCGAACTGCCCGGCGCCGAGGGATCGGACCAGCCCGCGCCGGTACTGGACCTGAAGCCCGCGGCACCGGGCGCCAAGCCCCTCACCCCCAGCCCCACGGCGAGCGAGACCCCCACCCCCACCGCCCCACCGTCGTCCGCGGCCCCCACGCCCACCGCGACCCCCTCGACCACGGCCGCCGCGAAGGACAGCGACGAGGACGAGGGCGGCTCGACCGGCCTGGTCGTCGGCGCGGTGGTCGTGGCACTGATCGCCGCGGGCGGCGGCGCCTGGTGGCTGCTCAAGCGCCGCGGTACCGCGTCCGCGGGCTGACGCGTCGCGGCACGGCGTCCGGGGGCTGACCGGAGGCATCCGACGACTCCGTGGGGCGGGGCCCGACTCTGTGGGGCGGGGTGCCGCTCGGCCCCCCGGGATGCCGCTCGGCCCCACGGGTCACCCCTGCCGAGCCGAAGGCCCGCCCGGAGGTCAGGAGTTCCCGGTACCGGGGGCTCGTGAAGCACGTACCGGTGAACGTCCACGGGCGTTCACCCGCCACCCGCGCGAACGCGCCCGGAGCGGCACGGGGTCGAGGCACCGCTCCCGGGTGTGTGATCAAGCCACCGTTCCCTCACCTGAACGGCGCGGCACGACCTAGAGTGTGCGCGTGACCGAGCAGAACCCCGAACTCATCGCCGGCCGGTACCGGCTGGTCGAACGCATCGGCCAGGGCGGTATGGGCCGCGTCTGGCGCGGCGTGGACCAGCAGCTCTTCGGGCGCGAGGTCGCCGTCAAGGAGATCCTGTTCCCGCCGGGGCTGGAGGACGGTGACCGCGCCACGCTGCTCAGGCGGTTCACCGGCGAGGCCCGTGCCGCGGTCACTCTCAGCCACCCCGGCATCATCACGATCCATGACGTGGTGGAGCACCACGGCGCCCCCGTCATCGTCATGGAGTTCATCCGCGGGGAGTCGCTGGCCGCCGCGCTCCGACGGCAGGGCAGGCTGTCCGTGCGGCGGGTCGCCGAGATCGGGGCCGCCATGCTCGACGCGCTCGAGGAGGCGCACGAGGCGCGGATCGTCCACCGCGACATCAAGCCGGACAACGTCCTGCTGACCAGGGACCGGGTCGTGCTCACCGACTTCGGTATCGCGCATCTCGCCGACGCCACCACGAAGTTGAGCCACAGCGGGATCGTCATCGGCACGCCGCAGTACATGCCCCCGGAGCAGCTGGAGGGCAAGCGCCCGACCCCGGCGAACGACCTGTGGGCACTGGGCGCCACGCTGTATCACGCCGTCGAGGGGCAGCCGCCGTTCGAGGCGGAGGGGCTGCACGCCCTGGCCGTCGCCGTGTTCACCCGGCCGCTTCCGCCTCCGGTCCACGCCGGTCCCCTCGCGCCCGTACTGGAGGCGCTGCTCACCAAGGACCCGGAGCAACGGGTGGGCGCCGCCGAGGCCGCCAGGATGCTGGCGTCGGTGCTGCGTTCGCTCCCGGCCCGGGACGACGACGCGGACGCCGTGCAGGAACCCGAGCCCGGGCACGATCCGACGCCGACGCCGACGCCATCGTCGACCCCGGCCCCGGACGCCGCCGCTGAGCAGGCACCACCCCCCGCACCCCCGGCACCGACGCCCCCGCCCACGGTCCGTGACTCCGGGGCGGCCCCGGCCGATCCCCGGCGCCCGGTCCCGGACCGGCCGACCGGCCCGCCTCCGGCCCCCACGCCCGCCCCTGCGCCCGCTCCCACCCCCTCGCCCGCCGAGGACCTGGTGTCGTGGGGGACGACGGCCGCGGTGGAGAGGGACGAGCGCAGGTCCGTACGGTCGCGCGCCCGTACCCGGCGTTCCGTGGTGCTCGGCGCGGCGCTGGCCACGCTCACGGCCGGTTCCGTCCTCACCTGGACGCTCTCCCACCAGGACGAGAAGCCGCACGGCGGCGGAGCGGCCGGCAGCGGCTCCGGGGCGTCCTCCGTCACGGTGGTGATCGGGGTGGACGCGCCGCTCAGCGGTGGGCTGTCCTCGATGGGCCTCGGCATCCGCAACTCCGCCGAGCTGGCGGTCAGGACGGCGAACGAGAAGGGCCACGTTCCCGGCGTCAAGTTCGAGCTGAAGGCCGTGGACGACATGGCCGACCCCTCGAAGGGCGAGCCGAACGCCGTCGCTCTCGCGTCCGACCCGAAGGTGCTGGGCGTCGTGGGACCGCTCAACTCCAGCGTGGCCCGGGCGCTGGTGCCGGCCCTGGCCGAGGAGGGCCTGGTCAACGTCTCCCCGGGCAACACCGATCCCGCGCTCACCCTGGGGACTGCCTGGGCCACGGGCACCAAGTCCCGTCCGTACGAGACGTACTTCCGTACCGTTACCACGGACGTGGACCAGGGGCCGTTCGCCGCCCGGTACCTGCACGACGAGGCCGGGAAGAGCAGGCTGTTCGTCATCGACGACAAGAGCGCCTTCGGCACCGGCCTGGCGTCCGGTTTCACGGCCGAGTTCGAGAAGCTCGGCGGAACCGTGGTCGGCACGGAGCAGGTCGACCCCTCGCGGAGCGACTACCCCGGCCTCGCCGCGAAGGTCCGTGGCTCGGGCGCCGACGCCGTCTGGTTCGGCGGCTACTACGACACCGCCGGGGCACTGTCCAAGGCGCTCAAGGAGGCCGGGGCAGACATCCCCTTGATGGGCGGCGACGGCATGTTCGACCAGGAGTTCCTCACGATCGGCCCGAAGACGGACGGGGACCTGGCCCTCAACATCGGCGTGCCCGCCGAACACCAGGCGGGCGGACCGGACTTCCTCACCCGGTACCGCGAGGCGGGGTACCCGGAGCAGGCCGGCTGGTACGGACCGTACGCCTACGACGCGGCCTGGAGCCTCATCGAGGGCGTCAAGTCCGTCGTCGCGGCCAACGGCGGCAAGCTTCCCCGGGACGCCCGCACGAAGATGGCGAGGGCCGTGGCCGGGGCCGCCTTCGACGGGGTCACGGGCCATGTCGCCTTCGACGAGTACGGCGACACGCGCAACCGGCGCCTGACGGTGTACTCGGTGGCCTCCGGCCAGTGGAAGGCCGTGACCAGCGGCCCGGTCGGCGGCTGATCAGAGCGTGATGACGCGCACCAGGAAGAACGCCGCCACGAGCAGGCAGCCGAGCACGATCAGGGACAGCCACACACGGGGGTGTTCCCAGATGCCGCCGTCCGGTCGTTCCTGATGCGCTTCCGCGATGGAGCCCTCCGCGGGGGGTGTCTCACCGGGAGGGGGCAGCGACTCGCTCATGGTCACGCCTCCCGGACGTCCGGGAGCGGGGAGGCACCTTCGAAGGGCTGTTCCCGCTCCTCCTGGTTCGCGTCCGCCTCGTGCGGCTTGTTCACGGTCATGGACACTCCTCGGACGGTGAGAAGGGACGTCCCGCGCGGGCGGAAAGCCGTATCGCGGGACGAACGGCACTGTCGATGGTTCGGGTCGAGCGGTCCGCGCGGATGCCCGTCGACGGAACTTCTCCTCGCCGGTCAGGGTGGGGAGTCGCCGCGGTCCTGCTCCTGACGCAGCAGTTCCCCGAGGTCGGCGAGCCGGTCCAGCCCCCGCACCGCCTGGGTCATCCGCGGGTTGCGTTCCAGCCGTGACCGGTGCCGGTGCAGGAACGCCCAGTACCCGGCCGTGTACGGGCACGGGTGGGCGCCGACCCGTTCGCGCGGCCGGTGGGCGCACCCGCCGCACAGGTCGCTCATCCGGTGCACATAGGAGCCGCCGGAGGTGTACGGCTTGGTCGTCATCAGCCCGCCGTCGGCGTACTGGGACATGCCGATCACGTTGGGCACCATCACCCAGTCGTAGCCGTCCACGAAGCAGCGGTGGAACCAGTCGGTCACCTGCGCGGGGTCCCAGCCGCGCTGGAGCGCGTAGCTCCCCAGCAGCATCAGTCGCGGGATGTGATGGGTCCAGCCGGTGTCGCGGACCTGGGCCAGCGTCGTGGCCAGGCACCGGGCCTCGACCGTGTCGGCGTCCAGTTCCAGGAACCACCCGGGCAGCGGCCGGTGATGGCCGAGGGCGTTGCGACGGCGGTACTCCTCGCCGAAGTACCAGTACAGCTGCCACACGTACTCACGCCACCCGGCGACCTGCCGGACGAACCCCTCCACGCTGTTGACCGGGGCCCGGCCGCCGCGCCAGGCCTCCTCGGCGTGTTCCACGCACTCCGCCGGGTGCAGCAGGCCGAGGTTGAGCGAGGAGGAGAGCAGGCTGTGGCTCATCACCGGGTCCTCGGCCAGCACGGCGTCCTCGTGGGGGCCGAAACCGGCGAGCCGGTGTTCCACGAACCGGCGCAGCGCCGCCAGCGCCTCCCTCCGGGTGGCCGGGAACCGGCGCGGTCCGTCCCGGCCGACGAAGGCGACCGAGCCGTCGCGCTCCCAGCGGTCCAGGTCGTGCCGCACCTCCTCGTCGATGTCGTCCTCCCGTGGCCGGTAGGGCGGCGGGGCGTCCAGGGTGCGCACCCCTCGCGGCGGTGGCTCGCGGTTGTCGTGGTCGTGGTTCCAGCGCCCGCCGGCCGGCCGGTCCCCGTCCATCAGCAGTTCGTGCTCACGCCGTACCCAGCGGTAGAAGTCCTCCTGACGCAGCCGCTCTCCGGGCCGGCCGTCGGCCCAGGCGCGGAAGTCGCCGTGCTCGACGAGGAAGCCGCGCGCGGGCAGCGTCGTGACGTTCTCCAGCGACCGCACCAGCCGAAGGGCCGCGTACGAGGTCGGGTGGTGCACGGTCAGCGGGGCGTCGCCGACCGCTTCGCGCAGCCCTTCCCGGTAGGTGTCCGCGCGGACGAGGCGGACCCGGTCGCCGAGTTCCGCGGCGCGGTGCCGCATGGCCGAAAGGACGAGGTGGGCCTTCGCCCGGTGGAATCTGCGGCGGCGGAACACCGAGCGGGCCTCGATCATGAGGACCGGCGCGTCGCTGCCGGGGCCGTCGGGACCGGGGGTCAGGAAGTGAGGGCCCAACTGGTCGCCGAAGAGCCAGTGCGGAGCAGTCATACGAGACCTTCGCGATCGTGCGGCCCCGTGCGGCGCCGTACTGAGGGGTGAGTGGGGCTCCCGCTGTCACGCGACGCCGTGGAACCCGGGGCGGACCGGCCGTGGTGCCGTGGAAGGTGACATCGCCGCGCCTCCGCTACCAGCCGAGGGTGCCCGGCGCGCCCTTGAACGGTCCTCGTATCTCATGGGTGATCCAGCCGCCGTAGAAGTCGCCCTCCTGCGGGGTGACCGTCTCACCGGCCACGGTGCAGCGGTCGACCCGGCCCGCGTAGAAGGCGAGGTGTCCCTTCAGCACGCCGTACGGCTCGGCGGGACGGGGGTAGCTCCACGCGGCGCGTCCGCGAAGTTCCCCGCCGACCGCGAGGTCCCAGAAGCGGGCCTCGCCCTTCCATTCGCACCAGCTGCCGCCGTCCGCGACGCGGAGAAACTCGAACCGGACGTCCTCCGGCGGAAGGTAGAACACCGGGGGATGGCTGGTTTCCAGGACGCGGAGCGCGTGCGTGGTCTCCGCGATGACGTGTCCGCCGCACTCCACGCGCACCGGACGCCGGTCCGGCTCCACCGCCGGAGGGCGCGGGTAGTCCCATACGGACTCACCCTCCGACGAACCCTGCGTGCCCATCCCGCCTCCTGGTTCCGGTGACTCGTGGCTGTGTGTCTCTGATGGACTTCCGTGGATCGGCCGCGTACGGATGAGGTGATCCGGAAGCCGCAGGACAGCCGCCCTCGGAGCCCCGGGAGGGTTGTGTCGCACATGGCGGGCGTCGCTAAGGTGTGCGCATGCGTTCGACCGCCCTGGACTGGGATCCTGAACGGTTCGGTCCCAGGGCCCGCCGGTGGCTGGTGTGCTCGGGCGTGGCGCTCTTCGTGCTGGTCCTGGTCGTGGTGGCACCCGCGCTGTGGCGCTGGATGGACGGCGCACCGCTGCTGGGGGCGACGTCGTCGGCGCGGCCGTCGGAAGGCGACACCGCCTTCGGCCGGCTGTACACGGCCGCCTATCTCCTCTCCCTCGCCCCGGCGCTGGCGGCCGTCGGCGGCTACCTGGCCTGGACGGCCCTGCGCGGGCACGGCGACCGCGTCCCCACGCCCCTGCTGGTCGCCGTCGGCGCCCTGGCCGTCGCCCAGTGCGGCTTCGTCACCGCCGGCTGGGGAGAGCCGGCGAGCGGTGACGCGCTGGGCGAGAGCCTGGACCGGGCCGGCATCAGCCTCTGGGGCCGCGACGTCATCGAGCGCGGCTGGTACGCCGGCTACGCGGCCCTGGCCGCCGGCCTCGCGGCCGCCGTGTTCGCCTCGACCCGGTCCGCGCACCGCGACGCGTGGTTCGCCGCCCTGCTGATCCCGGCCGCGGTACTGCCGTGGCTACTCCTGTCGGGCCCTCACCTGCCGTGACACCCGGCATGAGGGCCCGGACGCTGTCGCAGGCGATCGTGCACGGGCAGCTCGGCCTGCGCACCAGCCCGCCGCGGACGTCGTCCTGAGCGGCTTACGGCCGCCGCCGGGCCGGTCTCACCCCGCCTCGCCGGTGGGGCGGACACCGTCCGTCGCGCCGCGGGTGCGGGGCCGTGGCGCGGGCATTGGTGCCGGCTTCAGGCGGTGGAGCTCGAGGGCGACGGGTGTGGCCGTCAGGACGGAGGAGTACGTGCCGACGACCACGCCGACGAGCAGGGCCAGGGCGAAGTCGGTGAGCGAGGAGCCGCCGAGTACGGCCAGGGCGGTGAGGATGAACACGGCGCCCATGCCGGTGTTCACGGTGCGGGGCAGGGTCTGCAGGATCGCCTGGTTCGCGACGCCGGGCAGCGGTGCCCGAGGAGTGCGCCGGGCCAGTTCCCGGATACGGTCGAAGAGGACGACGGAGTCGTTGACCGAGTAGCCGATGACGGTGAGCAGCGACGCGAGGAAGACACCGTCGACGGGCTTGCCGAGCCAGGCGAAGACACCGACCAGGATGACCACGTCGTGGGCCAGGGCCGCGACCGCTGCCGTGCCGAACACCCAGCGGAAGCGCGCCGCGAGGTAGAGGAGCTGGGCCCCGAGCGCGGTGGCCAGGGCGATGAGCGCGCCCCGGCGCAGCTCCGCGCCGAGACTGGGGCCGATCAGTTCGTCGCGGACCTTGTCGGCCCGCTCGCCGAGGCCGCGTACGGCGTCGGTGACCTCGGCCTCCTCCGCTCGGGTCAGCGACTCGGTGCGCACGGTCAGCCCCGTGTCGCCGGAGGACTGGACGACGGCCCGCGGGTGCCCCGCCTCGGCGAGCGCGTCGCGCGCCCGGTCGGGGTCGACGGGGACGGCGGTGGCGTACTCGATGAGACGGCCCCCGGTGAACTCCACGCCGAGCTCGATGCCGCGCACCGCGACACCCGAACCGGCGAGGACGAGCACGACGGCGGCCGTGGCCAGCCAGCGGCGCGGGTGCCGCATCAGTCGCGGGTCGCGGCGCGTGAGCCGTTCGCGGAGCGCACCCGTGGTCGCGATCCCCGTGAGGCCGGGACGGCGGCGCAGCCAGGGACGGCTCGCCGCGTACTCGGCGAGCACACGGCTGATCACCAGCGCGCTGAACATCGAGGCGAGCACTCCGATGCCGAGCGTGACGCCGAAGCCGCGCACGGGACCGGAGGCCAGGAAGAACAGCAGGGCGGCGGCGATCAGCGTGGTGATGTTGGAGTCGGCGATCGCGCTCAGGGCGTTGCGGAACCCGGCCGCGAGCGCCGAACGGGTGCTGGGTGCCCGGCGGGCGGCGTACTCCTCGCGTGCCCGCTCGAAGACCAGCACATTGGCGTCGACGGCCATGCCGATCGCCAGGACGAAACCGGCCAGACCCGGCAGGCTCAGCGTGGCGCCGAGCGCGGCCAGCGCGGCGTAGGAGACGAGGCCGTAGCAGACCAGGGCGATCGCGGCGAGGAAGCCCATCAGCCGGTAGACGACGATGACGAACAGCGCGGTGACCGCGGTGCCGATGGCCGCCGCCCAGGCGCTGGCGCTGATGGCCTGCGCGCCCAGGGTCGGGCCGACGGTGCGCTGCTCGACGGTCTCGACGGGCACGGGCAGCGCGCCGCCGTTGATGAGCAGGGCCAGCTCGCGGGCCTCGTCGGAGTCGAAGGAACCGGTGATCTGGGTGGCGCCGTCGCGGATGCCGGTCTCGCAGGCGACGGCGGGGTCGACCTGCGGGGAGGAGATGACCTTCCCGTCGAGGACGATGGCGACACGGCGGGCCGGATCGCCGGGCGGGTTGCAGGCGGCCTCGCCCGTGAGCCGGGCCCAGCCGTCGCCGCCGGCGCCCTTGAAGTCGACCGTGACATGCCAGCCGGCGCCGGTCTGCTGGTCGAACCGGGCGGCCGCCCTCTCGACGTGCTCGCCGGTCAGGGCCGCCGCCCCGAGTCGCAGCCGGGCGCCGGACTCGTCCGGCAGCACCGCCTCGCGGGGCCGCTTCGGCAGCGGTCGCGTGGTGTCGTCACCGGCGGTGCCCAGGACCGGGTGGAAGGACAGCTGCGCGGTGCGTCCGAGGACGTCGGCGGCCCGCTCCGGGTCCTGCACGCCCGGCAGTTCGACGATGATCCGGTGGTCGCCGGAGCGGACGAGGGTGGGTTCGGCGACACCGAGCGCGTCGATCCGGCCGCGCAGGACCTCCAGCGCGCGGTCGGTGGCCTCACGGCCGGAGTCGGTGGTGGCGGTGGGGCGGGTCTGGAGCACGATCTGGGTGCCACCGCGCAGGTCGAGGCCGAGACGGACCGGCACGGTGAACGTGATGAACAGCGATACGGCGATCGCGGCGAGGGCCAGCACGGCCCTCAGGCGGTGGGAGCGGGTCAAGAGAAGCCTCCGGCGGGCGCGCCGCGGCCACGAGGGCGGTGCGGCGGGCGTGATGAGGGGAGAGGAAGGTGGTGTCAGATGCCGGAGGCCGCGGGGGGCGCTCGCCCGCGGTCGGGGCTCCGCCGGGGCTCGCAGGGGTGGACAGGTCCGGTGCCCGCCTCGCGCGAGAGTGACCGGGGCAGCGGGACGAATCCGGTTCGCGAGCAGGCGGTGAGCTGGTCGCGGGGGGCCGGGTGGTCGCCGCGCAGGTCGCGTACGGCGGCTGCGGGGACGGTGCGGGCGGTGGCGGATTCGTCGTCGGCGCGGGGCTTGTCGTAGCGGTCGGCGTCGGGGTGCGCCGAACCGGTGGCCGCCTGCGCGTCGGCCGTGTCCGGGTGGGCTGCGACGGCGGGGGAGACCGGGGTTTCTGACGCGGCTGAGGTGGTGGATGCGGCTGCGGTGGCCTTCGGGGCGGAGGCCGTCGAGTCGGTGCCGGTCGGCGACAGCACCAGCAGGAGGGTCGCGAGCAGCGCGAGGACGACGCTTCGAGCGCGGCGGGGGCCGGGGCGAGCCGGGCAGTGCATGTGCCGTCCCTCCTCCCCTGTGGTGTGTGCACTTCGTGGTGCGCGCTGCGGCGCGGACGTTCCTCGGTGACGCCCGGCGGTCAGGGCTCGATCAGCCCGGCGCGGATGGCGTAGCGGGTGAGTTCGAGCCGGTCGCGCAGCCCCAGCTTGTGCAGCAGGTTGGCGCGGTGCCGCTGGACGGTCTTGACGCTGATGAACAGCAGATCGGCGATCTCCTTGGAGGAGTGGCCCTCGGCGACCAGCTTGAGGACCTCCTCCTCGCGCGGGGTGAGGACCTGGTCCGGGGTCTCCTCGCCGTGGCGGACGCGGTCGAGGTAGTTGCGGATCAGCGCGGTGACCGCGCCGGGGTACAGGAAGGGCTCGTCGCGCATCGCGGCCCGGCACGCGGCGACGAGATCCTGGTCGGCGACCGACTTCAGCACATAGCCGCTGGCCCCGGCCTTGAGGGCCTGGAAGAAGTACTGCTCGTTGTCGTGCATGGTGAGCATCAGGACCCTCAGGCCCGGCTTGAGGGCGGCCAGTTCCCGGGCGGCCTGGAGACCGGTCAGCCGGGGCATGGCGATGTCGAGCACGGCCAGGTCCAGGTCGTGGGTGCGGGCCAGTTCGACGGCCTCGGCGCCGTCCCCGGCCTCGGCGACCACCTCGAGGTCCGGCTCCTGGTCGAGGATGAGCCGCACACCGCGGCGGACGAGTGCGTGGTCGTCGGCGAGCAGGATCCGGATCGTCCGCGTGTCCGTGCCGGGGTTCGGGATGGTGTCGGGCATGTCGTCAGAGCTGCTTTCGGGATACGGGCGCGGTGAGCGTGACCTGGGTGCCGGTGCCGGTGGCGGTCGTCCCGGTGGCCGCGCCCGCGCGGGGCGCCGGGGCGACCTCCAGGCTGCCGCCGATGAACAGGGCCCGCTCGCGCATGCCCCGGATTCCGGCGCCTTCACGCGGCGTGGTGATGCCGTGCCCGTCGTCGGTGACGGTCAGCACCACTGTGTCACGGGCGCACCGCAGGGCCACGGTGACCCGTTCGGCCTCCGCGTGGCGGGCGGCGTTGGTCAACGACTCCTGGGCGACGCGGTAGAGGACCAGCTCCGTCTCCGGATCCAGGGCGGGCAGCTCGGCGTCGAAGCGGCGGCCGACCCGCAGCCCCGTATACGTGGCGAAGTCCTCGGTGAGCGAGGTCAGGGCGCTGACCAGCCCGAGGTCGTCCAGCACCCCGGGCCGCAGCCGGCGCACCAGGCGGCGCACCTCGTCCAGGCTGTCCCGGGTGATCTCCTGGATCTCCTGGAGCTCCTTCGACAACGGCTCGGGCGCCCTGTCCGAAGCCCGCTTCAGCCCCAGCAGGATCGCGGTCATGCTCTGGCCGACCTCGTCGTGCAGTTCCTGCGCGATACGGCGGCGTTCGCCCTCCTGGGCCAGCAGCACCCGGGCGCTGCTGGCGACCCGCTCCTGCTCGAGGCGCTCCAGCATCGCGTTGAACGTACGGATGACGTCGGCGACCTCGCCGCCGCCCTGGGCGGGCAGGCGCTGGCCCGGACGCAGCAGGTCGACGGTGGCCATCAGCTTCGTCAGCCGGTCCAGCGGGGCCAGCCCGAGCCGCAGCAGCGCGCCGTTGGCGAACAGCATGACCACCAGGCCGCCGACCAGGATCACCGCCTCTGTGAGCACCACCGGCACCGACACGGTCACCGGCGCCCACAGCAGCAGCGCGGTGGCCGTGCCCAGCACCACGGCGTTCAGGGCGAAGATCCGCCAGAACAACGACACCGGCTCGCGCCTCCCTCTTCCCTCACTGCGTCAATCCCACTCCACTGTCGGTCATCGCGCGGTCCGTATCCGCATCCGCGGTGCCGGTCGCGCGCGAGAGCCTGCGCCAGGCTCTCCCGGCCCGCCTCTTCGCGTCGATGGGGCCCGGACCCCATTTCGCCGGGGCAACGCTGCCCATGCCCCCGGCGCCCGGGCCGGCACCGCCACCCGCGGCAGCGGCGTATGGGGCCCCCGCCCCGGCACAAATGGGGCCCACGTCCGATAGGCATCCGTCCCCGGTCCGGCCAGGGTGGAAGACACCACCCCTCCGACGGGCGGCCCGGACGCGCCACCGGGCCGCCCTTCTCCCGCATGCCGCACCCCGCGCACCCGCCTCACGGCGGCGCGCGGGCGGACCGCCGAGAAAGGACAGAACCATGTCGCTCCCCGCCACCCCGGCCGACCTCCACCTGCACGAGGCGCGTCAGCGCCTGGAACACGCCCGCGCCTCCCGGCTGGCGCAGCTGCAGGCCCTGCTCGAGACCGGGCCCGGCGTCGACGGGCACCTGCTGTCCGAGCAGAAGGCCGCGACGCTGAGCGTGCTGAAGGAGATCGAGGGGGCCCTCGCCCGTGTCGAGGACGGTACGTACGGCACCTGCGCGGGCTGCGCCAAGCCCGTCCCCGCGGAACGGCTGGAGATCCTCCCCTACACCCGCCACTGCGTCGCCTGCCGGCGCCTCTCCGCCTGACCGCCGTCCGCACCGATCCCGCGCGCAGCCACGAGGAGGGGAGACAGGGTGAACCAGCAGACCGCCGGCGAGGGCACACCGCACCTGTCGGCCGAGGATCTTGCCGCACTGCGCGAGAACCTGCACGAGCAGCTGCTGTTCCGCCAGGAGCAGTTGCGCCGGTTCGCCGCGCCCGTCGGCTCGCGCGCCGAGGACGGGCCGGCCCGGCGGACCGCCGCGCGGACGGAGGTCCGCGTCAAGCTCGCCGCCTCCGCCCGTATGGTCCTCACCGACGTCGAGGCGGCGCTCCGGCGGATGGACGACGGCTCCTACGGCAGCTGCCGCGTGTGCCGGGACCCCATCGACCGGGAACGGCTGATGATCGTGCCGCAGATCCGCCGCTGCGCCGCCTGCCAGCAGGTCGGGGAGGCCGTGCCATGACCGACGCCCGCCCCTCGTACGCCGTGCCCTCCCCGCACCGGCCCTGGCCGCTGTGCCGGGAGGGCTGCGGCATCGCACTGGACATGGGCAGCGCCGGTACCCGCGCCTGGATCGCCCGGCTCGGCCAGGACCGCTCCGGGCTCACCGCCGAGGCCCTGGACCGCGGCGTCCTCCTGGCCGGTGGCGGCGCCCTGCGCCCCGACGTCACCGGACAGCCCGGCGCCCGGCTGCCCGCGTCCCTGCGTGTCGTGCCCGCCCCGCACACCGCGGCGGTCCGCGGCGCGGCCAGGCTCCTCCAGGCCGCCCACACCCGTCCGGCCGCCTCCGGAGGCTGAACAACCACCGTCTCACCCGGGCCTCTTGGCGGGGAAGTGCACCCATTCGAGTGCATCCGGGGGAGCAACTCCGACCCCGACTTCGTGGCGTTTCGCGGCCCGTATGAAAATGAGTCGGATAACTGGGCGTCGACAGGGTAGAACGGACGCCGGGGCCTTCCGGCGACGGATGGCCCTGCCCACAGACCAGCCGGGACCTCTCGGCGATATCGAAGGACAAACAGCATGGCCAGCGGCACCGTGAAGTGGTTCAACGCCGAAAAGGGCTTCGGGTTCATCGCCCAGGACGGCGGCGGCCCGGACGTCTTCGCCCACTACTCCAACATCAGCGGCAACGGCTACCGCGAGCTGGTCGAGGGCGAGCCGGTCACGTTCGACGTGACCCAGGGCCAGAAGGGCCCCCAGGCCGAGAACATCGTGCGCGGCTGACGCAGGCCCGCCCACTTTCTGAGGCCCGTCGCCGTGAGGCGGCGGGCCTCGGTGTGTCCCGGGCGGTCATGGCGCGGTCTCATCCGGGTCCGGGCGGTTCCGCGGGAGTGCGAAGCCCGTCAGTCCCCTCTCCTCGTAGGAGAGGAAACCGAGGCTCCGGTAGAACGCGTGGTTGCGCACGCCCTCCGGCGTCGACGCGTCGTCGGTGGACAGCAGGAAGGCGCGGCAGTGCGCGTAACGCCGTGCGAGGTGCTCGAGCAGCGCCCGGCCGACGCCCTGCCGGTGATACGCGGGGTCGACCA
Organism: Streptomyces sp. NPDC005017; assembly: GCF_042873115.1. Lineage (NCBI taxonomy): Bacteria > Bacillati > Actinomycetota > Actinomycetes > Kitasatosporales > Streptomycetaceae > Streptomyces > Streptomyces sp. NPDC005017. The sequence goes on along the minus strand of NZ_JBIALD010000017.1, from coordinate 13,148 downwards.
CGACGTCCTGTACGTAGCAGATGTGCTCGTCGTCGGAGAGGGTCCGGGCGAGGCCGAGCAGGGTGCCTGAATCGTCCCGTGCCGTGATGACCAGGTGGGAGTTCGCCAGGCCGCGGCACAGGCTGTCGATGTCGCCGGTGTAGCCCTCCCAGCCGACCGAGCCGTAGAGGCTCAGGATCTCGGCGGGGTCGAAGGCGTTCTCGGCCGCTATGAACACGCGTCTGCTCCTCTGGGGTGGTGCCGTTCCCGTCCCGGGCCCGACAGCGCATCCGACCCGATGCGGGCCGGAGACGTCAAGATCGGCGTCGGCGCCGGTCCACCGCGAAGTTCCGCGCCCAGGCGTCACGGTCCGGCATGCGGAGCGCGTGCCCGACGTGCTCACGCACTTCGCCAGGCTCGTCCACACGGCCACCGGCGTCGGCCAGGTCGCCATCGGCCGCCCCCGCACCGGCACCGTCGGCATCGGACACAGCCACGAGGAGGCCCTCGACGCCCTGGAGGTCGCCCCGCGCATGGGCCTCGACGACCTCTTGCTGCGCGCCTGCGATCTGCTGGTCTTCCCCGTTCTGGCCCGGGACCGGCAGGCGCCGGTGGACCTGGTGCACCACACACCAGCGCCGCTGGAGGGGGCACGGGGCGGTGCGCGGCCGCTGCTGGACACGCTCAGCGCGTACTTCGACAGCGGCTGTGTGGCCGCGGCGGCGGCCCGGAGGCCGTCGCTCAGCGTGCGCGCCCTGACGTACCGGCTGGAGCGCGTCCATTCGCTGACGGGCAGTGACCCCACCGACGCGGCGCACCGCTGCATCTTGCAGACCGCGGTGCTCGGAGCCCGGCTGCTCGACTGGCCGAACAGGCCGCTGTGAACGGGCCGTTGTGACGGGCCGCCTCCCTCCGACTGTCTCGATCCGACCGTTCTTCGGAGGCCGCAGGTGTGTCACCCTACCCAGCACCGCAACCGGCCCACGCGGCCCGGGCGGAAGCACGGTGGGACAATCCGTCCTCCAGGGTCCGCACGCGGCAGCAGGCGGAACCTGCCGTCGGCGCCGCGCAGGACCGGAAGGAAGCGTGAACATGATCGAGTGGGTGTCCCTCAGTACCGGGGCCCGCCCCGTTCCCCGGCCCGTGGCCACGCCGCTGGTGTGGGCGACGGCCTTCGGCGGCGCACTGGTCCTGGTCGCCCTGCTCAACACCACCGTGGGCCCGGACCGTCCCGCGCTCGCCCTGGCCGCGCTGTCCCTGCTCGCCGCCGTGCTCGGCTTCTGCGCCAGCTTCACCGCGGCCCCGGGAACGGCCGTGCTGTGCTGGCTGCTCCTCAACGGCTTCGCGATCCCGCCCGCGGGCACTCTCAGCTGGATCGGGCACCGCGACACCTTCTGGCTCGCCTGCCTGCTCACCGCCACCCTCGTCGGCACGGCCCTGGCCCGCCTCGCCCACGCCCGGGCCGCCTACCGCACCGTCACCTCGGCCACCGCGTCCGAGCCGAACGACGAACCGTACGCCGGCCGGTTCTGACGGCTCGGGTCGGGCACGGGCGACCGGGCGCCCGTGCCCGGCGTTCGTCGTTACAGCGCCAGCCACTCGCGGGACGTGGTCACCTCGTCCAGGACGTCCGGCAGCGGCTCGACGCCGAGTCCCGGGCCGGTGGGGACCTCCAGATGGCCGTCGGCCAGCACGAACGGCTCCGTGACGTCGGTCGCGAAGTACCGGTGGGAGCCGGAGGTGTCGCCGGGCAGCGTGAACCCGGGCAGGGCCGCGAGGGCCAGGTTCGCGGCACGGCCGATGCCGGTCTCCAGCATGCCGCCGCACCAGACCGGGACACCGTGGGCGCGGGCCAGGTCGTGGATGCGGCGCGCCTCCAGATAGCCGCCCACGCGGGCCGGCTTGACGTTGATGACCGAGCAGGCGCCGAGGGAGAGCGCCGCGGCGGCGTGCGCGGCGGACTCGATGGACTCGTCCAGGCAGACCGGGGTCCGCAGCAGCTTCGCCAGCCGCGCGTGCTGCACCATGTCGTCGTTGGCCAGGGGCTGTTCGATCAGCAGCAGGCCGAACGCGTCGAGACGGGCCAGGTGCTGAGCGTCCACCAGCGTGTACGCGGCGTTGGCGTCGACCTGGAGCAGCAGGTCGTCGCCGAACCGCTCACGGACCGCGCCCACCGGTTCCACGTCCCAGCCGGGCTCGATCTTCAGCTTGATGCGCACATAGCCCTCGGCGACGTACCGTTCCACGGCGTCGAGGAGCTGGGGCACCGAGTCCATGATGCCGACCGACACGCCGCAGGGGACCCGGTCGCGCGCCGCGCCGAGGTAGCCGCCGAACGACTCGCCCGAGGCACGGAGCTGGGCGTCGAGCACCGCCGTCTCCAGGGCCGCCTTCGCCATGTGGTGGCCGGTGAAGGGCTCCAGCGCACGGCCGACCCCGACGGCGTCCACCCCGTCCTTCGGCAGGGCGGGGACGAGGAAGCGCCGCATCACGTCCTGGGCGCCGTCGACGTACTCGGCGCAGTACCGGGGTTCCGACATCGCCGCGCACTCCGCCCAGCCCTCGCCCTCCGTGGTGACCACACGGACCAGCAGGACGTCCCGGCGCGTCTCCACGCCGAAGGAGGTGCGGAACGGGGCGACGAGCGGCATGGCGATACGGCGCAGCTCGACACCGGTGATCTTCGGCTTCATGAGGTGGGCTCCTGAACGGGTCGGTACGGCGTGGTCGGAGGGCGCTCGACGACGTACCGCCGTCGGGCGTGGAAGGCGGTGACGCGGGCGCCCTCCGCGAGGAGGCCGCCCAGGACGTCGCGCAGCGCGAGACGCCAGGCGCGCGCGGCCGACGGGTCGGTGCGGCGCAGCCGCTCGATGTCCTCGGGCAGGTCGATCAGGACGGTCGAGGCGCCGGTGTGTGTGGCGACGGGCAGGCCGGCCCGGTCGAGGAGACCGTGCTCGGCACCGGCCGGGACCGTGTCGGCCCCGGTCCGCGCGGGGCCCGGGGCCGCGACTGGTACGGGGGCGGTGAGATCCCAGGCGGCGAGGACACGGTCGGACGGGTCACCGCCGTTGACGGCGTCGTCCATGGCTCCGTAGAAGTCGGTGAGGTACTCCTCGGGCCGGGCGCCCAACTTGGTCAGGTTGAAGTGGGCGTTGCGGCGGATGAGGGGGTCGTAGGTCCAGGTGATCCGGGTCAGGCCGCGCGCCAGCGCCCATTGCCGCTGGTGCAGTTTGAGCGCCAGGCCGACGCCGCGGCCCGCCAGGGTGCCTGTGATGTGGGAGTGCAGCGTGGTGCCCACGGGGGTGCCGAAGAAGCCGACCGAGGCACCGACGAGCCGGCCGTCCTCGTAGGCACCGGCGACGTAGTTGCCCGCGTGGGAGAGGGCGCGCATGATCTCGGGGGAGACGGGCGGGCAGGCGGGGTCGGTGCCCCAGATGCCCGCGTAGAGGCGGGCGACGGCTTCGAGGTCCTCGACACGGTGCAGCGTGCGGATGTCGGGCGTGTTCAACGCAGCGCCTCCACCAGCCCGGTGAGCAGCCGGGCGCGGTCGGGCAGGGCGGCCACGAGGACGTGTTCGTGGTCGGCGTGCGCCCCGTCGCCTACGGCGCCGAGTCCGTCCAGGGTGGGGCAGCCGGCTCCGGCGGTGAAGTTGCCGTCCGAGGCTCCGCCGACGGCCGCGCCGCGCAGCGGGCCGAGGCCCAGTTCGGCAGCCGTGCGCACGGCCAGCGTGAACAGCGCGTCGGAGGCGTCGGGGTCGAGGGGCGGCCGGTTCGGGCCGCCGTCGATCCGCAGGCGCGTGCCCGGGACCCGGGGCGCCAGCGCGCGCAGCCGGCGGTCCACCTCGTCCTGCGCCGCCGCCGTGGGCACGCGGACGTCCAGGTTCACACGGGCGAGCGCGGGGACGGTGTTGGTGGTGGTGCCCGCCGACGCCACGGTGGGCGTGATGGTCGTCCCCGGGCCGGTGTCCGCCACGACGGACGCGGCGAGCGGGTCGAGGGCGAGGATCTGATGGGCCAGCTCGACGGCGGCGTTGACGCCGTTCTCGGGTTCCAGGCCGGAGTGGGCGGCCCGGCCGTGCACGGTGATGTCGTAGATCGACACCCCCTTGCGGCCGGTCTTCAGCGCCCCGCCCGGCGCCGAGGGTTCCAGCACCAGGGTGGCCGCGCAGCGGCGGGCGAGGTCCTCGACGAGGGCGCGGGAGGTGGGGGAGCCGACCTCCTCGTCGCCGGTGACGAGGACGCAGACGCCGTCGATGGAGGGCAGGGCCGCCAGCGCGTGGAACATCTGGACCAGACCGGCCTTCATGTCGAAGACGCCGGGTCCGCGGGCGACGCCGTCCTCCACCGACCAGGGGTGGGAGGCCAGCGAACCGGTCGGCCAGACCGTGTCGTGGTGGCCGAGGAGCAGGACGCGGGGCGTGCCGAAGGTCCACCGGAGGTGGGTGACGCCCTCGACGTCGAGGATCTGCGGGCGGGCGCCGCCGAGCAGCCTGCCGGCCTGGTCGGCGACGACCCGGGCGCTGCGGGCCAGGGCCGCGTGGTCGGCGGAGTAGGACTCGCAGGTGACCAGTTCTTCGAGGTCGGCGAGCATCGCGTCGAGCCGCGGGCCGTCGCCCCGGGGCACGGGCGAGGGTGCGTGTGGTTGCACGGGTGGTCCTCCTGGGTGGGATGGCTGCCACGTTAGGAAGGCCGGAGGGCGAGGGGTTGGTGCCGTGCGCCGAAGCCGCGCGGCCGGGTTCGTCGGCGGCGACGAACGCGCCTGCCCGCGCCCTCCCCGCCCTCCCGTTCGAAGGGTGCGTACCGGCCGCCGCCCGCGTGTCCGCGCCCTCTCGCCGTCGGCCGACGGATGCGCCCTGAGCCCGTCGGCACGCCCTCCCGCCGTGGAGGGGGTGCGTACCGGCCGACGGCCGCCGCCCGCGTGCCCGCGCCCTCTCGCCGTCGGCCGACGGATGCGCCCTGAGCCCGTCAGCACGCCCTCCCGCCGTCGAGGGGGCGTATCGGCCGACGGACGCCCCCGGAACCCGCCCCCGGAGACTTCGTACGCCACGACCAACCGCGGGACGTAATCTCGTACCCACCGACGAACGCATGCCTCGCACAGGGCGCCTAGCCTGCGGAGATGATCGGGCCCATGTCGACGCCGTCCGCCCGGAGCCTGAGCCGTGTGCTCGGGGATCTGGGCCCCACCCTGCTGGAACTGGTCCACGGCGACCCCGGCGAGGCCACCGCGATCGGCGGCGTCGGCATCCACGATCCGTACGACGAGCAGCTGTACCCCGAGCACGCCGTCGTGCTCGGCGTGGGCGTGACGGGGGAGCGGCGGATCGCCGACCTGCTGCGGCTTCCGGCCCTGCGGGGCGCCGCGGCGCTGGTCGTGCGCGGCCCAGTCGAGGACCTGGGCGCGCTGGAGGCGGTGGTGGCCGAGACCGGCGTGGCGCTGCTCGCGCTGACGCCCGGAGCGTCCTGGGCACAGCTGGCGGCGATGCTCCGCACGCTGCTGGCCGAGGGGGACGTCGGCGAGCCGGGCGGCCAGACGCTCGGCGGACTGCCGTCCGGCGACCTGTTCGCCCTCGCCAACGCCATCGCCACGCTGCTCGACGCGCCGGTCACCATCGAGGACCGCGACAGCCGCATCCTGGCGTTCTCCGGGCGGCAGGACGAGGCGGACCCGGCGCGGGTCGCGAGCATCCTCGCCCGTCGGGTGCCCGAGCGGTATCTGCGCATCCAGGAGGAGCACGGCGTCTTCCGGGAGCTGTACTTCAGCGACCGCGTCGTCCACATCCCCGCGCCCGACCTGGGTGACGAGGTGACGCTGCCGCGCGTGGCGATCGGCGTACGGGCCGGGGACGAGGTGCTGGGGTCGGTGTGGGCGGCGGTGCGCGACCCGTTGACCCCGGAACGGGAGCGGGCCTTCCGCGAGGTGGCCAAACTGGCGGCCCTGCACATGCTGCGCTTCCGGGCGGGCGCGGACGCCGAGCACCGGCTGCGCGCCGACCTGGTCGCGACGGCCCTGGAGGGCGGCACGGGCGCCGTCGCCGCGCTCGGCCGGCTCGGGCTGGCCGGGGAGCCCCTGCTCGTGATGGCGATGGGCGTCGAACCGGCCCAGGGCGGCGACCACGCCCGCAACGCGGTCGAACGCCAGCGGCTGACGGGCGCGCTCGCGGTGCATCTGTCCGCCGTGCAGCCCCGCGCGGCCGTGGCGCTGCTCGGCGACGTCGCGTATGCCGTGACACCCGCCGCCCCGGACGCCGACCACGCCCGGGAGCGGGCCGTCCAGGTCGCCTCGGACTTCCTGCACCGCACCGGCGACCGCGCGGGCGCCGTCGTCGGCATCGGCTCGGTCGCCGCCGAACCGGCCGCCCTAGCCCGCTCGCGCGAGGACGCCGACCGTGCGCTGCGCGTGCTGCTCGGCGGTCACGTGTCCCGGCGGGTCGCGGCCATCGCCGACGTGTACGCCGACGCCGTACTGCTGGAGATGCGGGACCTGGCCGCCGCCCGCCGCGACGAGCCCTCCGGCCCGCTGGCGCGGCTCGCGGCGTACGACGCCCGGCACGACGCGCACCTCGTCGAGACGCTACGGGCCTGGCTGGACGCCTTCGGGGACGTGGTGACGGCGTCGTCCCGCCTCTTCGTCCACCCGAACACCTTCCGTTACCGCCTGCGCAGGGTGACGGAGGTCGGCGGCATCGACCTCCAGGACCCGTCCGCCCGGTTCGCCGCGATGCTCCAGCTCCGCCTGATCGGCGCGTACGACGCGCCCGCGGCCCGTCCGGGCCCGTACGACGGGCCCTCCGGACCCGCCGGGTCCCCCTGACCGACGGCCGGGCCCGGGCCGCGGTTCGGGGGCCGGTGGCTGTGCGCCTGGTCACACAGGCAGGCCTGCCTGTGATTTAGTAGGACGTCCTAGTATCTCTGCGAGTCACGTTCCCGTGTCCGGTCCGGAGGGCCTCATGAGTGATCTGCACCGCCCCGTGCATCCCGTTCGCCTGGTCACCGCGTCAGCCCTGTTCGACGGCCATGACGCGTCGATCAACATCATGCGGCGGATCTTCCAGTCCCAGGGCGTCGAGGTGATCCACCTCGGACACAACCGGTCGGTGAAGGAGGTCGTCGACGCGGCGCTCGAGGAGGACGCGCACGGCGTCGCGGTCTCGTCCTACCAGGGCGGGCACGTGGAGTACTTCGAGTACCTGGTGGAGTCGCTGCGCGCCCAGGGCGCGGACCACGTGCGGGTCGTGGGCGGTGGCGGAGGCGTCATCGTGCCCGAGGAGATCTCCCGGCTGCGCGCGAGCGGAGTGACGATCTTCTCGCCCGAGGACGGCCAGCGCATGGGCCTCGCCGGCATGGTCAACTCCGTGGTTGCCGACTGCGACTTCGACCTCTGGGACACCAAGCCCGCCGACGCGGCCGCCGTACTCGCCGGCGACCGGTTCGCCGTCGCCCGCGCCGTCACCGGCGCCGAGCTGGGCAAGCTGCCCGCCTCCTTCCTCGACGAGCTGCGCGCCGCCACCGCCGCGCGGCAGGTCCCCGTCCTCGGCATCACGGGCACCGGCGGCTCCGGCAAGTCCTCGCTCACCGACGAGCTCGTCCGCCGGCTCCGCGTCGACCAGCAGGACAAGCTGCGCGTCGCCGTGATCGCGGTCGACCCCACCCGCCGCCGGGGCGGCGGCGCGCTGCTCGGCGACCGCATCCGCATGAACTCCCTCGACGGCGGCCAGGTGTTCTTCCGCAGCCTCGCCACCCGCGGCAGCCGCGAGGTGCCCGAGCACCTGACCGACGTGATCGACGTCGTGAAGGCCGCCGGCTTCGACCTGGTCGTCGTCGAGACCCCCGGCATCGGCCAGGGCGACGCGGCCATCGTGCCCTTCGTCGACACCAGCCTGTACGTGATGACGCCCGAGTTCGGCGCCGCCTCCCAGCTCGAGAAGATCGACATGCTCGACTTCGCCGACGTGGTGGCGATCAACAAGTTCGAGCGCCGCGGCGCCCTCGACGCCATGCGCGACGTCGCCCGCCAGCTCATCCGCAACCGCGAGGCGTTCGGCATGCGCCCCGAGCAGATGCCGGTCTACGGCACCTCGGCGGCCACCTTCAACGACGACGGCGTCACCGCGCTCTACCAGCACCTCAGGTCCCTGCTCGGCGAGAAGGGCCTGCCGCTGTCCGAGGGCACCCTGCCCGCGGTCGACGTCCGGCACTCCTCCGGCATCCGCCAGGTCGTGCCCTCCGACCGGGTCCGCTACCTCGCGGAGATCACCGAGACCGTCCGCAGGTACCACTCCGAGACCCTCGTGCTCGCCGAGGCCGCCCGCCGCGTCCAGCGCCTCGCCGCCGTCCGCGACGAACTCGTCGAGGCCGGCTCCGACGACAGTGGCGTGCAGTCCCTGCTCGACGGCGCCCGCCGGGCCCTGCCGCCCGAGGTCACCGAGCAGATCGAGGGCTGGCCCGCCGTCGTCGAGGCGTACGCCCAGGACGAACTCGTCGTGAAGGTCCGGGACAAGGAGATCCGCACCAAGCTGGTACGCGAGTCCCTCTCCGGCAACAAGATCCCCCGCGTCGCCCTGCCCCGCTACGCCGACCACGGCGAACTCGTGCGGTTCTGGCGCGGCGAGAACCTGCCCGGCCGCTTCCCCTTCACCGCGGGCGTGTTCCCGTTCAAGCGGGACGGCGAGGACCCGGCGCGCATGTTCGCCGGAGAGGGCGACCCGTTCCGCACCAACCGCCGCTTCCGGCTGCTGTCCGAGGGCCAGCCCGCGACCCGCCTGTCCACCGCGTTCGACTCCGTCACCCTCTACGGGCGCGACCCCGACGAGCGCCCCGACATCTACGGCAAGGTCGGCACCTCCGGCGTCTCCGTCGCCACCCTCGACGACATGAAGGCCCTCTTCGACGGCTTCGACCTGGTCGCGCCGACCACCTCGGTCTCCATGACCATCAACGGGCCCGCCCCGACCATCCTGGCGTTCTTCCTCAACACCGCCATCGACCAGCAGATCGACGCCTTCCGCGCCGCCGAGGGCCGCGAGCCGACCGAGGAGGAGGCGGCCGGACTGCGCGCCAGGGCCCTCGCCAGCGTGCGCGGCACGGTGCAGGCCGACATCCTCAAGGAGGACCAGGGCCAGAACACCTGCCTGTTCTCCACCGAGTTCTCGCTGCGCATGATGGCCGACGTCCAGGAGTGGTTCATCCAGAACCAGGTCCGCAACTTCTACTCGGTGTCCATCTCCGGCTACCACATCGCCGAGGCCGGCGCGAACCCCATCAGCCAGCTCGCCTTCACCCTCGCCAACGGCTTCACCTACGTCGAGGCGTACCTGGCGCGCGGCATGGACATCGACGACTTCGCGCCGAACCTGTCGTTCTTCTTCTCCAACGGCATGGACCCCGAGTACTCCGTCCTCGGCCGCGTCGCCCGCCGCATCTGGTCCGTCGCCATGAAGGAGAAGTACGGCGCCAACGAGCGCTCCCAGAAGCTCAAGTACCACGTCCAGACCTCGGGCCGCTCCCTGCACGCCCAGGAGATGGACTTCAACGACATCCGCACCACGCTCCAGGCCCTCATCGCCATCTACGACAACTGCAACAGCCTGCACACCAACGCCTACGACGAGGCGGTCACGACCCCGACGGAGGAGTCCGTCCGGCGTGCCCTCGCCATCCAGCTGATCATCAACCGGGAGTGGGGCCTGGCGATGAACGAGAACCCCCTCCAGGGGTCGTTCGTCATCGACGAGCTCACCGACCTGGTCGAGGAGGCCGTGCTCACCGAGTTCGAGCGGATCAGCGAGCGCGGCGGCGTCCTCGGCGCCATGGAGACCGGCTACCAGCGCGGCCGCATCCAGGACGAGTCGATGCTGTACGAGCAGCGCAAGCACGACGGCACCCTGCCGCTCATCGGCGTCAACACCTTCCGCAACCCCAGCGCCGACACCGCCGAGCCGGGCGCCATCGAGCTGGCCCGCGCCACCGAGGCGGAGAAGCAGTCGCAGCTGGACCGCGTGCACGGCTACCAGTCCGCCCACCAGGAGCCCGCGCACGAGGCCCTGGCGGCCCTGAGGACCGCGGCCATGGAGGGCCGCAACGTCTTCGCGGTCCTCATGGACGCCGCCCGCGTCTGCTCCCTGCAGCAGGTGACCGACGCGTTCTTCGAGGTCGGCGGACAGTACCGGCGCAACGTCTGATCCGGCGGGCACCCGCACGGGACGCCCCGGGGCGAGGACCGGTCGCACGGCCGGCACCGCACCCCGGGGCGTCCCGTACGGGTCCCGTGGGGACCTCACCGCCCCGGCGCGGATGTCGGGTGCCGATCGGGGAGCTGCCGTCCGGGCTGCCCGCGCCGTCGCTGTCGTTCCTCGACGTCTCCGCGGCCGGGTCGCTGCTGGCTCCGGCGGTGGCGGTCGCGGCGCTGGCGGCCCTGGAGTCGCTGCTCTCGGCGGCGGTCGCGGACGGGATGACGGTCGGGCAGCGGCACGACCCCGACAAGGAGCTGTTCGGCCAGGGCGTCGCCAACCTGGCGGCCCCGCTGTTCGGCGGTGTCCCGGCGACCGCGGCGATCGCCCGTACGGCGGTCAACGTCCGCTCCGGAGCCTCGTCGCGGCTCGCCGCGCTGACCCACGCCGCCGTGCTCACGGTGATCGTGTACGCCGCCGCCCCGCTGGTCGAGAGGATCCCGCTGGCCGCGCTGGCCGGGGTGCTGCTCGCGACCGCGGTGCGGATGGTCGAGGTCGGCTCCCTGCGGGCCATGGCCAGGGCGACCCGCCCGGACGCGGTGGTCCTGGTGCTGACCGCGGCGGCGACCCTCGTGCTCGACCTCGTCTACGCGGTGATCATCGGCCTCGCCGTCGCCGGAGCCCTGGCCCTGCGGGCGGTCGCCGCCCAGGCCCGCATGGACCAGGTCGACTTCCGTCCCGACCTGCCCGGCGAGCACAGCGACGAGGAGCACGCCCTGCTGGCCGAGCACATCGTCGCGTACCGCATCGACGGCCCGCCGGCCCGGTCGGTGCCCTGGGTGTCCATCAGTTGCAGGAATCTGCAATTGTAGAGGTCACAGCATGTTGGCGGGGACCCCCTTCCCGGGGTCGCCACGAGGAGTTCGGGTGGACGAGGTGCCGCGCACACGCATGACGGACACGGCCGAGGACGGCGGCGGGAACACGCAGGTGAGCACCCCGCTCTACCAGCTCAAGGCCGAGTTCTTCAAAACCCTCGGCCACCCCGCCCGGATCCGCGTCCTGGAGCTCCTCAGCGAGCGCGAGCACGCCGTCGCGGAGATGCTGCCCGAGGTCGGCATCGAGGCCGCCTCCCTGTCCCAGCAGCTCGCCGTGCTCCGCAAGGCCAACCTCGTCGTCACCCGCCGCGAGGGCTCCAACGTGTACTACCGGCTCACCAGTCCCGACGTCGCCGAACTCCTGCGCGTCGCCCGGCACATCCTCTCCGGCGTCCTCGAAGGGCAGGCCGAACTCCTGGCCGACCTGCGCGCCGCCCGGCCCGAATAGCCGCGCCGCCGGGCCCGGGCAGCCGCGGCGCCCAGGTCACTTCTGGGCGTGTTGGCCCAGGTAGAAGAGCAGGTACACGAAACCGGCGATCAGGTGCGTGCCGAAGACGTAGAGGAAGACGCGCAGGGCGACCCCGTTCTCCTTCGACCGCTCCCGGTCCGGCGCGGCGGCCTGTGCGTGGTGGTCGTCCGTCACGGGTTCCTGCCTCCATTCGGAAGTGCTCGGTCTGTGCTGCGCGCCGTCGGCGACGTCCCGCTACCGGCCGGGGTCGGAGCCGGAGCCGGAGCCGGAGGAGCCTTCACCGGCCCTGGGCCTCGTCGACGCGGACGCCGTGGTCACGCGCCACACGCAGCGCGTCCTCCAGCTCGTCGGCGGCCTGCGCCGCCTCGAAGTCGTCGTCGTTCTCCCGCGCGGCGGCCAGACGGTCCCTCGCCACACGGATCCGGTCCAGCGCCGCCTGCTCGAACCCGGCCACAGCACAACCCCCGCCCACGCATCATAGAACTAGTGAATTGCATAACTCTGCAAGTCTAGCGTGAGGGGTAGTCCGCCCATGCCCAGCGGCCGTGCGAGTGGTCGTCACGGGTGGCCCCGTGAGTGCGGGGACGGCACGGATTCACCCGTACGGCCCGATTCCGTACGTCCGGCCCGGGTAGGGGACGACCCGTCCTTTCCCCGGGTGCCCGAGCGCCCGACCGGCATCCCGGAGGCATCCGTGCCCGACATGAACGGCCCCTACCAGCCCGGCACCCCGTGCTGGATCGACCTGATGACCCCCGACCAGCAGGCCGCACTCGACTTCTACTGCGACCTCTTCGGCTGGCAGGGCGAGATCGGCCCCGCCGAGCAGGGCGGCTACTCCGTCTGCACCCTCAAGGGCCGGCCCGTCGCCGGGATCATGAAGGCGATGAACCCGGACGGCACGGTGCCCGACCCGCTGCCGCCGACCGCCTGGACGACGTACCTGTCCACGGACTCCCTCGACGCAGCCGTCAAGTCCGTCACCGACGTCGGCGGCACGGTCGTGATCGGCCCGGTGGACGTCATGGACCTCGGCCGGATGGCCGTGATCGCCGACCCGGCCGGAGCGGTCGTAGGCCTGTGGCAGCCCGGCACCTTCGACGGCGCGGCCATCGTCAACGAGCACGGCGCGCTGATCTGGAACGAGTTGACCACCCCCGACCTCCCGGCGGCGTCCGCGTTCTACTCGGCGATCCTGCCCGTCACCACGGCCCCCTCGCAGATTCCCGGCGCCGAGGACTACGTCGAGTTCCGGGTGGGCGGGCGCGCCGTGGGCGGGATGATGGACCTGAGCAAGCTTCCGCCGGGCGTACCCCCGTCCTGGCAGCCGTACTTCCACGTGGACGGCGTGGACGACATCCAGGCGGCCGTGGTGCGGGCCGGCGGCACCGTCCTGGCTCCGGCCTTCGACATGGCCGCCGGCCGCATGGCCGTGCTCGCCGACCCGCAGGGCGGCGCCTTCTCGGTGATCACGGGCACCTCACCCGACCAGCCCGCCTGACACACCGGCCGGCCCGCCGGACACGGCCGGGCGCGCGGACCGCCACCCCCGTGCGCCCTAGGGACTGTGTGATGTTGTGATCAACCAGTCGTCTTCAGCAGGTCGTTGATCCAGATCATCGAGGCGCGGAGGTGGAGGCCGGCGAGGTAACTC
>NZ_JBIALD010000016.1:0-195077 GCF_042873115.1 Streptomyces sp. NPDC005017 | reverse complement strand
TCGACATCTCGAAGCGTGGAGAACGGCCGCCTCCGCTGTCCCGGGAAGAACCGCAGATCAGCAGGTCGGGTGACCTGCGACGTTAAACGTCAAGCTCAGTCCGGGCCGGGCTCCTCCCGCGCCGCCTCCAGGGCGCCGTAGCGCAGATGCGACTCGGCCTCCTGGGCGAGGCGGCGCAGTGCGAGCAGGGCGGGTTCGAGCAGGAAGGTGAGCAGGACGGCCTGCTCCGCCTTCTCCAACGGGTCCAGCGGGGCGCGCAGTTGGTCGAGGTCCAGCGCGGCGATGCCGTGGACCAGCCGGGCGTAGGGGAGGAGGAACCGCCAGTCGTAGTCCATGCCGAGGGAGCGCAGGGTGAGCAGGGTGTGGTCGAGGACCTGGCGGGCGGGGTTGTGCTCGGTGACCGACCAGCCCAGTTCGGCGAGCAGGGCGTCGGTCTCGGAGTCGCCGGGCGGGGTCTCGCAGAGGGCCTGGCCGCCCGGGTCGGTGCCCAGCGGCCACATGCCGGACACCAGGCCGAGCAGGGTGTGGACGTCGGTCTGTTCCTCCGTGACGGCGTTCACGACGTTCTTCGCGGCGCTGACGGACAGTCCGCGCACGCCTATCAGCGCGCGGACCAGCTTCAGCCTGCGCACGTGCTGTTCGTCGTACTCCGCCTGGGTCGCGGCCGTGGGCCGGCCCGGTGGCAACAGCCCTTCGCGGAGGTAGTACTTGATGGTCGCGACGGGGACGCCACTGAGTCGGCTCAGTTCCTTGATGCGCACGGGTTTTCGCTCTTCCCTGGCTATTGGGTAGTGCCACTGTCTAAACTGGATAGTGTGACTCGCCAGTTGGGGAGGCGATGTTATCGCGCCCGTGTCCGTACGCGGTAGAGCGGTCGTCATACCCCCCGAGCGAGGGGTTGTCGCACCCTCCCCTGCGAGCGCACTCTGAACACCCGGCCCGGAGAAGCCCCCGCCTCCGGGCCGGGTTCCTTTCTGCCGCGCGACCTCGCCGGTCGTAGCGGCTGTCGACTCACCACATGCCTCAGGGGCCGCCCGGACGTACCGGGCGGCCCCTGAGGTGGTGACCTGCTGCCGGACCGGCCTTCCGGCCCGGTCCGCGTGGTGGTGACGCGGTGTCAGACGGACTTCACGGTGCGGTCCTCGCCGATCGGCGCCGCGTCCGCGGTCTGCGCCGGGACCGCGGCGGCCGACGGCCGTACGACGAGCAGGACCAGTACACCCGCCAGCAGCGCGGCCACACCGCTCGCCAGGAACGCCTGGTCCAGTCCGGCGGCGTAGGCGTCCTCCACGACCTTGCCCGCCGCGTCGCGGGCACCCGCGGACACCTCGGCGATCGCGGCCGAGGGCTGGCCCGCGGTGACGAGTCCGGCGGCCTCGTCGGCGTCGCGGAACAGGCCGCTGTCGGTCAGCCGTGTGGCGACCGTGGCGGAGATGATCGCGGCCACGGCCGGGATGCCGAGCGCGAAGCCCAGCTGGCGGAAGGTGTTGGCGGCACCGCCCGCCATGCCCGCCCGGTCGGCCGGCGCGGACGCGAGGGCGGCCGAGGCGAGGATCGGCGAGGCGATACCGACGCCGATGCCGGTGACGATGAAGCCGGGCAGCAGCGCGATCCAGCCGGAGGAGCCGGTGACCGTCATCTCCAGCAGCGTGCCGCCGCCGATCAGCAGCAGACCGCCGCCGATCGGGATGTGCGGCGGCACGTTCGACAGGAACCGGCCCGCGAGGCCCGCCGCGACGAACGACATCCCGCTCAGCGGCGTCAGGATCAGACCCGCCTTCACCGGGCTGTAGTCGAGCACGGACTGCGCCCACACCGAGACGAACACCAGGTTGGCGAAGGCGGCCGCGCTGAACACGGCGGCGCCGAACATCAGACCGCCGAAGGACGGTGAGCGCATCAGGCCCAGGTCCAGCATCGGGTCCCGCCTGCCGCGCTCCACCAGCACGAACAGCAGCAGCGCGACGACGGTGCCGCCGAACAGCAGCAGGGTGCCGGTCGCCGTCCAGCCGTCCTCGCCGGCCCGGATCAGGCCGTAGATCAGCAGCGTCGAGCCGAGGGTGAAGGTGAGGGTGCCGGGCAGGTCGAGGCGGCTGTGCGGGCGGGTGGCCGGACCGGCGAGGTGTCTGACGCCGAGGAACAGGGCGACCGCGGCGACGGGCAGGTTGACGAGGAAGATCCAGCGCCAGTCGAGGTGCTCGGTGAGCAGACCGCCGATGATCGGTCCGGCCGCCGCGGCGGCGCCGTTGACCGCGCCCCACAGGCCGAACGCGATACCACGGTCACGGCCCTCGTAATTGCCCGCCAGGAGCGCGGTGTTGGTGGCGAACATCGCCGAGGCGCCGAGGCCCTGCACGGCCCGTGCCGCGATCAGCATCTCGCTGCTGGCCGCGAGGCCGCAGGCCAGCGAGGCGGCCGCGAACACGGCGAGACCGGCCAGGTACACCCGGCGCGAGCCCTTGATGTCCGACAGCGAGCCGAGCGCCATCAGCAGCGCGGCCAGGACGAGCACATAGACGTCCACCACCCACTGGAGGGAGGTGAAGGACGTGTCCAGCGAGTCGGTCATCGACGGCAGCGCGACGCTGACGATGGTGACGTCGACCAGAAGCATGAAGGTGCCGAGGCACACGGCCAGCAGCGGCATCCATTTGCGCATGGAAGGCCTCTCGGAGCGGAGGTCGGAGCGCGGCGGGGGCACGAGAACGGCGGGCCGGCGCTCCACACGGCAGGGAAGAGTGCGCGGGGCGGGCGGGCAGTGCTGTGCGGAGAGCCCGGCCCACCCCAGTTAGACAGTGACTAATAGCCTACAACACCGTCTTAGACACTGACCAATAGGCTAGGGTTGGATCTCCCCCCTCTCTCTCAGAGCCGCCACACACCCGGCCCCGCCCGGGTGGTCCACAGCGTGAGGTAGTCGCCATGTCGCAGACGACGTCCCGCCGCAGGTCCCGCGCCTCGGCAGGGTTGCCGCCGATCACAGCGGACAAGATCATCGAGGCCGCGACGGAACTGACCGCCGAGCAAGGCCTCGACGGCTGGTCGATCCGCCAGATCTCCACCAAGCTCGACGTCTGGCCCGGCGTCGTCGCCCACCACGTCGGCGATCGGGAAGCCGTCGTCATGGGTGTCGTCGACCGGGTCATCTCCAGAATCCCGGTGCCCGACCGGCAGCTCCCCTGGCGGGAGTGGTTCAGCGCCCTGATGATCGAGGGGCGCGGCGTGCTGCGCGCCTATCCCGGCGTCGCGCGCCGGATGGTCGTGGTGGGGCCCAACGTCCCCGCCGCCCTGCCGACCATCGACACCGGGATCAACGTGCTGCAGGCCGCCGGCTTCGGCGAGCAGTCCACCCTCATCTACCGCTACCTGCTGAACAGCGCCTTCATGCTCGTCGCCGTCGAGGACGACCGGGCCAACTTCCCCACCGCCCGCGTCGACATGCACCGCACGATGGCCGCCTTCGCCGACGACCAGGCCCGGCCCGGTCTCGCCGCGGCCGGCGCCGAGGCACTCAGCCAGGTCCGCGACCCGGCCGAACTCGCGCAGGAGGAACTGCGGTTCTTCCGCTTCACGGTGGAGCGCTCGCTGGACGGCGCCGAGGCGATGCTCGGCGGCGGCCGCTGAAACGGCGAGGGGCCGGACCCAAGATCGGGGTCCGGCCCCTCGCCCGCTCCGCTGTGCGGGTGGCCGCCTCGGCCGCCGCGCGCCGGGCCCGTTCCGGCCGCGGCAGGCGGCACGGCGTCGGTGGTCCGCCGTGGATCCGACGCTCGTCGTCCAGCACGATCGAGGCCACACCGGTGCCTCGGCCGCCGTCCTCGCCCCGACCGGCCGCACCCGGTCGTCGTCGGCGAGGACGGCGGCAGCCCGGTGGCGCCGGTCAGTGCGCCATGTCCTGCTCCTGCTCGCCCGCGTGCGCGGCCGTGAGAAGGTCCCCGAGGTGACCGGCGATCGCGCTGACGGTGGGGTGGTTCCACAGCAGCGTGGCCGGCAGGGCGACCCCCAGGTCACGCTCCAGCGCCACCCGGATCGCCGCGGCGAGCAGCGAGTCGACGCCCGCCTCCGTCAGCGGCCGGTGCACCGAGACCGCGTCCGGCTGCGCGCCGAGCACGTTCGCCACCCGGCGCCGCACCTCGTCGAGCAGATACGCCGACAGCTCCTCGCCGTCCAGCTCCATCCAGTCCGGCACCTCGGCGGGCTGCGCCGAGTCGTCCCGGGCCAGCTCGGAGAGCAGCGCGGGCCGCGGACCGGTGTGCCCGCGCAGCAGCCCCAGCACCGCCACCACCGCGCCGGAGGGAGCCGCGGCCGTCTGGTCGAAGGCCCGCAGCGCCTGGTCCGGGGCGATGTCGCAGGTGCCGCGCGCGGACAGCTCCATGTCCGTGGCCTGGGCGGCCGTGGCCATGCCCATGCCGCGCCAGCTCGTCCACGCCAGGGCCACCGACTCGGTCGCCCCCGCCGCCCTGCGGTGCGCGGCCAGCGCGTCCAGGTAGGCGTTGGCGGCGGCGTACGCGCCCTGGCCGGGCAGACCCAGCAGCGGTCCCGCCGACGAGAACAGCACGAAGAAGTCCGTCGAGCCGGGCGGGAACAGCTCGTGCAGGACCAGCGCGCCGTCGACCTTGGGCCGCATGACCGCGCGGACCGCGTCCTGCTCCAGCTGGTGCAGCAGCGCACTGTGCACCGTACCGGCGGCGTGCACCACACCCCGTACCGGCGGCAGGTCGAGCGCGTCCAGTGCGGCCTTCACGGCGGCCGCGTCGGTGATGTCGGCGGCGACCGTGCGCACGGTCACCCCCGCCGCCTCCAGCCGGCGCAGCGCGTCGACCCGCGGGTCGCCCTCCGCCCACTCGGCGCGCGGCGGGACCGGCGTACGGCCCAGCAGCACGATCCGGCGCGCACCCCGCGCGGCGAGATGGCCGGCCAGCTCCAGACCGAGCACACCGAGACCACCGGTGACGAGGTACGTGCCGTCCGGGCGGCAGGCGAACTGCGCCCCGTCCGCGGCCGGTTCGGCGGGCAGCAGGCGCACGGTGTGCACCTCGCCGTCCACCACCGACAGCACCGGCTCGGCGGGCCGCAGATGCAGCAGCGCGAACAGCGGCTCGACGGGAAGCTGCGACCAGGGCTGGGCCGGCAGGTCGACGACACCGCCCCAGAAGTCGGGGTGCTCGCTGGCCGCGACCCGGCCCAGGCCCCACAGCGGTGACCCGGCGAGCGAGGACGCGTCCGCGCACTCGCGCACCCCGCGCGTCAGGCACCACACCACCGGCTTGCGGCCGGGCAGCGCGGCGATCTCCGCCATCAGGCGCACGAACTCCGTCGCCACCTCGGCCGGTTCGGCGCTGTCGGGGGCGTAGAGGACCTGGTCGGCCTCCTCCAGCCGGCGGCGCGAGACGCTCACCGTCACCCCGCGCGCGGCGGCCTCCGGCACCAGCGCGCACGCCAGCTCCGTCGGGCCCAGCACCAGCAGCGTGCCACCGGGCCGGTTCGAGTGCGCGGAGGTGTCCAGCGGGAAGGGCTGCCAGACCGGTTCGAAGCGCTCGGCGCCGGTGCGCTGCTCGTCGGACAGGTCGCCGTCGAGCTCGCCGTAGCGCAGCCCGCGCAGCGTCACCACCGACTCCTCGCCGTCGGCCTCGCCGCGTACGTCCACATGCACGGTGAGCGGCCGGTCCGGGTCGAGCCGTACGTCGATGACGGCGGTGCGCGGCGCCGGGCCGCGGCGGGTGACCTGGTCGATGTACGCGGGCATCCGCAGCACGGCGGGGCCGGAGAAGATCACCGAGGCCATGGACAGCGCCGCGTCGAGCACCGCCGCCCAGGTGGCGTCCCGGTCGGCGCGCACCGACGCGGTGAGTGTGCCGTCACCGCTGTACAGCTCCTCGATCGTCCACGGGTAGCCCATGTCGGCCACACCGAGCTGGGCGAGCCGGTCCACCACGTGGTCGGGGTCGAGCACGTCGGAGGCGCCGGTCGGGCCGAGCGGTTCGGCCGGCGCGGCCGAGCGGTCCCCGAGGGTGGCCGTGGTGTGGGTGAGCCAGGCGTTGTCGGGCGAGCCCAGCGCGCGCGAGACGAGCCGCAGTCCGCTCTCGTCGGACACGATCTGCACCTGTCGGGTGTCCTCCTGCGGCACCACCACCGGCTGGCGCAGATGGACGTCCGTCAGGGTGTCGGTGCGGCCCGCCGTGAAGAAGGTGTTCAGCAGCACGGTCGCCGGCACGATCTCCGTGCCCAGCACCGGGTGCCGGCGCGGGTACGGGCGGGTGCGCAGGTCGAGCGTGGTCTGCCAGACCCGTACGTGCGAGCCGTGCACGGCCGCCTCGGTGCCGAGCAGGGTGTCCTGCGGCGAGGGAGCGTCGAACCGGCCGTCCACCCAGTGCCGTTCGTGGCGCCACGCCGTGGTGGGCAGGTCGGCGAGCGCGCCGCCGGACTGGAGCACGGCCCAGTCCACGGGCACGCCGTGGCAGTGCAGCCGGGCCAGCGAGGTCAGCAGCGTCAGCCGCTCCGGCTTGTTCCGGCGCAGCGACGGCACGACCAGCGCGTCGCCCGCGCCGCCGAGGGTCTCGGTGATCGAGTGGCTGACCACGGGGTGCGCGGACACCTCGAGGAACAGGCGGTGCCCGTCCTCGACGGCCGCCCGCACCGCCTGGTGGAACCGGACGGCGTTGCGCAGGTTCCCGGCCCAGTAGCGGGCGTCCTGCGGCAGTCCGGCGCGCGGGTCGTCCACCGCCGTCTGGTACAGCGGCACATTCGGGGTGCGCGGCTCCAGATCGGCGACCGCGGCGGCCAGTTCACCGCTGATCAGGTCCATCTGCGGGCTGTGGAAGGCCACGTCGGAGTCGATCCGGCGGACGGTCCAGCCGAGCTCCGCCCACTGCTCGGCGGCCTCGTCCACCGCCGGGATGTCACCGGCGACCACGGTCGAGGCGGGGGCGGCGGCGATCGCCGCGCACAGCGCGTCCGTCGCGCCGATGCGCTCCCGGACCTCCTCGAACGGCCGGTCCACCATGATCATGGCGCCCTGGCCGGCCACCTTGCGCAGCAGGGCCGAGCGGCGGCACACCAGCCGCGCCCCGTCCTCCTCGGTGAGCGACCCGGCGGTGACCGCCGCGGCGATCTCACCGACCGAGTGACCGATGATCGCGGCCGGCTCCACACCGTGGCGGCGCCACACGGCGGCCAGACCGATCTGCACGGCGAACAGCATCGACTGGATGATGTCCACCGAGCCGAGGTCACCGCCGGTGAGCACCTCGCGGGGCGTGACGCCCAGCTCCTGCGCGAAGACCGGCCCGAGCCGGTCGATCGCGGCGGCGAACACCGGCTCCCGCTCCAGCAGTTCACGGCCCATGCCGGACCACTGGGCGCCGTGCCCGGAGAACACCCACACCGGCCGCTCCGGGCGCCCCGGGAACTCCCCGGTGACGACCCGCTCGTGTGCCTCGCCGTCGGCCAGCGCGGCCACCGCGGCGGCCAGTTCCGTCTCGTCCGAGGCCAGGACGATCGCACGCGCACCCAGATGGGCCCGGCGGTGGGCGAGGGTGTGGCCGAGGTCGGCCAGCGAGTGCGCGCCGAGGGAGTCCCTCAGCCGGGCGGCCTGGGCGGCGACGCCCGGGGCGGTCGCCGAGGAGACGGGGAAGAGCAGGGGGCCGACGGCCTCGGCGCGCTCGCAGGGGGCCTCGGCGGCCTCGTCCACCGGGGCGACGGCGTCGGGCGCCTGCTCCAGCACGACGTGCGCGATCGTGCCGCCGTAGCCGTAGCTCGCCACACCCGCGCGGCGCGGACGCCCGGTCTCGGGCCACGGCGTCGGCTCGGTCACGACACTCAGTCCCGAGGTCTCCCACGGGATGTCCCGACGCGGCCCCTCCACCGTCACGGTGGGCGGTATCAGGCCGTGGTACATCGCGAGCGCGGTCTTCACCAGGCCCGCGACTCCCGCCGCCGCCTCGCAGTGACCGATGTTGGTCTTCACCGAGCCGATCAGGCAGGGCTGTCCGGCGCCGCGTCCGGCGCCCACCACCTCGGCCAGCGCCGACGCCTCGATCGGGTCGCCCACCCGGGTGCCCGTGCCGTGCGCCTCGACGTAGTCCACCTCGGCCGGGTCCACGCCCGCCGCGGCGTACGCCTTGCGCAGCAGGTGCGCCTGAGCGGCGGGGCTCGGCGCCATGATGCCGTCGGTGCGGCCGTCCTGGTGCACCGCGCTGCCGCGGATCACCGTGATGACACGGTCGCCGTCGCGGCGGGCGTCGGACAGCGTCTTGAGGACGACGACCGCGCAGCCCTCTCCGCGGCCGTAGCCGTCGGCCGCCGAGTCGAAGGCCTTGGAGCGGCCGTCGGGCGAGATGGCGCCCGCGTGGTCCAGGACCGTCGTCAGACCCGGGCCCGCCATCAGCATCACACCGCCCGCGAGCGCCACCGGCGTCTCCCCGGCGCGCAGCGCCGCGCACGCCTGGTGGATCGCCACCAGCGAGGACGAGCAGGCGGTGTCGACCGCGACGGACGGGCCGCGCAGGTCGAAGGTGTAGGAGATGCGGTTGGGCACCCCGCACAGCGAGGAGCCGATGCCGGTCCACGCCTCGACGCCCGGCAGGTCCTCCAGCAGGCGCCGGCCGTAGTCGTCGGTGCCCACGCCGATGAACACGCCGGCGTCGCTGCCGGCCAGCGCGGGGGCGGGGATGCCCGCGTGCTCCAGGGCCTCCCAGGCCACCTCCAGCGCGAGCCGCTGCTGCGGGTCCAGCTGGCGGGCCTCGGTGGCGGAGATGCCGAAGAAGGAGGCGTCGAACCCGGCGATGTCCTCGAGGAAGGAGCCGTGGTCGGTGACCCGGGAGAGCACCGCGGCGTTCTCCCGGGACTGCGCGCGCTGCGGCGCCCAGCGCTCCTCGGGGACCGGGCCCGACACGTTCACCGCGTCGAGCAGCAGCCGCCACAGGGCGTCGGGGGAGTCGGCGCCGGGCAGGCGGCAGCCGATGCCGACCACCGCGATCGGCTCGGCGGCGTTCGACGGCTGAGGGTTGAGGTCGTTCATGGCGTCACCGCTCACGGGTCGGCGTCGGCCGCTGTCGGCGACGCGGGGAAGGCAGGGGGCGCGGGAGAGGAGGGCGCTCAGGCATACATGACCGCCTTGTCCCAGTCCTCGCCCTCGGCGAAGAGATAGCGGGCCTTGAGGATGTCGCGCTGCGCGGTCAGGGCGGAGGCGGGCACCAGGGTGCCCAGCGGAAGCGCGGTGATGCGGTGCGGCACACCCAGCTCGCGGTCGACGGCCGCGCCCAGTTCCTTGGCCGCACGCTCACGCACCGCGTCGGGGGCCTCGAACTCCAGGACCACGGCGTCCCGTTCGGCCCTCGCCCGCCAGAACAGCACCTCGTACTCGGCCGGGAGGGAGAAGACCAGCTCCTCCAGCTGCTGCTGGGTCACCGAGGAGGAACCCACCGGGTGGGCGGTGCCCGCCCGGCCCAGGACCCGCACGGTGGGCAGCAGCCAGCCGCAGCGGCACGGCGCCTCGGACACCTCGACCTCGTCGGCGAGGTTGTAGCGCAGCAGCGGCATCGCGTCGCGGTACAGCGGCGTGACGACGATCTGGCCGCGCCCGGTCGGGGACAGCCTGCCGGTGGCCGGGTCGTACACCTCGAACACCGCCCGGTCCGCCCACAGATGCAGCACTCCCTCGGGGCACTGCCCGGCGATCGTGCCGGTCTCCGTGGAGCCGTACTCCTCGACCAGCGGGATGCCGCCCCAGACCTCGCTCAGCCGCCGCCTGCGCACCTCGGTGAGCGGCTCGGCGGCGGTGAAGAACGCGCGCAGGTGGGGGAAGTCGTGCTCCGGGCGCAGCCCGGCCGCCCGCGCGGCGGCCGCGAGCATGGCGATCTCGGTCGGGTTGCACCAGACCAGCGTCACGTCCAGGGAGCCGAGCACCCGCACCATGCGGGACAGCGGGGTGGCGAGCGAGCGGGCGTCGCCGGGGACGACGGTGGCCCCGCGCAGCCGGCCGGCCGCCTGGGCCAGATGCCCGGTGATGACCAGCCCGTAGGGCGTGCGCACCAGGAAGGTGTCGGACGGGCCGATGCCCACCCACTTGCGGGCGAAGCGTTCGGCGAGGTCGGTCCAGTCGCCGTCGGTGTAGTAGGAGGCGGTCGGCTCACCGGCCGTGCCGCTGGACTCGTGGTAGGTGGCAAGCTCCTCGCGGGGCACGGCCAGCATCCCGAACGGGTACTGGCCGCGCAGGTCCTGCTTGGTCGTGAGCGGGACCTCGGCGAAGTCGTCGGCGGAGCGCGGAACCTCACGGCCCTCGTAGCGGGCTGAGTAGAACGGCGAGCGCAGCGCCTGGGCGAGCACCCGCGGCAGCTGGGCCCTCTGAAGCTGTGCGAGTTCGGCGGGACTCGACCAGTCGCCCTGCTCCGGACGCGACGTGGACATGACTGCTCCCCTCGTGGATGCCTGACCGCCGACGGGGACACGGCTCGGCGGGATCGCGGCCAGCACAACATCCGGGGCGCGCGCGGATCGCGAGTAGTGGCTACTTATTCGGGCGGCCACGGGCCTCCCGCGCAGGCCGTGGGCGGGTTCCACCCACGAGCCGGGGCCGCGGGGCGGTCGACCGGATGAGTACCGGCCACTCATGAGCGACGGCCACGCGTGATGTTGTGCTGGCGCCCAGGCATCCCCTGCCGCTTGCACACGGATCGAGCCAGAAGGAGTCGGCGCGATGAGGACTGCGCACCTGTACCTCGCCGGGATCGGCAGTCATCTGCCGCCCCTGTTCCCGGCCGAACAGGCGGTCGCGGAAGGCCTGTACGACGAAGGGGCCCGGGAGGCGTCGGGCATGGTCTCGGCCGCCGTCAGCGAGTCCACCCCCGCGCCGCAGATGGCGATCGAGGCCGCCCGGGCGGCCCTGGCGGACTCCGGGCACGGTCCGGACGACATCGGCGTCCTGCTGCACAGCTACACCCACCACCAGGGCCCCGACGGCTGGTCCGCGGTGCACTACATCCTCAACAACACCGTGGACCGGCCCGTCCCGGCCGTCGAGGTCAAGCAGGGCTGCCTCGGCATGATCGCCTCCCTGGAGATCGCCGCGAGCCGGCTGATCGCCAACCCCACCCATGACGCCGCGCTGATCACCACCGGCGACAACTACTCCACCCCGGGCGTCGAACGCTGGCGCGCCTCGGGCCTGTTCGTGCTCGCCGACGCGGGCTCCTCGGTCGTGCTCTCGCGCCGCTCCGGCTTCGCCGAACTGCTGGCCGTCGGCTCGCTGTCCGACTCCTCCATGGAGATCCTGCACCGGGCCGGCGAGGAGCTGTTCCCGCCCGGCGTCACCCGCGGCCGGGGCCTGAACTTCGCCGAGCGCGCCGAGAAGGTCCGCGAGCAGTGGGCCGAGGGCAAGGCCCCGCCCATCAAGAACTTCGGCGACCGGGTCGCGGAGATCACCGAACGCACCCTGAAGGAGGCCGAGGTGACGTTCGACCAGATCACCAGGGTCTGCCACGTCGGCATGGGCCGGCCCGCGCTGGAGGCGATGTTCCTGCTGCCGCTGGACGTGCCCGAGGAGAAGACGGTCTGGGAGTACACCAGCACCGTCGGACACACCGGTGCCGCCGACCTCTTCCTCGGCCTGGAGCACGTCTGGCGCACCGGACAGGTCGTCCCCGGCGACCACGTCCTGCTGATCGGCGCCAGCACCGGCATGGAGGCCGGCGCGGCCGTCGTGCGCATCACCGAGCCCGCCCCGGAAGCCGAGTAGGAGCCCGTGATGCTCGACGGATGCACCCCCTGGCCCGAGGACGTCGCCCGGCACTACCGCGACCAGGGCGTCTGGACCGGCGAGACCCTCGGCGGTGTGCTGCGCGACCTGGCCGCCCGGCACGGTGACCGCACCGCGCTCGTGCACGGCGAACGCCGCGTCTCCTACGCCGGACTCGACCGCTGGGCCGACCGGCTGGCCCACGGCTTCGCCGCCCACGGAGTGAACGCCGGCGACCGGATCGTCGTCCAGCTGCCCAACGTGCCGGAGTTCGTGGCCATCGTCTTCGGCCTGCTGCGCCTGGGCGCCAAGCCCGTGTTCTCGCTGCCCGCCCACCGCTCCACCGAGATCACCCACCTGGTGGAACTGAGCGGCGCCGTGGCCTACGTCGTGCCCGAGACGCACCGCGGCCACGACCACCTGGAGCAGGCCCGCCAGGTGCGGGCCGGCACCGGCACCCTGAAGTCCCTGTTCGTGCTCGGCGAGAGCGCCGAGGGGTTCGTGTCGATCGCCGAGGTCGAGGCGGCCGCCCCCGAGACCCCGGCGCCGCTGCCCGAGCCCGACCCGGCCGACGTGGCGTTCTTCCTGCTGTCCGGCGGGACGACGGCCCTGCCGAAGCTGATCCCGCGCACCCACGACGACTACGTCCACATGTCGCGCCGCGCCGCCGCGGTCTGCGAGTTCACCGAGGACGACGTGTATCTCGCCGTCCTGCCCATCGAGTTCAACTTCGCCTTCGGCTGCCCGGGCGTCGTCGGCATCCTCCACGCGGGCGGCACCGCCGTCCTCGCCGACACCCCGAACCCCTCCGACTGCTTCCCGCTGATCGAGCGGTACGGCGCCACCGCCACCGCGATGGTCCCCTCCATCATGGCGCTCTGGCTCGACGAGGCCTCCTGGACCGACGCCGACCTGTCCTCGCTGCGGCTGGTGCAGGTCGGCGGGGCGCGCATGCTGCGCGAGTTCACCGAGCGGATCGAGCCCACGCTCGGCGCGAGGCTCCAGCAGGTGTTCGGCATGGCCGAGGGGCTGCTCACCTTCTCCCGGTCGGACGACCCGGACGAGTCGGTGCTCACCACCCAGGGCAGGCCGGTCTCCGAGGCCGACGAGCTGCGGATCGTCGACGACGAGGGCCACGAGGTGCCGGCGGGCACCGTGGGCGAGCTGATCACCCGCGGCCCCTACACCCTGCGCGGCTACTACCGCGCCCCCGAGCACAACCGCCGCGTCTTCACCGAGGACGGCTTCTACCGCACCGGCGACCTGGCCCGGCTGACCGAGGACGGCGACCTCGTCATCGAGGGCCGGATCAAGGAAGTCATCATCCGCGGCGGCGACAAGATCAACGCCGGGGAGGCCGAGGAACTGCTGCTGCGCCAGCCCGGCATCACCGCCGCCGCCGTGATCGGCGTGCCCGACGAGTTCCTCGGCGAGCGGATCTGCGCGTTCCTCGTGGCCGAGGGCGACGAGATCCCCCTCGCCGACATCAAACGGGCCGTGCACGCCCAGGGCGTCGCCGAGTACAAGCTGCCCGACGTCGTGCGCTACGTACCCGAACTGCCCCTGACCCCGCTCGGCAAGGTCGACAAGAAGGCGCTGGCCGCCTCGGCCGCGGCCGGAGAGAAAGGCTGACGTGGACACCATGACGCCGCCCACCGAACACGAGCTGCGCGCGATCCTCGCCCCCGTGCTGGGCATCGAGCCGCGCGCCATCGACCCCGACACCAGCCTCGTCGTGCTGGGCATCAGCTCGCTGGAGGTCATGCGCCTGGTCAGCCGCTGGCGCAAGCAGGGCGTCCGGGCCGACTTCGAGGCGCTCATCGGCGAACCCACCCTCAAGGGCTGGCTCGCCCACTTCGAGACGCTCACCGGGCCCGAGAACAAGGGCGCCGAGGACACCGCCGCGGGGGAGAGCCGATGAGCACCCTGCTGATATCCGGCGGCACCGTCTACACCGCCGACGCCCAGGAGTCCGTGCACGCCCGCGGCGCCGTCCTCGTCGTCGACGACCGGATCGTGGCCGTCGGCCCGGCCGCCGAGGTCGAGCGGGCCGTCGCCGCCCTCACCCCGGAGCAGCGCGGCGACCTGCGCACCCTCGACGCGAGCCGCATGATGGTGCTGCCGGGCCTGGTCAACGACCACTGGCACGAGATGTTCGCCATGGGCTTCCCGCTGCGCGGTGCCCTGCGCCCGGTCTCCGACCGCGAGGACCAGGTCGCCTTCCTCGGCGGCGGCGGCAGCATGTACGAGGTCTCCGCCACCTTCGACCGCTTCGACGACCTGATCGCGGGCCTCACCCCGGACGAGGCCCAGGCCGTCGCCGAGTACTCGATGTGGACCCAGCTGCGCGGCGGTGTCACCACCCTCGGCGACATGGGCTCCCTCAACCGGCCCGCCTCGATGGTCGCCGCCGCCCGCAGGCTCGGACTGCGCTTCTCCGCCAGCACCTGGGCGAGCGACGCCGTCTGCTCCGCCGACGCCACCGGGTTCCGGCGCACCCGCGACGCCGACACGATCCTCGCCGGTGTCGAGGAACTGCTCGGCCAGGTCGCGAAGGACACCACCGGCCGGCTGCGCTGCCGCCCCAGCATCGCCTACGTCACCAACATGACGGACGAACTCGCCACCGGTATGGCCGAGCTGATCGCCCGTCACGATCTGGCGTTCGCCACCCATGTGGGCGCCCTGCGCCACGAGGCCGACGTCCTGCGCGCCCACTACGGCGCAACCGGACTGCGCCGCCTCGCCGAACTCGGCCTGGTCGACGAGCGGCTGACCGCCGCGCACGCCGCGTTCCTCGACGACGACGAGCAGAAGCTGATGCTCGCCGGCCACGCCCACATCAGCCACTCGCCCGCCAAGTACGGCCCCTCCGGCGAGTCCGCGGTCACCGAGACCGGGGTCGTGCCCGCCCTGCGCCGCGCCGGACTGGACGTCTCCCTGTCCACCGACGGCTCCTCGCTGCCCAACGCGGGCATGGCGGAGGCCATGCGCGCCGCCTGGCAGATGTACAACGAGCTGAGCGCCGACCAGACCGAGGTACGGCCCACCGACGCCCTGGCCATGGCCACCCGGATCGGCGCCAAGGGCCTGCGCTGGGACGACCAGGTCGGCAGCCTGGAGCCGGGCAAGCAGGCCGACCTGGTGCTGATCCCCACGGACGACTACCGCTATCTGCTCAACTCCCGCCCGCTGGAGAGCTTCCTGTGGCTCGGCGGGTCCGCGGACGTCGACACCGTCATCGTCGGCGGCCGCACCCTGATCTCCGGCGGCAAGGGCGTCGAGGCCGACGAGAACGGGCTGCGCGAGCGCTACCTCGAGGCCCTGCGCGGCTTCACCACCCGCGTCCTGCGCGTCCCCGACGAGGTCGTCGGACGTGTCCTCGGGCAGGTGTCGCGATGACCGCCCTGGTCACCGGCGCGGCCGGCGGCATAGGCACCGAGATCGCCCGTGCCATCGCCGCCTCCGGTGCCCCGGTCGCCCTGCTCGACCGGGACGCCGACGCACTCGGCGAACTCGCCGAGTCCCTGGAGGCCGACGGCCGGCGCGTGCTGCCGGTCCCCGTCGACGTCACCGACAGCGCCCAGGTCGACGCCGCCGTCGCCAAGGCGGAGGCCGAACTCGGGCCCGTGGAGCATCTGGTGAACGCCGCCGGAGTGCTGCGCAGCGGCCCCGCCGGGGACCTCAGCGACGAGGACTGGAACACCACCTTCGCCGTCAACGCCACCGGTGTCTTCCACACCAGCCGTGCCGTGGCCCGGCTGATGGTGCCGCGCGGGCGGGGCGCGATCGTCACCGTCGCCTCCAACGCGGCCGCCACCCCGCGGATGTCGATGGCCGCCTACTCGGCGTCCAAGGCGGCCTCCGCCATGTTCACCAAGTGTCTCGGCCTGGAACTGGCCGCCCACGGCATCCGCTGCAACGTGGTCGCCCCCGGCTCCACCCGGACCCCCATGCTGACCGCCCTCCAGGGCGACGCGGCCGAGCGGGCCTCCATCGACGGGGTGCCCCGGGACTACCGGGTGGGCATTCCCCTCGGCCGTATCGCCGAGCCCGGGCACATCGCCGACGCCGTCCTGTTCCTGCTCTCCGAGCGAGCCGCCCACATCACGATGCACGAGCTGACCGTCGACGGCGGAGCGGCACTGGGCGTCTGACCGGCGGCCCAGGACCCGGGTTCCACCACCGGGCCTTCGGCACCCGGACCCCGACCGGGGCCGCCCCCGGACCTCTCGGACCCTGACCCGACCAGGCCCGGGAGCGGCCCCTCCCGCCCCCGCCGCCCGTCCCCACCCGGAAAGGACCCCACGTGGCGATCGCGCCGATCGACCCGTACCCGATGCCGTCCGCGGCCGAGCTCCCGGTGAACACCGTCTCCTGGTCCGTCGACCCGCAACGGGCCGTGCTGCTGGTGCACGACATGCAGCACTACTTCCTCGCCCCGTTCGCCGAGCACGCCCGGCCCCGCACCGACCTGATGGACAACGTCGTCGCCCTGCGCGAGCGCTGCCGGGCCCTCGGCGTACCCGTCGTCTACACCGCCCAGCCCGGCGGCATGAGCGACGAACAGCGCGGCCTGCTCAAGGACTTCTGGGGAGCCGGGATGTCCGCCGAACCGGCCGACCGCGAGATCCCCGGCCCGATCGCCCCGCGTTTCGGCGACACCGTCCTGACCAAGTGGCGGGCCAGCGCCTTCCACCGCACCGGCCTGCTCGACCTGCTGCACGAGCAGGGCCGCGACCAGCTCGTCATCTGCGGGGTCTACGCGCATGTCGGCATCCTGCTCACCGCCTGCGACGCGTTCGCCCACGACATCCAGCCGTTCGTGGTCGCCGACGCCGTCGCAGACTTCAGCCCCGAGTACCACCACATGGCGCTGGAGTACGCCGCGACCCGGTGCGCCGTCACCCAGCCCACCGCCACCGTCCTGCGGTCGCTGACCGCGGCGGCGTTCGCCGGCGCCGGAGGCGCGTGATGAACACGCTGGAGGAACTCGTGCGCACCGGGGGCCCGTTCGCCCTGCTGCACCGTCCCGAACGCGGCACCCCCGGCCATGTCGACCTGCTGACGGGCGAGTTCACCGAGGTCGCCACCACGCACGAGCTGCCGGTGCCCGACTTCGGCGACCCCGACACCCACGAGGTCCTCGCCGTCCTGCCGTACCGCGTGGTCGGCGAGCGCGGCTACGAGCACCACGGCGACGACGACGCCAAGGAGCCGCTGCTCGCCCTGCGCGTGCGCGGCCAGGAACAACTGCCCGTCGCCGAGCTGCTCGACCGCGTCCTCGCCTGGCCCGTCAGCACCGGCGAGGGCAGCTTCCACCCCGACGACGAGGCGTACGGGGACCTGGTCCGCCGGGTCCTCGCCGAGGAGATCGGCCGCGGCGAGGGCGCCAACTTCGTCCTGAAGCGCAGCTATGTCACCGAGATCCACGACTGGTCCGTGCGCACCGCGCTCGCCCTGTGGGGCCGGCTGCTGCGCGGCGAACCGGGCGCCTACTGGACGTTCCTGATCCACACCGGCACCCGTACGTTCATCGGCGCCAGCCCCGAGCGGCACGTCAGCCTCGACGACGGCGTCGCGGCGATGAACCCCATCAGCGGCACCCACCGCTACCCGCCGGGCGGCCCCACCGAGGAGTCGGTGCTGTCCTTCCTCGCCGACGCCAAGGAGACCAACGAGCTCTACATGGTCCTCGACGAGGAACTGAAGATGATGAGCCGCGTGTGCGACACCGTGCGCGTGGTCGGGCCGAACCTCAAGGAGATGGCCCATCTCGCCCACACCGAGTACCACATCGTCGGCACCACCACCCGCGACGTCCGCGACATCCTGCGCGAGACACTGCTCGCCCCGACCGTGACCGGCAGCCCCGTGGAGAGCGCCTGCCGGGTCATCGCCCGCACCGAGCCCATCGGCCGCGGCTACTACTCCGGCGTCGCCGCGCTCATCGGCCGCGACGCGGCCGGCCGCCGCCGCATGGACTCCGCCATCATGATCCGTACGGCGGACATCGACGCCACCGGCCGTATGGACCTCGGCGTCGGCGCCACCCTCGTCCGTGACTCCGACCCCGCCAAGGAGGCCGCGGAGACCGCCGCCAAGGCCGCCGGACTGCTCCGCGCCCTGGACCGCACCGGCGGCACCCCCGCACCCCCCGGGGCCGCGCTCGGCGGCCTGCCGCGGGTGCGCGAGGCCCTGGAGCGGCGCAACGCCCCCCTGGCGCCCTTCTGGCTCGGCGCCGCACCCGCCCGGCCCGCGTCCGGACAGAAGCTGCTCATCGTCGACGCCGAGGACACCTTCACCTCGATGTGCGCGCTCCAGCTGCGCAGCCTCGGCCACGAGGTGGACGTCCGCCGCTTCGACGAGCCGTACCGCATCACCGGCTACGACCTGGTCCTGCTGGGCCCCGGTCCCGGCGACCCGCGCGAGCGCAGCCACCCGAAGATCGCCCATCTGCGCGCGGTCACCGGCAGCCTGCTCGACCTGCGCATCCCGTTCGTCTCCGTGTGCCTGAGCCACCAGGTGCTCTCCGGGCTGCTCGGCCTGGACCTGCGCCGCCTGCCGTTCCCCAACCAGGGAGTGCGCCGCACCATCGACCTCTTCGGCGCCCCCACGCCCGCGTACTACTACAACACCTTCGCCGCGCACAGCGACACCGGGCTGCTGGACAGCCCGCTGTGCCCCGGCACCGTGGAGGTCGCCCGCGACCCCGCGACCGGTGAGGTGCACGCCCTGCGCGGCCGCGGCTTCGCGTCCGTGCAGTTCCACCCCGAGTCTGTGATGACCCGTCACGGCACGGAGATCCTCGACACCCTGGTCACCGGCGCACTGGCACCGGTGCCGCACGAAGCGGAGCTCTTCGCGTGACCACTGTGGCCGACCTTCCCGACGCCCATCTCGTGCAGAGCTGGCGTGCGCTGCCCGCCCGCCAGCAGCCCCCCTGGCCCGACCGCGCCGCCCTCGACGCGGCCGTCGCCACCCTGGAGGCCAGTCTGCCGCTCGTCGTACCCCGTGAGTGCGACCGGCTGCGCAGCCGGCTCGCCGAGGTCGCCCGCGGCGAGGCCTTCCTCGTCCAGGGCGGCGACTGCGCCGAGTCCCTGGACGCCGTCAACGCCACCTCCATCTCGCTGACCTCCGGTCTCCTGCAACAGCTCGCGACCGTCCTCGGCTACGCCCTGTCCCGCCCCACCGTCACCGTCGCCCGCATGGCCGGCCAGTACGCCAAGCCGCGCTCCAAGCCCACCGAGGTCCGCGACGGCGTCGAACTCCCCGTCTACCGGGGCGACATGGTCAACGGTCACGCCTTCGACGCCGCCGTCCGCACCCCCGACCCGCACCGGCTGGTCCGCGCCTATCACGCCTCGGCCGCCACCCTGAACCTCGTACGGGCCTACGGCAACAGCGAGTCGGCCGGATACGCCCACGCTCTGGAGGGCGTCCTCGCCTTCGCCGGGTCCGGCCCCGCCGCCCGGTACCGGACGCTCGCCCGGGGCATCGCGGGAGCGGGCGGCTTCACCGGCTCCGGCGGCTGGCACACCCCCGGCGAACTGTTCATGTCGCACGAGGCCCTGCTCCTGGACTACGAGGCCGCGTTGACGCGCGTCGACCCCGTGACCGGACACCCGTACGCCACCTCCGGCCATCTGCTGTGGATCGGCGAGCGCACCCGCCACCCCGACGAGGCGCACGTCGACTACTGCGCCCGCATCGCCAACCCGCTCGCCGTGAAGGTGGGCCCCTCCGTCTCCGGCGACGAACTGCTGCGCCTCGTCGACCGGCTCTCGCCCGACAACGAGCCGGGCCGCCTCACCCTGGTCTCCCGCATGGGCGCCGGCCGCGTCCGCGAGGCGCTGCCCGCCCTGGTGGAACGCGTCGTCAAGGAGGGCCGGGCCGTCGCCTGGGTCTGCGACCCGATGCACGGCAACACCGTCACCGCGCCCACCGGCCACAAGACCCGCCGTTTCACCGACGTCCTCGACGAACTCATGGGCTTCTTCGAGGTGCTGGGCTGCGCCGGGGCCCACCCGGGCGGAGTGCACCTCGAACTCACCGGCGACGACGTCACCGAGTGCGTCGGCGGCGGCATCGGCCTCGAGGACCTCGACAGCCGCTACCTCTCGCTGTGCGACCCCCGGCTCAGCCGCGAGCAGTCCCTGGAACTCGCCTTCCGCCTCGCCGAACGGCTCACCACCGGGGGCGCGTCGTGATCACCGGCGTCCTGACGGGCGCCCCCACGGCGCCCGTCCCGGTGGGCACCGCCACCGTGCCCGGCCCGGTCACCACGACCGGGCTGCTCGCGGGCATCCTGCCCGCCGGGGCGGCGACGGCCGAGACGCGGGCCGGTGAACTCCCCGACAGCGAACTCTTCCCGGAGGAACGGGCCTTGATCACCCGGGCCCTGCCCAAGCGGCGGGCCGAGTTCACCTCCGGCCGCGGCTGCGCGCACCGGGCGCTGGCCGGACTCGGTCTCGCGCCGGTGCCCGTCCTGCGCGGACCCAAGCGCGAGCCGCTGTGGCCCGCCGGGGTCACCGGCAGCCTGACCCACTGCCACGGCTACCGCGCGGCGGCCGTCGCCCGGCAGTCGGACTACGTCTCGATCGGCATCGACGCCGAGGAGGACAAGCCGCTGCCCGAAGGGGTGGTGGACCGCATCGCCCTGCCCGCGGAGCGCGCCCAGCTCACCCGGCCGGGCGGCCCGCACTGGGACACCCTCCTGTTCAGCGCCAAGGAGAGCGTGTACAAGGCCTGGTTCCCGCTGACCGGCCGCTGGCTCGGTTTCGAGGACGCCTACCTCACCCTCCACCCCGGCGGCACCTTCGAGGCCCGTCTCCTGGTCGACGGCCCCGTCCGCGGCTTCCAGGGCAACTGGGTGGCCCGTGACGGCCTGCTGATCACCGCGATCGCCCACTCGGCGGCCCAGCGCCGCTGACCGCGCGACACCACACGCACGACGGCCGCGGGCACCCCGGACCACCTCCCCGCGGCCGGCCCCCACAGCCGTCCGGGCGCCTCCGGGCGGTGCGTACGATCGGCGCGTGACGATCACCTACGAGTGGCGCGGCGACGTCGACGACGACTCCCTCGACGCCCTGCACACGGAGGGCTTCGGCGGCCCGCCGGGCGGCATCGCCTGGCGCGCCCGGCTCGAGCGGCACAGCCTCGGCTGGGTCTGCGCCCGCGCGGACGGTGCCCTGATCGGCTTCGTCAACGTCGTCTGGGACGGCGGAGTCCACGCCTTCCTGCTGGACACCGTCGTCGCCGTACCCCACCGCTCCCGCGGGGTCGGCGCCCGGCTCGTCGCCCCAGGGTCCTTCTGATGGATCTCCGCGGCGTCGCGACGCCCGGCACGCACCCTCCGCACCGCACGCCGATCGCACGCACCGAACGCCGCTCCTTCTCCCACGGAGATCCATCAGAAGGACCCTGGCCGCCGAAGAGGCCCGCGCGGCCGGCTGCCGCTGGCTCCATGTCGACTTCGAGGAGCGGCTGCGCCCGTTCTACCTCGAGACCTGCGGCTTCCGCGAGACGGCCGCCGGGCTGATCCCTCTCTGACACCGGGCTGCTACTCCGCCCCCGGCCGCGCTTCCGCGGCTGGACGGGTGCGCCCTCGGCGTTTACTCTCCGACTCAACTAGTAAATTTATTGAGTACGTGAGCGAGGGATCATGCACCCGTTCCGCAAGGCCGTCGAGAACCGCGACTCCGCCGCCATCGAGGCGCTGCTCGCCGAGGACGTCGTGTTCACCAGCCCCGTGGCCTTCAAGCCGTACCCGGGCAAGGCGATGACCGCCGCGATCCTGCGGGGGGTGCTGCGGGTCTTCGAGGACTTCAGCTACGTCAAGGAGATCGCGAACCCCGACGGCCGCGACCACGCGTTCGTGTTCACGGCGACCGTCGCGGGCAAGCAGATCCAGGGCTGCGACTTCCTCCACTTCGACGAGGAGGGGAAGATCGACGACTTCATGGTGATGGTCCGCCCGCTGTCGGCGGCGCAGGCGCTGTCGGAGGCCATGGGCGCGCAGTTCGACAAGATCGCGCAGGAGGCGGCGGGCGGGTGACGGGTCGGGCGCCTGCCGGACCGGGGTGCCCCGGTTCGCGGGGCGCCCGGGTGCGGCCGGCCTTCCCCCGCCGGGCAGGGGAAGGCGAGCCGGGTGCGCGGTGGTCAGACCGCGTCGGAGAGCGCCGCGAACTCCTCGTCGGTGAGGGCGAGGGACGCGGCCCGGAGGTTCTCCTCCAGATGGGCCACCCGCGAGGTGCCGGGGATCGGCAGCATCACGGGCGAGCGGCGCAGCAGCCAGGACAGGGCGAGCTGCGCCGCGGTCGCCTCGTGCTGCTTGGCGGCCGCGTCCAACGGGCCTCCGGGGCGCGCCAGTCGGCCGGTGGCCATCGGGTACCAGGGGATGAACGCGATGTTCTCCGCCTCGGCGTAGGCGAGGACGTCCTCGGCGCCGCGGTCGGCGAGGTTGTACAGGTTCTGCACGGAGACGATCTCCGCGTGACCGCGCGCCTCCTTCAGCTGCTCGACGCTCACCTCGGAGACGCCGATGTGCCGGATCTTGCCCTCGTCCTGGAGCAGCTTGAGCTCACCGAGCTGGTCGGCGAGCGGCACCCGCGGGTCGACGCGGTGCAGCTGGTAGAGGTCGATGCGCTCCAGCCCCAGGTGGCGCAGGCTCAGCTCCACCTGCTGGCGCAGATACTCCGGCCGGCCCACCGGCCGCCAGTCGTCGGGACCGGACCGGGTCAGGCCGCCCTTGGTGGCGATGACCAGGTCGTCGGCGTACGGGTGGAGCGCCTCGCGGATCAGGCGCTCGCTGACGAAGGGGCCGTAGGAGTCGGCGGTGTCGATGAACGTCACGCCGAGTTCCACGGCCCGCCGCAGGACGCGTATCGCCTCGTCCGGGTCCTCGGGCTCGCCCCACACGCCGGGCCCGGTGAGCTGCATGGCGCCGTAGCCGAGCCGGTGGACGGGCAGGTCACCGCCGAGAGCGAAGGTGCCGGAAGCGGCGACGGGGCGGTCGCTGGAAGGTGAGCTCATGGTGGCGTTCCTTGTCGTACGGGCGGATGTCGACGGCCGCCGGTGAGCGCCGACTCGACGTCGCCCCCCGACG
The DNA here is from genome assembly GCF_042873115.1 of Streptomyces sp. NPDC005017. NCBI lineage: Bacteria > Bacillati > Actinomycetota > Actinomycetes > Kitasatosporales > Streptomycetaceae > Streptomyces > Streptomyces sp. NPDC005017. The sequence goes on along the minus strand of NZ_JBIALD010000016.1, from coordinate 172,236 downwards.
GGCCCGTCAGTCAGTCTGCGGGACACCCGGCCCGGTGGCGGCGAGACGGGGGCCCACCATGTCAGGTCGCCCGCCCGAAAGGCCCTCGGCAGGGGGCCGCCGTCTCGCCGGACCGGGCCGGTCCCGTCGTCAGGCGAGCTTCTTGAGGACCTCGGCCGCGAGCGGGGCGGAGGAGGCGGGGTTCTGGCCGGTGACCAGGTTGCGGTCGACGACCACGTTCGGCGCCCACGGCTCGCCGGCCCGCACGTCCACGCCGGCCTCGGAGAGACGGGTCTCCAGCAGCCACTTCGCCTTCTCGGCGAGACCGGCCTGAGTCTCCTCGGCGTTGGTGAACGCGGCGACCCGGTAGCCGGCGAACGCGTTGGAGCCGTCCTCCAGGGTGGCGGCGAGCAGCGCGGCCGGGCCGTGGCAGACCACGGCGAGGGGCTTGCCGGAGGCGAGGGTGTCGACGAGGAGCCTGCCGGAGGTGGCGTCGACGGCCAGGTCCTCCATGGGGCCGTGGCCGCCGGGGTAGAAGACGGCGTCGAAGTCTTCCGGGCGGGCGTCCTCCAGCCGGATCGGGGCGTGGAGCTCGGTGAACGAGTCCAGCGTCGCGGCGACCTTGTCGGCGTTCTCCTGGCCGCCGTTGACCTCGGGTGCGAGGCTGCCCTTGTCGACGGTCGGGACGACACCGCCGGGGGTCGCCACGACGATCTCGTGGCCGGCGGCCTTGAAGGCCTCGTAGGGGGCGGCGGCCTCCTCCGCCCAGAAGCCGGTGGGGTGCTGGGTGCCGTCGGCGAGCGTCCAGTGGGTGGCGCCGGTCAGCACGAAAAGGATCTTGGCCATGGTGTCTCTCTCGAGGGTGCGGGCCCGGTACGGGCCCGAGGGACGGGGCGGCACGCTCCGACGGTCCGCGGGATCCGATGTCCCGCGTCCGGACCGCCGGTGCGGCGATGTCCTCGAAGGTAGGCCGGTGATCCCCGGGTGACCAATGGGGAATCCGATGCCGGGCATCGGAATTCCGATGGATTCCACGGGAATACGCTTCGTGCGTCGCTGACCTGCGCAGATGCTACGGCCGACTGCGGGCCGGTGCGCCGAGGGGAGTACGCCGGTGGGGCGAGCGGCGACACGCCGACCGCCCGCACCCCTCGGCGGCCGGCCCCGCGGATCCCCCTCGGCGGGCCGGCCCCGCGGGTCCTCCTGGGCGGGTCGGTCCCGCGGGTTCACCTGGGCGGGTCGGTCCCGCGGGTTCACCTGGGCGGGTCGGTCCCGCGGGTCCCCTCGGCGGGCTGGCCCCGCGGGTTCACCTGGGCGGGCCGGTCCTGCGGGTTCACCTGGGCGGGCCGGTCCCGCGGGCCCACCTCGGCGGGTCGGTCCTGCTGGTCCACCTCGGCGGGTCGGCCTTGCGGGTCCACCTCGGCGTGCCGGCGCCGTACGGCCCCGGTCGCCTGCCCGTCACCGCCCCCGGCCGCCGCGCGGCGCGGGCAGCCGCCGCTCCCCGGGCGTGCCGTCGAGCAGCCGGGCGAGGACGAGCATCGTCTCCAGCCGGCGGTCGGTGCCGGGCAGGCAGTCCCGGGTCACCTCGGCGATCTGCCGCAGCCGGTAGCGGACCGTCTGCTCGTGCACGAACAGCCTGCGGGCCGTGGCCACCGCGTTGTCCCCGCTCTCCAGATACGTGAGCAGCGTGCGCAGCAGCGGTCCGCGGCGTCGCTCAGGCAACGACAGCAAGGGCCCCAGCGTCTCCGCCGCCACGGCGTCGAGCAGATCACCCGCCCGGGACGCCACCAGAGCGGCGAGATGGTCGGCGCAGTCCAGCGGGGCCGCCGAGGGCAGCAGACCCCGCAGCGTCAGGTCCACGGCGTGGCGCGCCCAGCGCAGCGAGTCCGCCGCGCGGGCGACCGGCACCGCCGGACCCAGCGCCGCCCCCTCCGTCCGCAGCAGCGGGAACGGCTGCCGGTCGCCCGGCAGGATCACGAAGGGCGCCTCGGGACGGTGGTGGGCCAGCGCCTCGTCCGGCAGCACGGCCCGCTCGGTGCGGGTGCCCGGCGGCAGCGCGAGCACGGTGACGGTGCCGGGCAGCGGCCACTTCGCCGCCTCCGCCAGGGCCGACAGCGACGAGAGGTCCATCGGCGGGTCCGCCACGAGCGCGTCCCGCAGCCGGGCCCGGCGCCGCCCCGGTAACTCCTGCCCGCCCTCCTGCTCGAACCCGCCGAGCGCGGAGTCGACCGCGGTCTGGATCAGCGCACCGGCGCTCTCGATCAGGAACTCCAGCGTCGCCTCGGGCCATCGCAGGCGGTACGCGTCCTTGATGAACCGCCTGCGGGCCACCTGCCCGGCCACGCCCAGGGCCGTCCGCAGGGTGTCGACCGAGTGCCCGGCACGGCTGTGCTCCGCGCCGATCCGCTGGTACAGCGCGGTCAGTTCGGCCGTCTGCGTGCCGCCGCCCGACGCCGGGCCGAGCGTGGCGAGGAAGAGGCGCACGGTGCGTTCCACGATCCGGCGCACGGAGAAGTCCGGTGTGTCGTTGAAGGCGTCGGCGTACAGCGGCAGATGGGCCGCCACCTCGTGTTCCATCTCCCGTACGGCGGCCGGGACATGGCGCCCGAGGAGCCGACGCAGTTCGTGCGGGGGCGGTGTGGCGGCGTAGGGCCGCGCCAGGGCGGTCGACGACATGGGCACGCTCCGGGGAGGACGGATTGTGGGGGCGTCATCGTGGAACGCCCGTGCCGTGTGCGCCAAGCCTTGCCCGGCCGGGACGGCCAAGACTGTCACCGCCCTGACACTTTTCACCCCACCCGCTGTCGGCCACCTGCCAGGAATCGCTCACCGGGATGCCGGGTCCGGACACCGGGACCCGGGGCGGTGCGCCCCGGGCACCGGCCTCACAGCGGCGGTGACCCGCGGCTCGGACATCTCGTGACTCCCCGGGGGCGACGGGCTGTGCGGCTCGAGGCCCAGGGCCGGGGTGTCGCGGGGTGCGGGTGGAAGGCGATGCGCTGACAGTCCGTCCGGGCCGGACCGTCAGCGCGATGACAACCCGCGCGGTGGGCGAAGGGCCGGCCCGCCGCTGCCGCTGGGCCGCCTTCGTCCAGGCCCCGGCCGGGCCGGCCGCCGCGGCCGTCGCGGTCAGCCGAGCGCGGCGGGGGAGTGGGCGTCGCGCAGCAGGCGGCGCGGCGAGCCGGAGCCGTCGGCGGGTACGGACCAGACGTCCTTGGTGCCGTCGTCGTGCTGCTGGACGTAGGCGAGCGTCGAGTCGTCCAGCCGGGCGGCCCGGTCGTCGACGCTGCGGGTCCCGGTGGTGGGGGTCACCCGCCGGGTCGCCGGGTCGAGCACGGACAGCCGCCAGCCCTTGGCCGAGTCGCCGTCGACGGGCGACTTGAACGCGCTCCTGGTCCCGTCGGGCGAGAGCGAGGGGCGTTCGACCCGGTCCCGCAGGGTGCGGACGGCCCGCTCGGCGAAATCGCCCCGGATCAGGCAGTGGTGGTCCTTGGTGTACATGGTCGCGTAGAAGGTGTTGTCGTCGTCGGTGAAGGCGACGCCCCAGTGGTTGACGTCGAGCGACCGGTACGGCCTGCCGTCCTTGACGACGTCGAAGGTCTCCGATCGCGCGAGCGGGTGCGGCGGAGTGCCGGGCCGGCGCGCGAACCGATGGGGCGGAGCGCCGGGCCTGGTCCACGGCCGCGCCACCGGTTCACGACCCGTGGGACGTGCGTGAAAAGATGAATCGGTCATCCCCGCGAGAAAGGCGCTTTTTCATGTCCAGGGTCAAGCTGACCACGAACCACGGCGGCATCGTCATCGAGCTCGCCGACGCCGAGGCGCCCAAGTCGGTCGAGAACTTCCTGACGTACGTCAGGAACGGTCACTACAACGGGACGATCTTCCACCGTGTGATCAACGGCTTCATGGTCCAGGGCGGTGGCTTCACGGCGGACATGGCGCAGAAGCCCACCCTGGCGCCGATCACCAACGAGGCCGACAACGGCCTGAAGAACACCGCGTACACCGTGGCGATGGCGCGCACCGGCGAACCGCACTCCGCCACGGCGCAGTTCTTCGTCAACGTCTCCGACAACGACTTCCTCGACCACCGGGGCAAGACCCCCAACGCCTGGGGCTACGCCGTCTTCGGCCGGGTCGTCGAGGGCCAGGACGTGGTCGACCAGATCAAGACGGTCCGCACCGCGACCCTCCGGGGCCACCAGGACGTGCCCACGCAGCCCGTAGTGATCGAGTCCGCCGAGATCGTCGGCTGACACCGGCGGAACGGCCGGCGTCCTCGCCCTCGACCGTCGCGCCGCACGAGCGGCCAGCGGTCGAAGTGCGTGGCGGGACGGCCCTGTTCCGGCCGGACCCCGGTCCGCCGGACATGCGGATCCGCTGCCCCGGACGAACAATGGAAGGTGGGGGTTCCGAGTCGGCCAGGGTACGCGGGCCCGTCGAATCCGCGGACATTCGTAGGGCATCGAGCACCTTGCACACATGAGGAGTCGCCATGCCCATGCTTCTCATCAAGGGCTTCTACGACGTCAAGGGCACCCAGCCGGACGGGGACACGGTCGCCTTCACGGCCGAGAACCCGGAACACTGGGACCTCGTGGGCGGCGGGCGCGGGCGTGCCGTCGAGCACAGCGCCACCGGCCGGGCCAAGCTGCGGCTGGACGCCGTCGACGCACCCGAGACGCACTACGGACCCGGCAGGGTCCACCAGCCGCTGGAGTTCGCCCACGCGGCACGTGACGAACTGCTGAGCTGGCTCGGTTTCACCGACGTCCAGCGCGCGGGCAACGAGACCGTGACCGCCACGGTCCCGGAGACGGTGCCCGGCTTCGTCCTCACCCGCGCCGCCGACATCCACGGCCGCTGCATCGCCCTCGCGGGGCGCGGCGCACACGCCGAGGAGAGCGGCCGGGAGATCGACGTGGACGAGGCGGAGCTCGCCTCGACCGTCAACCACCGTCTCATCGCAGCGGGTTTCGCCTATCCGATGTTCTACCGCAGCCTGTTCACCTCCCTGCGGGCCGAACTGGCCGCCAGGGCGACGGAGGCCCGGGAGACCGGCCGGGGCCTGTGGCCGGCCGACGTCACGCTCACCGGCGCGAAGATCACCGGTCTGGGTACCATCACCGACGAGGCGCTGCTGGTCCCCAAGCTGTTCCGCCGCCTGGTGGACTACCTGGCCCTCGGCATGCCGCTGAGCTGTCTCCCGGCCTATCTGGCCGGCGGGGGCGACCGTTACTCGATCCTGTCCACCGGTGAGCGCTGCGTGGGCCTCCACCGCGTCGTGGAGGTCACCGACGGCCAGACCGTGCGGATGACCCGGCCCCCCGAGGACCTGCTCTTCGAGGACGCCTGAGCCCGGCCGCGGGGCAGCCCAACGGAGGGCCAGGGCCTCGGTCCTGGCCCCCCGTCACGCCCCGGACCCGGTGGGCTCCCGTCGGCCGGGCGGGTCCGGGGCGTGACGGCGGGCCAGGCGTCCGTTCACCAACTGGGCTTCACGACAATGCCGTAGGCGAAGCCGACGTGGCGGCCGAGCGTGGTCAGCGAGGCGCAGCCGGGCACCCCGTCGGCGTACGAGGCGCAGCCGGGCACCCCGTCGGGAATCCTGCGGCCCCGCTTGACCAGGGCCTTCCGCACCGTGCGTACGTCCTCGTTCCGCCTTCCGAACCGGACGTCGGACAGAGCGACCATGACGACTCCGCTCCTGGTCTCTTCCCGTCCCCCGCCGACCCCGGCCGCGAGGCCGTGACCGTCCGGGGGCCGCGACCGACCGGGGGCCGTGGGGCGGCGACGGGCGCCGATCCACTCGCCGGGCCCACGCTACGGAACCGGCGTCATCGTGGCGTCACGTCCGCGTCAACGCCGCGCGGGCCGTGCCGGGCCGAATTGCAGGCGCTGCACAGCGGGCAGAAAATGATGAGGGCACGGCGCGTTGGGAGAATGGTGGTGGCTGCTCCTCCCCGGCTGCGACTGCTCGGCCAGTTCCATCTGGAACTCGCTGCCGAGACGGTCGAGCTTTCCCACAACGGCCAGCGGGTGGTTGCGTACATGGGACTGCGCGGTCAGGTCTCGCGCACGGTCCTCGCCGGCACCCTGTGGCCCGAGGTGACCGAGGAACACGCGCGCGGAAGCCTGCGGACCACGCTGTGGAAGCTGCCCCGCGGCGAACCACCCCTGATCGGCTGCTACGGCGACACCCTGCTCATCACCCCCGCCCTGCGCGTCGACGTCCACGCCCTGACACAGACGGCACTCGGGGTCGTACAGGGCGACGCCGAGGAGCTCGACGACCTGCCCCCGCTGGGCATCCTGACCGGGGAGGACCTCCTGCCCGGCTGGGACGAGGACTGGGTGCTGCTGGAGCGCGAGCGGCTGCGCCAGCTGCGGCTGCACGCGCTCGACGCGCTCGCCGAGGCCCTGGTGCGGCAGGACAGGCCCGCTCTGGCGATGGAGGCGGCCTGGGCGAGCGTACGCGCGGAACCGCTGCGGGAGAGCGCTCACCGTGCCGTGGTCTCGGCGCATCTCGCGGAGGGCAACGTCGCCGAGGCGGTGCGTCACTTCGAGGCGTTCCGCCGCATGCTCGACGAGGAACTCGGGGTGCCCCCCTCGCCCCGGTTCGCCCGGATGCTTCCCGAACGCCGCGGGGCCGGCGGCAGGAAGGCGGAGTCATGCGCCAGAGCGTTCGCGGCCACTGGATCGGCTTCGACGACCTCCTCGAAGGACGCGTCCACTCCATGCACCTGGACGTCAAGGGATACGTGAGCACCGGGACCGGCAACAGGACCGACGAGACCGCGCGGGACAACTCCGCGCCCACGGAGAGCGGGCGTGCGCTGTCCCTGGCCGCCGCGGGCCGCCCGCGTGGCCGGTCGACGACGTAGACACCGACGCCCCCGGTCGAGGACGTCGTCCTCGACCGGGGGCGTTCGTCGCCGGCCGGGACCGTCGCGGTGTTCAGGTGGTGCGCCGCAGGCCCCCGGGCGCCTCGCCACCCGCTCCGGTCTCGGCACCCGCTCCGGGTTCGGCACCCGCCTCCGTGCCGGGAGCCGCTGAGGACGCGGGCGGCATCGGCGGCAGGCCCTCGGCCAGGCCCGGCAGCAGTACGGGCTCCAGCCGGACCCGGTCCTGTGCCGCCAGGTACTTGGCCAGTCCCGCGGGCCGATAGCCGCTGACCCGGTCCCAGCGCTCCTTGGCCGGCACCGCCAGGAACTCGTTGCCGTCGGGCCGGCCCTCGTCGTCCGCCGCCTGGCCGATCGGCCGGTCGAAGGGCTCGGACAGCCGGTACATCCCCTTGCGCGAGACATGCATCGGACCCGAACTGTCGGGCCGTACCCGGAAGTCGACGCTCTCCTCCGGCCTCATCACCTTCGGTCCCGACCCGCCCAGCGCGTCCGCGCCGAACACCAGCCCGTGCCTGCGGGCCTGGTCGGCCATCCACAGCAGGGGGATGTCCGACAGACCCGTCTCCTCGTAGCCGCCACCGACATCGCAGTGCACCCCGGAGAACCACACCTGCTGGAGCTCCTGGCCCTCGCGGGCCGCGCCGGGCCGCTGGTGCCAGAGCGTCGGCCGGAACGCCGAGCGCTGTTCGTCGACGGCCAGCGCGTGGAAGGCCGCCCGGACCCAGCTGCTCAGATCGGTGTTGTGGAAGGCCCAGCGCGCGTTGAACCGCCGCGCGGCCGGCTGGAGCCAGGCGGCGCTGGGATAGGGGATGCCGAGCGCGCCCACCGTGTCCCACACCCCGATGAAGCGGATCTCCGTCTCCCGTGCGTACGAGCGGCGGAACAGGGTGGAGGCCGCGCCGTTCGGCGACTCGACGCGGCTGCGGTACAGCGCCCAGGCCTCCGGGATCCGGTCGGCGTGGTCCCGGCGCAGGATGCCGCAGTTGCGCACCAGCCCCGACAGGCTGCGGGCGGTGAACGCGCCCCGGCTGAAGCCGAACAGGAACAGTTCGTCGTCGGGCTCGTAGGTCTCGACGAGGAAGCGGTAGGCGTCCACGACGTTGCGCGACAGGCCCACACCGAACGCGCCCCCGCGCAGCCGGTCGCCGCGGTGCGTACCGACACCGCTGTCGTAGTAGACGCGTTGTTCCTTGCCGCCGGCGGTACCGGGGACAGCCGACAGGGCGACCTTGGCGACGTTGGTCTTGCTGGACTGGTCGGCGGAATTCCACGTGCCGTCACAACAGACGACGAGACGCTTGGCCATGACCATCCCTCCTCGCGAGAGCGCGGAGCGGCGCACAGCACCACTTCCATGCTCGCACCACACGGCGGGCCTCGCCAGACGGAGGGCACGGGAGCGCGCACCGCCCCGCCGGCAAGGCCGGTGGGGGTGCGAACGGGCCGGCCGACCGTGCGCCGCGGCGGCACATGCGAGTGGCCCACAGGGCAGGACGCCCTCGGGCAGCTGCGCGCCGGAGGCCGCAAACCCTGGCCCGCCCCACGGCTGAGCACCCTCACCGCCACACCGTGACCCTCCGGGCGACCGTTGTCAGTGGAGCGTGACAGCATCCGGTACATGGACTCCACCCCCACCCCTCTGCCTCCCCTTCCCCGTGCGAAGCCCGGCGAAGTGCTGCTCCTCTGCACCTGTTACGAGGACGACGGCAGAGCCCGGTGGGGCGGACTGCTCGGCGAGATCGACGGCCGCCCCGAGGACGGCGCCCTGGTCCTGGACGGCCGTCGCACACTGCTGCGCCCGGTCGAGGGCACCGGCTGGTCCTACCTGCGCGGCGGCAGCGTCCCGGCCCTGGTGCCGGACGGCGGCGACACCGCGCCGAAGGTCCTCGTCATGGCGGACATCCCCGTGGCCTACGGCGGCGACGGGCCGCTGCTGGTCGACCTGGCCGAGATACCCGGGCGCGGTGTCAGGGTCCCCTCGTCCCGCCTGGGCGTGATCCTCGACCAACTGCTCGGCGAGGAGCTGACGTTCGACGACCTGGTGCGCGACATGGACACCCGCGGCATGTACCAGGGGGACTGCGGCCGCCCGGCGTTCCCGGCGCCCACGAACCCGTCGCGCCGGTCGTTCCCGCCGCTGACCGCGACGGACGCCTGTCTGCTGGTCCGCACCTGCTTCGACGACGACGAGGGCTGGCGCACCCTGCTCGACGAACTCGGCGGCGCCGACGAACTGGGCTGGGTCGGCGCGGACCCGGACCTGGACGACATCGACGTGGACCACTTCCCCCTCACGGCGCTGGCCGTCGACGACCGGGCCTACGAGGGCCTCCTGCCGGGCCAGGTGCCCGCCCTGGTGCCGCCCGAGGAGCACACCACCCTGGTCGCCCTCGCCGACACCAGAACCTTCACGCGACCCGGCCGCCCGCTCACCGTCGTCGACCTCTACGACGCCCCGGGCCACGCCGCCGTCCTCCCCTGCGACCAGGTCGGCTCCCTGGCCTGCAACCTGGACATCGCCAACATGGACTTCAGCGACTTCGTGGCCGTGGAGGGCGTACGGCCGTGGTGGGAGGAGTGACCACGGACGGCCCCCGGGACGCCCGCGACGAACCGGGGGCCGCCCGGCCCGACGCCGTACCGTGGCTGAACCGCACACCGAGAGGCCGGCGGCCACCACACCCGCCGGCCCCGGTCACAAGCCCTTCGGCGCAGCCGCTCAGGCGCCCTGGCGTGTCAGGTAGTCCTCCCTCAGGGCGTCCAGGATCTCCGCCGCCTCGGTCAGGCCCGCGTGGCGGCAGCGGCGGGCGGCGGCCGTGAGGCGGACGACGGCGTCGTCGTAGCGTTCGAGGCCGTTGCCCTCGATCAGGGCGGCGACGCGCACCGCCTCGGCGCGGGGGACCTCGCCGTGTTCGCCGCCCTGTTCGTGCGCGGCGACGGCGGCCTCCGCCTGGGTGAGGGCCTCGGGGAAGCGCTCGGCCTCGGCGAGGACACGGGCGCGGCGGTAGTGGACCGTGCCGGACTCGTACCAGGTGGTGAAGGTCTCGGTGTCCTCCGGGACGGCGGCCACGACGGCGTCTGCGCGGGCGAGGTGTCCGAGGGCCTCGTCCACGCCGTCGGTACCACGGGCGAGCATGGCGAGCCGCGCGAACTCGCACATCATGTGCGTGATCAGGGACGGGTTCGCGGCCACGGCGTGGGCGGCCACGGCGCGTTCGTACGCCGTGGCGGCCGCGTCCCACCGGTCGGCCATCGCCAGCGCGATCGCCGCCTCGGCCGCGACCAGGGTCTGGATGGCGGGGTCGTCCTCCCAGCCGGCGACCGCGTCCGCCAGTCGCAGGAACTCCTCCGCCGAGGCCAGGTACTCCGACAGCTCGCGCAGCCCGCGCGCCAGCGTCAGCCGGGCCTGGGCGCGCAGCCGTTCGTCCAGGGAGCCGGCCGCCTCGTCGGACAGGACCGACTCCAGCACGGCGACGGCGTCGGCCTGCTGCCCGCCGCGCGCCAGCACGTCCGCGAGCTGGAGCCGCGCCTCGGTGGCGTCGTCGAACGCCGACTCCTGGTCGTAGCGTGTCGCGGCTTCCGTGAGATGACGTACGGCCCCGGCGAAGTCGCCGGAGTGCGCCGCGGCATGGCCGACGAGCGAGTACGTCGCCGCCATCGGGAACTCGGTGTCGTCGTGGCGGACGGCCTCCACGATCGCCTGGTGCAGCACCTCGGCGGCCTCGGCGGGCTCGTCCTTGGACAGCAGGATCTGGCCGAGCATCGCGAGCGGACGCGTGGCGCGCCACGGACGCCCGGCCTCCGCCACGTCCTTCAGGGCCGCGCGCATCTCCTCCTCGGCCCGGTCCAGCTCACCGCGCCGCGCGGCCAGCTCGCCGACGAACTGCCTCGCGTTGGCCACCTGGTGGGGCATGCCCAGTCGCTCCGCCTCGGAGCGCAGCCGCCGTGTGGCGTCCTCGAACCGCTCCAGGACCAGGTCCGAGGCCTCCGGCAGCTCCCGCAGCACGTCCTGGTGCGCGGCGTACGCGCAGGAGAACAGCAGTGCGAGGTACTCCAGTTCACGCTCCGAGCCCACTTCGGAGCCGAACGCGGTCCCCTCCTCGCCGACCGGCTCACCGGACAACGGCACCTCGGCCAGCAGCCGTTGCGCCTCCCGCAGCACCTCGTCGAGTTCGGACCGGGCCGACTCGGGAGCGGCGTCCCCGGTGTCGGGGATCGTCGACCAGGCCAGCGCGCGGGCACGGGCGGAGAGCGCGTGCCAGGGCATGCCGAGCCCGGTGAACAGCTCCGCGGCCCGCCGCAGTTCCGCGACGCTGTCCGTGCGGCGGCCGTCGTCGTGGGCGTGCAGTCGCGCGCGGTGCTCGGCGAGTTCCGCCTCCAGCAGGTCCGCCGGGCCGAGCGAGCCCTCGTGCGCGCCGCTGCCGTCCGCGAGACGCTCGGTGACGCGGGTCCACACGCGGATGCTGCCCGGGTGACCCTCCGTCGTCATGCGCCGCGCCTCGCGCACCAGGGACACGAAGTCGTCGGGCAGTTCCACCGCCGTGCCACGGACGGCCGCGGCGGGCGGCGCGGCGGCCGGGGTACGGGTGACGGCCGTGCGCAGTCCCAGCGGCAGCGGCTCGTCGAGCAGCGGGCGCTGGGCCAGACGCGCATGGCGGCGCTCCCCGACGGCCGGGGTGCCGTTGCGCGCGTCGAAGGCGGAGACCAGCTTCTCGGCCTCCGACCGTACGTGCGCGAGGAGTTCGAGCGCGGTCCAGCTCCGGCCGGGCGGGCCCGCGACGGGTGTGCCGGTGTGCCCGTCCTCGGCGAGCCGGGCGAGCAGCACCTCGACACCGGTGAGGAAGCCCAGCCGGTCCAGCGGCGCGCCGGTCGCCTCGAACAGCGGCCGGTTCTCGGCGAGGATCTCCAGCCCGCGGCCCTCGTTGCGCGACAGCGCGCAGAACTCCAGGTGCAGACCGACCTCGGCCTGCATGCCCGGGTTCCCGCGGACCCGCCGGTAGCCCGTGAGGTGGTGCGAGCGGGCCTCGTCGGCACGGCCGAGACGCAGCAGCGGCAGCAGGGCGCGCGCCTGGCTCATCTGCGGCTCCTCGCTGCACCCGGACGCCCCGGAGAGGACGGGGTGCCAGACCTCCAGGGCCGCCGCGTCGTCGCCTACGGTCACCTGGTGCCCGGCGAGGTACCGGATCTCGCAGGCCTCGCAGTCGCTCAGCTCGGTACGCGGCCGGGTGACCCACAGGTCGTAGGCGTCCTGCGGGCCGAGGCCGGTGTGGGCGGCCACGTGGTAGCGCATCGCGGCCACCGGCTGCATCCCGTGCTCGGCCGCCTCGTAGAAGCCCCGCATCCGGTCGATCCAGCCCCGGACCGTCGCCAGCGGCACGTCCGGCACCTGGAGCAGGGACGTCGTCACCCACTTGAAGCGCCAGAAGACCTGATGGGCCTCCCACTCGCTGAAGCTCTCCGGCACGGTCTCCCACAGCCGGAGCAGCCGCGCGAAGACCACCGGCGACTTGCGGTGCTCACCGGTGAACTCGTACGCCGTCATCAGCTCCAGCAGCGCGGTGACGACGACGTCGGGCTTGTCGAAGGGCTCCGCGGCCTCCACCAGCTCCTCGGCGGTGACGGTACGGGCAAGACCGTGCGGACGGTCGTGGTTCTCGCGCAGCGCCTCGACCACGGCCTCGGGGGTGTCCAGCATCTACAGTTCCTTCCGGGGCTCGGAGTCGGGTTCGGCCTGGCCGGGGTTGTGCATGGCGTGCGTGAGCAGCCCGATGAAGGCCCGGTTCAGCAGGGCGCTCTCGCTCGCCCGCAGCGGCCGGCGGCTGAGCAGCAGGGCCTGCCCGTACAGGGCCTCGGCGGTGGTCACGGCGAGGCCGCGCTCGGCGATCGTGATGGCCTGGCGGACCAGCGGGTTGAGGTGGTTCAGCACCAGCTGGGCCCGCGGGGTGTCGTTCCGCAGCGAGCCGAGGATGTCCGCCCACAGACCGTCGCTCTCGGCGGCCAGGGACGACCTCGTCCGCTCGTGCCGCGCCTCCCGGTTGTCGAGCAGCAGCGCGGGCGCGGTGACGGGCTGGAAGTCGCGCAGCACGACGTCGCAGTCGTGCACGCCGACCGTCTCGCGGGCCACGGCGAGGAAGGCCGCGGCCCGCAGCTCCGCCCCCGGGTCCACGGCGTCCAGATGCGCGGTGACGGTGGCCGGGTCCAGGTCCGTCACCGCCGTGCCCGGACGGATCTCCGGCAGCCGGTGCACCAGGTCACGGTCGTAGGTGTAGCCGCCGTTCACGACACCCAGGCCCGCCGCCGAGGCGATCGGGGCGACCTGCCGGAACTCCTCCACACTGCGCGTGACCAGGACCGTGGAGTGCGTACGGGCGAACTCCTCCAGCGTGACGTTGCCGTCGGTCGTCTCGAACGGCAGCCAGGGCAGCACGATCCGCAGCAGCTCGTCGTCGTAGCGGGCGAGCGCCTTCACCGCGAGGTGGTGCGTGTCGATGAAGCGGTGCAGCAGCGACGGGTCGCTGGCGGCGAGCCCGGTGAGCCAGTCCCGGATCCGCTCGCCCAGCGCGTCCCGTACGGCGGACAGGGTGCCGTCCTCGTACAGCGCCTCACGCGACGCGGTCGGCCGCAGGCTCGTCGTGTCCACGACGCAGCGCACGAAGAACGCCCAGTCCGGCAGCAGTTCGGGCGCCTGGTCGGTGAGCAGCATGCCCTTGAGGTGCACCCGGTGCCCGGCTCGCTGCGCGGGGCTGACGGCCGTCGGCAGCACGTAGGCGACACCGCGCAGTCCCGCCGCCGGCAGGTCGAGCTCGATGGTGTCGAGCGGGGTGAAGTCGAACAGGGTGCGGCAGTAGGCGGTGAACGCCTCGCGCCGCGCCAGCGGGGAGCGGTGCGTCCGCTCCCAGGGCGGTGTGTCGTTGACGCGGTGGCTCTCACCGCGCGGTCCGACGACCGTCACCTCGTGCCGCAGCAGCCCGCCGTAGTGCCGGGCGAGCGACACGACCTGCTCGGGGCCGGTCCACTCGCTGTTGTCCGCGCGGGGGGTGAGCCGCACGGTGGTGCCCGGCTCGGGCATGGCCGAGGCAGGCAGCGTGCGGATCGTGTAGCGGCCGTCGGAGTGGCCGCGCCACTCGACCGCGGGCGCCGAGGGGTCGGCGGCGGTCCGGCTGACGACGGTGATCTCGTCGGCCACCACGAAGCAGGCCAGCAGTCCGATGCCGAACTGCCCGATGAACTCCCCGCGCGCCGCGTCCAGTCCGGCCCCGTCGAGCGAGCCGTCCGCGCCGCGCTTGGAGCTGCGGCCGATGGTGGCGAGGAAGCGGTGGACGTCCGCCTCGGTCAGTCCGATGCCGGTGTCCGTGACGGTGAGCGTGTCCCCGGTGCGGACCGTGATGGTTCCGGGCGCCCCGGGGTCCAGCGCCTGCCGGGCCGTGATCGCGTCCACGGCGTTCTGGAGGAGCTCGCGCAGGTAGACGCGGGGGCTGGAGTAGAGGTGGTGGGACAACAGGTCGACCAGGCCGCGCAGATCGACCTGGAAGGTGTGTGCGGTCTCGGAGTGTGGCACCTGACGGAGTCTTTCGGTGGGTGCGCCCGCGTGGTGCGCGTGCGGACACGGACGGGAGGGGGCGGGGGCCGGAGAGGCGGTGCGGGTCCGGCTGTGCGGTCTGTCCGGGAGCGTGGTGCGGGTCCGGGAGGGGCGCGCGGGTGCGAAGGGGACAACCGGCCGGAGGGGGGCGCGTGCGCGCCCCCGGAGGTCAGCGGCCGATCGACGACCTGGTGGCCCGGTACGCCGCCGCCGGGTCGGACCCGTTGATGTAGTACCAGGGGAACTCGGTGACCCGTCCCTCGGTGATCTGGAAGCACTCGCGTGCGGAGACGCGGTCCCCGGCGAGCGCGAAGGCCATGGCGAAGGTGTTGAGGACCTGGTTCCAGGCTCCGTGTCTGACGAAGTCCGGGTGCCGGTAGGAGTGTTCCGCCGCCTCCCGCAGGGACAGCGTCACCTCGGGCCGGCGCATGTACGCGTCGTCCTCGCCCCGGTCCAGGGACAGCCACTGTTCGATGTGCCCGATCGCGACGAGCTGTCCGAGCAGGGTGCCGGCGGGCGCGCCGAACGCGGCCTCGCGCGCGAAGGAGTGCATCTCCTCGTGCGAGCCGCCCCACTTGTCGCAGATCTGCTGCAACTGCTGCTGATGGGCGCCCAGATGCTGCGGCTGACGGCGCACGGCGGCCTCGAAACGGCGGCGGGCCACCTGCCGGCCGACCTGAAGGCCGCGTCCGGTCATCTGCAGGCCGTACCAGGGCGAGACCCACTCCGGCTCGCGCTCCGCGACCTCGTACAGCCACTCCTCGGCCGTGCGCAGCCGGGCGTGGAACACCTCGAACTGCGAACGCGAGACGTCCTTGGCGCGTGCGGCCGTACGCGCCTCCCAGGCCCAGCTGACGTGGCGGATGCCCGCCACGAGCCGGGGCAGCGGCGCCTCGGGCTCCCCCTCCATGACGTCCGCGATCCACCGCTCGACGCCCGCGGTGTCCGCCACGGCCCACAACAGTTCGGTGCGGTCCTCCTTCTCGGACCGCGCCTCCAGAACCTCGCGCACGGTCGCCCAGTCCGCCGCCTCGGCGGCCTCCCGGACGCGCCGCACCTCGGGGTCGCCGGAGTCCTGCTGCACGCGCGCGCCGGGCTGCCCGGTCCACTTCCCCAGCGTGAGCCCCAGCTTCCGGAGCAACGCCATCTCCCACCCCTCGCAGTGTCCTGACGCGGGAGGCCGGTGATCACCCCTCCCGTGGAGATAGTGAGTATCACGTGCCCCTGACATTCGCACATCCGTTTAGGTCTGGTGTGCGTGGCCGTTGGCGGACGAGGTCGCCGTGGCGGCACCGACGGCGCGCCGACCGAGCCGGACGCCGCCCTCGGCCTCGGAACCCGCGCCCTGACCGCACTGCCCCAGCGGACCTGGACGGTCACGAGGTCCGTCCCGGAGTGAGGCGTGAACAGGGCGGGCAGGACGGTCGCGGTGACGGTGGAACAACACCCCTCCGCCGGGGAGGCGTTCCGTGAACGATGGCCGAAGTGATCGTTCAGCGTGGTGGTCGTCGTGCCGCGCCGCGTTCGGGTCAGGACGTTCAGCGTGGTGGTCGTCGTGCCGTACGCCGTGCTCGGGCCAGGACGTTCAGCGTGGCGGCCGTCGTGCCGTACGCCGCGCTCAGGCCAGGACGTTCAGCGCGCCCGGCCGCACCCGTACCGTCACCGGAAGCGCCGCGTCGACCTCGCCGTCCGCCCCGTAGGGGACATTGCGGTCGGCCTCGATGCGGATCTCCTTGCCCCGCAGCACCTCGACCTGGGGCCGCCGCAGATGGGCGCCGGTCTTCAGCTCGTTCATCATCGTGAAGAACAGGCGCTTGGGGGCGTGCGAGATCACCACGACGTCCAGCAGCCCGTCGTCGAGGCGTGCGCCCGGGGCGATGTTGCGGCCGAAGCCGTAGTAGCCGGAGTTCGCCGCGACCACGGTGTAGCCGCTGCGCTCGTACGGCACGCCGTCGATCGTGAGCCGGTAGGCGGCGGGCCGCCAGCCGAGCACCGCGCGCAGCCCGCCCGCGTAGTACGACGCGGCTCCGCGCAGCAGCCGGGAGGCGTTGGCGTGATGGTTGGCCACCGCGTCGACGCCCGCGTAGACGCTGCCGAGGACGTGGACGCGGTCGTGCACCGCGGACTCCACCTCGATGGTGTCGACCGCGCGCGGCGTGCCCTCCAGCAGTACGCGGGCGAGGCCGGGGGTGTCGGTGGGCAGGCCGAGCGCACGGGCGAAGTCGTTGCCGCGCCCGGCGGGGACCAGGCCGAACACGGTGTCGGTGCCGCTGAGCGCGCCGCCGACGCACCCGGCCATGCCGTCGCCGCCGACGGCGAGCACCACATGCCCCCGCTCCCCGGCGCGCCGGGCGAGTTCCCGCGCGTGCTCCAGGCTGAGGCTGTACTCGGTGTCGAGCCGCGCACCCGCCTCCCGCAGTGCTCTGGCCAGCGGGAGCAGGCCCGCCGCCCCGCTGGAACCGCCTGCGGCGGGGTTGACGACGGCGGTGAACTGTCGCATGGATCAGGCCTCCGGGCGGCGGGGTACGGGGACGGACGGCGGGAAGGGTACCGGCGGCCTCGGGGCCGCCGACGGGTCGGCTGGAGCGTCGGCCGGCGGGTCAGCGGACGGGGAGGAGGACCCCGGGGCTGAGTACTCCGGTGGGGTCGACCTCGGCCTTGACGGCCTGGAGCATCCGGATGCCCAGCGGGCCGATCTCCCGGGCGTACCAGTCGCGGTGGTCGGTGCCGACGCCGTGGTGGTGGCTGATGGTGCCGCCGGCCGCGAGGATCGCGTCGTTCGCGGCCCGCTTCACGGGCTCCCAGTGCGCGACGGCGTCCTCGCCCTGTGCCGAGACGACGGTGAAGTAGAGCGAGGCGCCGTTCTCGTAGGTGTGCGAGATGTGGCACATGACCAGCGGCGGGGTCCCGGCCGCGGTCAGGCCGGCGGTCAGCGCCTCGCGCACCGCCGCGTACAGCCCAGGCAGCCCGGACCAGAACCCGGCCGTCTCCAGCGTCTCGGCGAACGCGCCCGCGTCGAGCAGCGCGTCGCGCAGATAGGGGGCGTTGTAGCGGCCGTGCTCCCAGCGGTCGCCGGGTTCCTCGCCGAGGTACTCGCCGCCGCAGGCGAGCAGGACCTCACGGGCCGCGGCGCGCCGGGCGGCGGTCTCCTCCTCGGTGCCCTCGTAGCCGGTGACGGCCATGCAGCCGGAGGGCTGCGGGGAGTCCGCGGAGCCGATGGCGTCGGGCTGGGCCAGGCCGATGAACGTCTCCGTCTCGTCGGACAGCCGCAGCACGGTGGGCCGCGGGCCGTCCTGCGCGAGACGGCGCAGCGCGGCCGTGCCCTCCTCGAAGGAGGCGAAGCGCCAGCCCTCGTAGACCCGCTTGCGCGGCAGGGGGCGGACGCGCACGGTCACGGCCGTGATGACGCCGAGCGCGCCCTCGGAGCCGAGGATCAGCTGGCGCAGGTCGGGGCCCGCCGCCGAGCGCGGGACCCGGCCGGTCTCCAGGGTGCCCTCGGGGGTGGCGACGGTGAGGGCGAGGACCATCTCGTCGAAGCGGCCGTACCCGGAGGAGGCCTGGCCGCTGGAGCGGGCCGCGGCGAAACCGCCGACGGTCGCCCACTCGAACGACTGCGGGAAGTGGCCGAGCGTGTAGCCCCGCTCGTTGAGCAGCTCCTCGCACCGGGGTCCGCGCAGTCCGGGCTGGAGCGTGGCGGTGCGGGACACCTCGTCGACCGACAGCAGCCGGTCGAGGCGGCGCAGGTCGAGCGCGACGAAGGGACGCTTCGTCTCGGGCTTCAGCCCGCCGACGACGGACGTGCCGCCGCCGAACGGAACGGCGGACAGGCCGTGGGCGGCGCAGACGCGCAGGACGGCCAGCACCTCGTCGTGGCCGGCGGGCAGCACGACGGCGGCCGGGATGTCGTCGACCTCGCCCGCGCGGATGCGCAGCAGGTCGGGGGTGGACTTGCCGCGGGTGTGCCGGACGCGGCTCTCGGCGTCCTCGCGCAGCGCGTCCTCGGCGGCGACGGCCGACCGCAGCGCGGTGCGCGCCTCGTCGGTGAGGGCCGGGGCGGGCACCTCGATGTCGCCGAGGTCCGCCGGGCCGCTCGTGCGGGGGGTGACGCCGAGCAGGTCGCGCAGCAGGCCGGTCACCGAGTCGGGCAGCGGGGCCGCCTTGGCCGGGTCGCCCCAGCCGCTCCACAACATGTCCACTTCGAAGGTTCCTCACGGTTCGGTCCACGGACGGCTCTGGCGCTCGCCCCGCGCTGCATTACACTGTGACACATGACGCCCATTCGTCACAACGCCCAGGACAAGGCCTCGGACAACGCCCCGGACGCCGATCCCGTACTCGACGCCGCCCGCGACTGCGTGCTCGCCGTCGGCGTACGGCGCACCACCCTCACCGATGTCGCCCGGCGCGCGGGCGTCTCCCGGATGACGCTCTACCGGCGCTGGCCCGACGTACGCACCCTGGTCGGCGACCTCATGACCCGTGAGTGGATCGCGGTCGCCGTCGACGCCATGCCCACCGCCGACGACAGCCGCCCGGTGCGCGGGCGCGTCGTCGACGGACTCGTCGCCGGAGCCGCCGCGTTCCGCGCCCACCCGCTCTTCCACAAGATCGTCGACGTCGACCCCGAACTGCTGCTGCCGTACATCCTCGACCGCAGAGGCGCCAGTCAGGAGGCCCTCCTGGAGCTCCTCGTCACCGCGCTCGACGAGGGCCACCGGGACGGCTCCGTACGGCACACGCGGACGGACCTCCAGGCCCGCTCCGTGCTGCTCGTCGTCCAGTCGTTCACGCTCTCGCTGCGCACCATGACCGACGAGACCGACCCCGAACTGAGCGAAGCCGCCTTCCTCGGCGAACTGCGCACGCTGCTGGAGAGGACCCTCACGCCATGAACCCCACGAGCAGCCCCGACCTGCCCGGCTCCTCGCTCGGCGCCGCGCGGCGCCGGCGCGAACTCGCCGAACTCGCCGACGGCACGCAGGTCGACGTCCTGGTGATCGGCCTCGGCGCGACCGGGGCGGGCGCCGCCCTCGACGCCGCCACCCGTGGGCTCACCGTCGCCGCGATCGACGCCCACGACCTCGCCTTCGGCACCTCCCGCTGGAGCTCCAAGCTGATCCACGGCGGACTGCGCTACCTCGCCTCCGGACAGCTCGACGTCGCCCACGAGAGCGCCGTCGAGCGCGGCGTCCTCATGGAGCGCACCGCCCCGCACCTGGTCCGCGCCCAGCCGTTCGTGCTGCCCCTCACCCCGTTGGTGAGCCGTGGTCAGGCCGCCCTCGCCCGGGCCGGCTTCCTGGCCGGCGACATGCTGCGCGCCGCCGCCCGCACCTCACGCCGCACGCTGCCCGCCCCGCGCGCCCTGTCCGCCGTCGAGACCCGCCACTTCGCCCCCGCCCTGCGCACCGGCGGACTGCGCGGCGGACTGCTCTCCTGGGACGGCCAACTCACCGACGACGCACGTCTGGTGACCGCGGTGGCCCGCACCGCGGCCGCCCACGGCGCCCGCGTCCTCACCCGCACCCGTGCCCTGGAGATCACCGGCGACGGCGCCCGCGTCCGCGACGAGACCACCGGCCAGGAACTGCGCGTCCGCGCCCGCGCCGTCGTCAACGCGGCCGGTGTCTGGGCCGGCGGCCTGGTCCCCGACGTCCGTCTGCGCCCCTCCCGCGGCACCCACCTCGTGCTGCGCTCCGAGGCCCTCGGCCGGCTCGCCGCCGGACTGCACATCCCGATCCCCGGCGAGACCAACCGCTTCGTCCTCGTCCTGCCCCAGGGCGACGGCCGCGTCTACGTCGGCCTCACCGACGAACCCGTCGACGGCGAGATCCCCGAGGTGCCGGAGGTCCCCGAGACCGACATCGGCTTCCTCCTCGACGTCCTCGGCTCGGCGCTCGACGTCAGCGTGCAACGCGACGACCTGGTCGGCGCCTTCGCGGGCCTGCGCCCCCTGCTGGACACCGAGGGCAGCCGCACCGCCGACATTTCCCGCAGGCACGCCGTACTCACCTCGCCCGACGGCGTCGTCACCGTCGTCGGCGGCAAGCTCACCACCTACCGGCGCATGGCCCAGGACGCCGTGGACGCCGCCGTGGCCGCCCGCCGTCTGCTCGCCGGGCCCTGCCGCACCGCCTCCCTCCCGCTCGTCGGCGCCGCGGACCAGGACACCCTGGCCCGCCTCGACGTCCCCACCCGCCTGGTCCGCCGCTACGGCACCGAGGCCCGGGCCGTGCACGCCCTCGGGCTGGCGGACCCCTCCCTCGCCCGCCCGGTCGTCCCCGGGCACCCCGTCACCCACGCCGAACTCCTCTGGGCCGTCCGCCACGAAGGCGCCCTCGACGAGGCCGACCTCCTCGACCGCCGCACCCGCATCGGCCTGGTCCCTGCGGACCGGGCCGTCGCGGAGCGGACGGCCCGGGACCTGTTCGCCCACTCGGCCTGACCGTTCGAGACGGGCGTCATGGGCGCCCATGACGCCCGCCGCCCCCTCCCGGCGGGCGAACACGGGGACGAACCCTCACGGCGAATTCGAACGCGACTGCGACCCGCACGGCACAGGGGGCGACCCGGATATCACCGGGCCGGATGACGACTGAGTGAACCCTGTTCGTTCGCTGCCTCTGCACTGGTTTTCAGTACACCCTCACGGGAATGAAGAACACCTGAATCAAGCGCCCCTCGCACGAGGGGAGTTGACGGTGGGGGAACGGGAAGGCAGGCCCCTTCGCGCGGCGTCGGGGCGACGTGATCTTCGCTAGGCGACGGACCGGCTGGACGGCGGGGCTCGGCATGCCCCCGTCCGGGCCGAGGGGGACAGTATGAGTGCTTCAACAGGCGTGTTCGTGCCCAAAGTCGTGGTGGCCATAGATTTCGGCACCCATGGATCCGGGTTCGCATGGGCGACCGTGTCGAATTTGCAGGACGTCACCAACAATCGCTACATCGCCTACCAGAACTTCGTGAAGCACGGGGGCAGCAGCTCCTATCCGAAGGATCTGACGGCGGTCCTGGCCGACGCGCAAGGGGTGGTAAGGGAGTTCGGCTTCGAGGCGCGCAGGCGCTGGCAGATCGAGCTGAATCAAAAGAATCCGAACAACTTCGGTTACGCGAGCCGATTCAAGATGGCACTGCGGGCGGGCGCCCCTTCCTCCGACGTGCCGCGCTTCCTCGGCAGCCTCGCCGGAGCGGACCGCCGGGTCGTGCGTGAACTGATCACCGCCTACCTCGGCAAGATGTACCGGACGGCGCTCCAGGAGATCGGCGCGACCGGCTACCGCGGCAGCGCCCTCGCCTACGAGGGCGACGACATCCGCTGGTGCATCACCGTTCCCGCGATCTGGAAGGACGCCGAGAAGCGCGCGATGCGTGACGCCGCGGAGGCGGCCGGCCTGCCCGCCGACGAGGAGCGGCTCCTGCTGGTGAGCGAGCCGGAGGCGGCCGCGGTGTACTGCGCGCTCACCTCGGGCACCCTGCTCGGGCCGGCCCGGCCGGAGGGGCGGCTCGACGTCTGGACGGCCGGCAGCAGGTTCATGGTCGTCGACTGCGGCGGCGGCACCGTCGACATCACCAGCTACCAGATCCGCGCGGAGGGCGTCGGCGACGACCGGCTGTCCGAGATCGGACTCGCCGACGGCGGAGCGCTCGGCTCGGCCTACATCAACCAGCACTTCGTCGACCGCGTCCTCGCCGACCGGTTCGGGGCCGGGCGGCTGAAGGAGCTCAAGGTCTCCCACTCCAAGGAGATCACCCTGCTGGAGGACCGCTGGGAGGAGTGGAAGGTCGGCCTGCACTCCGAGACGGCGCCCGGCGGCGCGCCCGTCATCACCACACCCTGCGACATAGAGATCCCGGGACGGCTGTGGGAGGCGCTGCCCCGCGCCACCCAGGAGCGGCTCCAGGACGAGGCCTACGGCGACCCCTACCACCTCGTGCTCACCCCGGCCGAGGTGGCCATGCTGCACGAGGCGGTGGTGGGCCCGGTCCTGGACACCATCGAACGCCAGCGGCGGCTGGTCGTCGGCGGCCCGGTGAAGGGCGTCGACCAGATCGTCATCGTCGGCGGCTTCGCCCGCTCCACCTATCTGCGCGACCGGATCGCCCACCGGTTCGGCGACGAGGTCAAGGTACTGATCCCCCAGGACCCGGCCGTCGCCGTCCTCGGCGGAGCCGTCCACTTCGCCTACGACCCCTCGGTGATCTGGGGCCGACGCTCGAAGTACACGTACGGCTACGCCTGTTCGAAGCTCTTCCGTGAAGGGGTCGATCCCGTGGAACGGCGCTTCGAAGACGAGGACGGCGACGTCATGTGCCGCGGCCGCGTCCATGTGGTGGTCAGGCGTGGTGAGCTGGTCGAGGCCGACGAACGCAGGACGTCCGCCATGAAGATCGCCCAACGCGACCTG
The DNA here is from genome assembly GCF_042873115.1 of Streptomyces sp. NPDC005017. NCBI lineage: Bacteria > Bacillati > Actinomycetota > Actinomycetes > Kitasatosporales > Streptomycetaceae > Streptomyces > Streptomyces sp. NPDC005017. The sequence goes on along the minus strand of NZ_JBIALD010000016.1, from coordinate 149,371 downwards.
CGCTCGTTCGACATCGGCCTCTACGCCACCTACAGCGACGAACCGCAGTACACCGACGAGCCGGGCTGCGAACGTCTGGGCACGGTGGCGGCGGATGTCTCCGGCTCGGTGCATCAGGACTCGTCCAAGCGACTCGTTGATGTGTACTACGCGTTCGGCGGCACGGAGATCTCGGTGGAGACCGAAGACCGCATCAGCGGGGTGCGCCGCAAGGCGGCCATCGCGTTCACCGAGCTGTACGGACGTCACGGCGGAGCGGGGAGCTGACCCATGCACGAAGACACGTACAGAGGCGGCCAGAGCGAGGACGAGACGAGCCTGTACCACGACAGGGGAGTCTGGCGAGGAGTCAAGGTGCCGTCATCGGCGAAGCGGGACAAGTACCAGAAGGACCTGGACGACTGGTTCCAGTGGCTGCGCGCGGAGCTGCAGGAGGACCTGAGGCAGCAGAGCCGGTTCCTCGTCGCCCAGACGCGCAACCGGGCCGACGGCCTGCGCCAGGCCCTGGACGCCCTGGCCGACCGGCTCGACGGGGTGGACCGCAAGCTCGACGGGGTGGACCGCAAGGTGGACCGGCTGCTGGACGCCCTGCGGGACCAGGGAGTGCGCAACGCCATCGACGACGGCCGGGCCACCTCGGACAAGCACCGCAGGCACCTCGAACTGGCCCAGAAATACCAGACGTTGGTCCGGCAGGACCTGCTCGTCCTCGGGCGCCTGCTCTGTCCGAAGGGGGAGGACGGCACGGACCTGACGCGCCGCCGCGCCCAGGTGGTCGCCCAGCTCGTGGAGCAGCTGTTCCATCCGCTCGACGAGCCCATGTCCAAGCAGTCCGACGACGTCCTCGGACGGCTGACGGAGCTCGGGCACGAGACCGAGGCGGCCCAGTTCCGGGGCCTGTTCGGCGCGGTGTTCCGCAAGGCCGCCGAACTGCGCGGCACCGTCGCCGGACTGCCGCTCACGGCCGAGCTGGACTTCGCGGTGGACGTGAGCGTCCTGCCCGCGGACGAGTACCAGGTGTGGAACCCCTCGCCGGGCGAGGGCATGGCCCCCGAGTTCCTGGTCGCGCCCGCGTACCGCGTCGGCGGCGAACGGCCGCAGCCCCTCAGCACCCCCTTCGTGTTCGTGGCACCGGCGGTCACGCCATGAAGAGACGAGCACTGAACCCGTCCGACGTCGCCGGCGGGGTCCCGCTGGTGGGCGACCGGCTCCTGCTCGAACTGCTCAACGACCTGCACACCGCCGACGACCTGGTCCGGGCCTCCGTGCGCGAGGGCTTCTTCGCCCGGCTCCTCGGCCAGGTCACCGGCCACCGGCGCCGCAGGGACCTCATCGTGAAGGGCTCCCTGGCCGGCGCCCAGCGCGACACCCTCTCCTGGGTGTCCAGCCTCACCGGACGCCTCGCGGTCACCGACCTCGCGGTCGCCGAGGTCGCCGACGAGGTCGGCCGGGTCGGCGGCCGGACCGAGGAGCTCGACGCGCGCCTGAAGGGGACGGAGAAAGGGGTAAGGGAACTCGCCTTCGTCGTGGCCGAGTTGGCCGAGCACGCCGGGAACACCTTCGGGCAGCACGACGAACGGCTGCGCAAGATCGAGAGCAGCCTGGCCATCGACAACGCGGTACGCCGATGGCGGCACCCGCATCCCGGATCGCGCCTCGGCTGGCTCTGCGCGGCGGTGCTGCTCGCCCGCGAGGTCGCCACCGGCCCCGCCGGGGAGCTCGCCGTCTCCAAGGGCGGCGGGCACATCGAGCGCGAACTGGTCGAGCGCATGTTCCAGGATCCGCCCACGCCGTGGTACCAGGGCGTGCGATCCGTCGTGGGCATGCTGGCCGAGGCGACCCGCGAACTGCCCAGCGAAGACCACCGGTTGATGGTGGCGGAACTGCTGGGCGAGGGCCTGCCGGACGGAACGACCTGTGGACGCGGCCCGTTGACCACCGCGCTCTGCGGCACGGCACTGGCCGCCGCGACGCCGGACGCGGACCACACGGCCGTCGCCCGGACGGCACTCGGACGAGCCGTCGGCAGCGGAAGCAGCTACGTCGCCGGCAGCCTGACCGCCGAGGAACTGCTCCGCCAGATCGTCAGGGAGCAGTTCGCGGAGGCGGCGACGCGACGCAGTCGGCTCCAGGCGGCCGAGGGCAACTCGTGACCGGGGAGAAGGAGTTCGCCCGGATCGGACGCCAGGCGCTGGCCGTCGCCCAGGGCCCGCGCACCCCCCGGCCCGCGCCGACCCCCGGCCCCGCCGACCGGACACCGCCGCCGCGCGAGCCGCACCAGCCCGTACGCATCGGCCTGGTGCTGGCGGGCGGCGGGGCCAAAGGGGCCTACGAACTGGGCGTCCTGGACTACATGGCGGAGCGGGGCGCCAAGGTGTCCGCGATCGCGGGCACCAGCATCGGCGCGCTCAACGGGGCCGTGCTGGCGAGCGCGGAGTCCTTCTTCCACGGCGTCGAGCGGCTCGCCGCCTTCTGGGAGCGCTTCACCACCCGCATGGGCGTCCTGCCGTCCGACAGCCTGGGGCTGCCGCTCGACGAGGCGGGCGTCGCCGTGGAGGGCACACCACGGCAGCTGCGGCGCCTGCTCCCGCGGCTGCTGGCGCTCAAGGAACGCACCGCCCTGCTCGAGGAGTTGATCGACGAGGCGGTCGACCCCGGACGCATCCGGGCCGGGCTGCCCGTCTGGGTCACCGCCTACCCCCTGATGGACCACCAGAGCGTCCCCGTGGAGCTGCGCCACCTGGTGGAGATCGTCCGCTGGGCGGGCGGGTCCCGCGCCAGCATCATCCGGCTGAACGACCTCGCGAACCACCAGGTCCGCGAAGCCGTGCTGGCGAGCGCCGCCCTGCCCTTCATCTTCCCGACGCGCGTGATCGACGGGTGCGCCTACCTCGACGGAGGGCTGGGCCGCGGGGACCGCACCCCGGTGCGCGCCTTCGCCTCGGCCGAGCACTGCGACATCCTCGTCGTCCTGCATCTGCACCCCGACGCCCCCGTGGCGCCGGGCGCGGCGACCGGGCTGCTGCGGGTCGACATCCGGCCCAGCGTGCCGGTCGTCCCACCCGGCCCCTTCGGCCCGCTGACCGGCCTGATGGACTTCTCCCCGGACCGGGTCGCCGCCCTGCGCGCCCTTGGCTACCGGGACGCGACCGTGCGCTTCGACGAGATCGAGCACCTGCTGTCCCACCGGGGCGCCCTCGACGAGGCCGAGGCCACGATGCTGGCCGCCGTACAGCGCCTCAAGGACGTTCCGTCCGCGCCGTGACCCGAGCGCCCCACCAAGGAGCCCCGTTGTCCGACCGCCTGCACGTCCTCACGGCCATCTACCAGTCCGACCGCGCCGACCGCTCCAGCACCCTCACCGTCAGCCTCGCGACGATGGGCGCCGCGGTCACCTACCTGGTCGGCACGATCGCGTTCTACGACAAGCTCGACCTGCTGGGCTGGGCGATCAGCCTGCTGCCCTTCCCGCTGGTGTGCGTGCTCGCCTTCCAGGCGCAGCTGGTCAACCTGGCCGGAGTGCGGGCGCGTTCCATCCTCACCCTCGAACAGGTGCTGCTGGACGCGGTGGAGCCCGCCACCGGCTCCACGCTCGACCGCACGGCCATCGGCGTCACGGCCAGCGAGCGGGCGCTGAACCTGCACACCGCCGTCCGCTGGCAGCGCGCCGCGATCCTCATCGCCTACGTCGGCGTGGGCCTGATCGACGTGCTGTACATCGTCCTGATGCTGATCAAGGCCGCCCCGTATCTCGACGGCTGGATCGCCGTCCCCGCGACCGCCTATGGGGTGCTGCTGGTCGTCATATCCCTCGCGTGGCAGCACAGCGTCGCCAATCTCGACCTCGGCGCGATCGGTGGCCCCTGAGGCGTCCTGTGGCGGGGCGCGGCGGGGCGCGGCGGACGCGTGTGACCCGCGCGGCGAAAGAGTTCCAAGTTTATTCCCGGTTCGATTGAACACTCCGGCGTGCCCTTGCGTATGGCATCCCAGGGGGAACTCATGACCGCGTAGACCAACGCGTAGGAGTACGAACGTGGGACGCAACACACGCAGACGCCCGACCGGTGCCAGGCGCGCGACTTTCGCAGCCGTCGCCCTGATGCTGGGCGGTGGAGGACTGGTGGCGGTGAATGTGTACGCCTCCGCCACGGGCGGCGACGCCGGTGAGACGACGAGCGCGTGGGGCGCCGCCACGATCGACTGCCCCGACGTGGGCGAACGGCTCACCTCGGTGCCGGACGCCGCACGGGAGGGAGTGGACAAGGAACTCGCCACACTGGACCAGCAGATCGCCGACGCCTATCGGCAACTCCAGGAGCAGAGCGGCGGTTCGGCACAGGGCTCGCCCGAGGACCTGATCCTCAAGCCCCTGACGGACCAGCGGTCGGAGACGATCGGGCGCATCGCCGGAGTGCTGGAGGGCGCGGGCGAACAGCCCGAGGACCTCGGATCGCTGGCGCCGTGCACCCTCGTCGAGGCCGAAGGCGCGCAGAACGGCGGTGCGGCGGACGGATCCGGCGAGCAGGCCGGGAACGACGGCCAGGCGGGCGACGCGGGTCAGGGCGACGGCGGCCAGGGCGGCATCGGCGGACAGGCCGGAAACGGTCCCGTCGCCGCGGACTACGCCGACATCACCACCGTCCAGCCCAACGTGGCCGACCCGCAGCAGTCGGACGGGGCTTCGCGCGGTACGTTCGCCAGCAGCTGCGGCGTCAACGCGCAGGGCCTGTTCAACTCGGACAACGTGATCGTCGCGCCCGGTGTCACCAACGGCGCCCATCACTTCCACGACTACATCGGCAACCAGGACAACGACGCCTTCGCGAGCGACGACGACCTCGCGGCCGCGGGCACCAGCTGCGTGGACCAGGGCGACAAGTCCTCCTACTACTGGCCGGTGCTGCGGCTCCAGAACGGCACCCAGGAACAGGACGCCCAGTCGCCCGGCGGCGGCATCGAGGGCAACGCCGGTGAGATCGTCACGCCGAAGGACGTCACGCTGAACTTCGTGGGCAGCCCGGTGAGCGAGGTCACCGCGATGCCGCGGCTGCTGCGCATCATCACCGGCGACGCCAAGTCCTTCGTGAACGGCCCCGGCAACGCCAACGCCTCCTGGAGCTGTACCGGCTTCGAGGACCGGCAGCTGAAGGACAAGTACCCGCTCTGCCCGTCCGGCAGCGACGTGGTGCGCACCTTCAAGTTCCAGAGCTGCTGGGACGGCCGCAACATCGACAGCGCCAACCACCGCACCCATGTGGCCTTCGCCGACGGCTCGGGCAACTGCCCCTCCGGCTTCCAGGCGATCCCGCAGCTGGTGCAGCGCATCGTCTACGACGTCGACGCGCCGAGCCTGAACGACGGCGGGCAGACGACGCCGTTGTTCGCGGTGGACTCCTTCCCCGAGCAGCTGCACAAGCCGCAGACCGACCACGGTGACTTCATCAACGTCTTCGACGAGGGCCTGATGGGCGAGATGGTCGCCTGCATCAACGAGGGCCGCCAGTGCGGCGCCGGTGCCGGAGGCGGCAACGGTGGCGGTGACGGCGGCGACAACGGCGGCGGCGACCAGCCGACGGCCGCTCCGGAGGACCCGGACGGCGGTGGCAACGGCGGCGCTGAGCCGCCGGCCGAACCGGGCGACGGCACCGAGGAACCGCCCGGCGGCGGTGCCGGTGACGGCGGCGACCCGACCGAGGCCCCGGCCGAGGAGCCTTCCGAGGCTCCCCGCGACGAGCCCACCGAGGCCCCGGCCGAGGAGCAGCCGCAGGCCCCCGGCGACGGGCAGCCCGAAGCCCCGGGCAACGAGCAGCCGCAGGCCCCCGGCAACGAGCAGCCCGACGCCCCCGGCGGTGACCAGGCCGAGGCCCCGAGCGTGGAGCCCAAGTCGGCGGGCACCCCGAGCGCGGCGGCCGCCCCGGCCACCACATCGCCGGAACCGGGTGCCCAGCCCGGCTACGACGACCAGGGCTCCGCGGACGGTCAGCAGGTGTCCGCTCCCCAGGGCGACCGCGGTCCGCTCGCCGACACTGGCGCCAACCTGTGGCCCGCCGCGGCCGGTTCGGCCCTGCTGATCGGCGGAGGTGTTCTCCTGCTGCGCACCAGGCGCGCCTCGATGCGCCGCTGACGCGTCCGGCCTCCCGGCAGCAGGCAGAACGCGATGTGCCCCGGTGCCCCCGCAGTGCGGGACACCGGGGCACATCCGTGTCCGGCGGCCCCTATCGCGTGGGGACTCCGCGTACACCCCATTGCAGAATCGTTCCCTCTTTGTGTGACAGATCCGCTGATGTGAGAACCTCGCGGGGGTCCTGCTCGTTGAGCGGCGCATGAACGACTTGGGTTCGTCCGGTGCGCTGCTGCGGGGCCGGCTGCTGGGCGCCTACTGGATCGACGAGGCCGCCGGGGACAACCGAGGCTGCGACTGCTGTCCGTCCGGCACACCGGGGCGACGGGCCGACACGGCCGTCCGGGTCTGGCTGACCGCCGTCGGCCTCCTGTGTGTGGCCGCCGCCGTCGTGATGGCCGTCATCGACTCGGCCGCGGCCTCCGCGGCGACCCCTGCGTGCCGTGCCGGCGTCGTCGCCGAGGCCCGCGCCCACCGGGCCGTGGCGCGGACGGCCGCCGGTGCGGACGAGGCCGCCCGCTGCGAGACGGCGGACGCGGCCGTGACCACCGGCGCGCGACGGCGCTGACCCGCTCTTCGGGAGAGTCTCTCCGGGAGAGTGAAGGGCACACGACCATCCGGACGCCGTACGCGTGGCGTGCGACCAGGTGCGGGGCGGCTGGTGTGCCCTGAGGGCCCAGGACGCGTCACCCGCGAAGGAGACACCCGGCATGCTCGGACAGACACAGGCGTTCAGCGGCTTCTCGGTCGACGACCTCGACCGGGCCCGCGGCTTCTACGGCGAGACGCTCGGCCTCGACGTCGAGGAGTCCGGGCAGGGCGAGATGCGGATGCTGACCCTCAAGCTCGGCAGCGGCGCGCGGGTCTTCGTCTACCCGAAGCTGAACCACGCCCCGGCGACCTTCACGATCCTCAACTTCCCCGTCGACGACATCGACGAGGCCGTGGGCCGACTGGAGGAACGCGGCGTCGCCCTCGAGCGCTACGAAGGTTTCGAACACGACGCCAGGGGTGTCGTCCGCGGTGCCGGGGGCGACGGCCCGGCCGCCATCGCCTGGTTCACGGACCCCGCCGGGAACGTTCTCTCCCTGATCCAGGAGAACTGACCCCCGCTGCCGGGAGGTCGAGCCGCCTGGCGGGGCCGGGCCGACGCCCGGCCCACGGAGGAGCGGCTCCGGCGTACGCGACGCCCGTGCCCCGGAGCCGCGCGCACCACCCGCTCGCGCGCGTCCTTCGGCGCGGGCGGACCCACCGGGCCGCCTCCGGGGTGCCGCCCGACCCCTCGCCGGCCACGGCGAACTCGCCGACGGGACCGCCCCCCGGCACCCGCGAGACCGCTCCCGGCACCCGCGAGACCGCTCCCGGCGCCCGCGAGACCGCTCCCGGCGCCCACGGGACCGCTCCCCGGCGCCCACGGGACCGCTCCCCGGCGACGGCGGCCTCACCCTGGACGTCACCGCCGGTCAGAGCGTCGCCGGGCCTCTCCCGAACCCCGTTCCGGACCGCTCCCGAACCCCGTTCCGGACCGCTCCCGAACCGCCTCCCGAACCCCGTTCCGGACCGCTCCCGAACCGCCTCGCGAACCCCGCTCCGGCCCCCCGGCGCGGCGCGCCCCGCACCACCGTGACCGGCACCTCACGCCCCGCCTCGTGACCGCCGCAAGGATTCGGCCGTTGAGCCCGAGGCGGAGAACGGAGGCGAGGGACGAGCCACCGGTTCTTCGCGAAGAGGACGGAACCCGCTCCGAACGGCGCGTTCCTCCTTATCGTGGACACGCACAGCGACTGCGGGGCCGAGGTGGGCGGTATGCACAATCCGGAGATCGACTACGAGGCGGTCTTCCGCGCCCTCCCCGGCATGGTCGCCCTGCTCACCCCCGACCTGGTGTACGCCGACGTCAACGAGGACTTCGTCCGGCAGTCCGACCGCACCCGGGAACAGCTCATCGGCCGGTACATCTTCGACGTCTTCCCCGAGAACACCGAGGACCCCGCCGCGGCCGGCGGCATGCGGGACGTCGAGGCGTCGATGAACCGGGTGGTGGCGACGGGGGAGCGCGACACGATGGCGCTCCAGCGCTACGACATCGCCGATCCGGTGCTGGCCGGACGCTGGCGGGAGCGCTACTGGAGCCCCGTCAACGCGCCGGTGCTCGGGCCCGACGGACAGGTTTCGCTCATCGCGCACCGGGTGGAGGACGTCACCGAGCTGATCCGGGCCCGCGGCGGTACGGGCGACAACGGACGGGCCAGGGTCCTGGAGGCCGAGCTGTACACCCGGGCCCGTGAGCTGCAGGAGGTCAACGAGCGGCTGCGCCGGGCGCACGACCGCGAGCGCGAGGTCGCCCTGCGGCTCCAGGAGGCGATGATGCCCCCGCCCGGGCCCGCGGGGCACCACCGTGCCGCCGTGCGCTACCGGCCCGCCGTCCGTGACCTCAATGTGTGCGGCGACTGGTACGACCTGGTCGATCTGCCCGGCGACCGGATGGCCGTGGCCGTCGGGGACGTGGTCGGGCACGGACTCGCGGCGGCCTGCGCGATGGGCCAGCTGCGCAGCGCGCTGAGCGCGGCCACCCGGATCGCCGGCGGCCCGGCGCAGGCGCTGGACGCGGTGGAGGTGTACGCGCGTTCCGTCGACGGGGCCCTGTCGACGACGGTGGCGACGGTGTTCATCGACTGGGAGGACCACAGCCTCGTCCACAGCAGTGCCGGGCACCCGCCGCCGGTGCTGCTCGACGCCGACGGCACGGTGATCCTCCTCGACGACGCGACGGACCCGCCCCTCGGAGCCCGCCCGGAACCGCTGGCCCGGCCCCAGGCGCGGGTGCCCTTCAGCCCGGGCGCGCTCCTGCTGCTGTACACCGACGGGCTGATCGAGCGCCGGGGCGAGGACATCGACGACGGGCTCACCCGGCTGACCAAGACCCTGGTCCGGCGGCGGAGCGACGACTGCGAGGCCCTGGCCGACGCGCTCCTCGCGGACCTGCTCCCCGCCGAGGGCAGCACCGACGACACGGCCCTGGTGGTGATCCGCCTGTGAGGACGGCGCGAGAACGCGCCAGGCGGTCGGTGGCTGCTCGCGCCCGCGCGGCGAAGCCGCCCGCTCCCCTTGAGGGGGAGTGCCCTGCCGACCTCCTGAGGGAGGCACGCCCTGCTTTGGAGGCGCGGGGCACTGCACGATCTTTTAGGGGCGCGGGGAACTGCGCGACCAGCCGCCCACGGCCCGCAGGCGCCAGCCCGTCGCAATACGCACGCCTTCGGGGGGCGCGGGGAACTGCGCGACCAGCCACCCACGGCCCACAGGCGCCAGCCCGTCGCAGCGCGTGCTTTCGGGGGTGCGGGGAACTGCGCGAGCAACCGCCCACGGCCCGCAGGCGCCAGCCGGTCGCAATACGCACGCCTTCGGGGGCGCGGGGAACTGCGCGACCAGCCACTCGGCAGGCCGGGCCCCGGCCCCGCCCCGGCGTCGGAGCCGGAGCCGGGCGCTGACGAAGCGGAGCCCGGGGCGTGCGGCAGGCCGGCGCATCCACGCCCAGGCCGCCGGCCCGCGGCGGACTGGTGCGCCCGGCGGGCTCCCGTGACCTTCGCGCCGGTCGGGATCCCCGATCTGGGCGAGAAGCTGATCAACCACTTCCTGCCGCTGATCACCGACCAGGGCGACGCCGTCGACTGGCGCACCGACCGGCTCGAGGGAGTTCCCGCCACCTCCGACTGCGCGACGCCGGACGGCTGATCGCGGACACGCCCGAGGGGCGCGAGCACATCGCGTGCTCGCGCCCCTCGGAACGGCCGGGGTGGTCAGGCGGCCTCGCCGAGCCACAGGTCGGGGCCGAAGACCTCGTAGTGGATGTCGGCGGCCGGCACACCCCGGCGCAGCAGCTCGCCGCGTACGGCGCGCATGAAGGGCAGCGGCCCGCACAGGTAGGCGACCACGCCCTCGGGCAGCGGCACCTCGTCCAGGTCGGCCTGTCCGAGCCGGGCCCCCTCGGGCAGTTCGCCCTCGCCCTCGCTCTCGTACCACAGGTGCAGCGCGGCACCCGGCAGCGCCTTCGCGAGCGTGTGCTGCTGGGCGCGGTGGGCATGGTCGGCGGGCGTGCGGTCGGCGTGCACCACGGTGACCGGGCGGGTGGCGCCGGTGGCGGCGAGGTGGTCGAGCATGGAGAGCATCGGCGTGGTGCCGATCCCGGCCGAGGCCAGCAGCAGCGGGGTGTCGCCCGTCGGCAGCACCAGGTCGCCGAAGGGGGCGGAGACGCTGAGCTCGTCACCGGGCAGGGCGTGGGCGTGCAGCCAGGCCGAGACCTCGCCCTCCGGCCCCTCGCCGCCGCGGACGCGCTTGACCGTGATGCGCCAGTCCGAGCCGCCGGGCGCGGCGGAGAGGCTGTACTGGCGGATCTGCCGCGCGCCGTCCGGGAGTTCGACCTGCACGCTGACGTACTGGCCGGGCTTGAAGGCGCCGGCGGGGGTGCCGTCGGGGCGGCGCAGGACCAGCGAGACGGCGTCGGGCGTCTCCTCGTGGCGCTCCGCGACCACCATGGGCCGCCAGCTCGCGCCCTCGGGTACGCCCGCGTCCCGGTACAGGCCGGCCTCGATGGCGATCAGGGCGTTCGCCATCAGCCAGTAGACCTCGTCCCAGGCGGCGGCGACCTCGGGGGTGACGGCCTCGCCGAGGACCTCGACGATCGCCGCGAACAGGTGCTCGTGCACGATCTTGTACTGCTCGGAGGTGACGCCGAGGGCGGCGTGCTTGTGGGCGATGCGGGACAGCATCGCGTCGGGCCGGGTCTCCGGGTGCTCCAGCAGCGCGGTCGCGAACGCGGCGATGGAGCCCGCCAGGGCCTGCCGCTGCTCGCCGTTGGCCTGGTTGCCGCGGTTGAACACGTCGCGCAGCAGCTCGGGGTGGGCCGCGAACAGCCGCGAGTAGAAGCGGCCGGTGATCTCGCCGATGGCGGCCCCGACGACGGGGAGGGTGGCGCGGACGACCGGCGCGGACTGCTCGGACAGCATGGAGACTCCCTTAATTGGTATTTGATCTTCGTATTTTCGGGCGCGCGTCATCGCGGTACGGCGTGCTGCTGTGAACGGACGGTTCAGTCGGGACGGCTGCTCAGGCCGATGAGGACCGGCCCGGTCGGCGGACCCACGAGATCGCCGACGGTCAGGGGGTCGAGGGTGGCGTAGAAGGCCTGCTGGGCGGTGCGCAGCGCACCCCGCAGCCGGCAGGCGCCCCGCAGCGGACAGGGCGGATCTCCCTCGCAGGCCACCACATCCCCCTCACCCTCCAACTCCCTCACCAGCCAGCCGATCGACGCCCGCCGCCCGAACGGGGTGAGGTCCAGTCCGCCGCCCCGTCCACGACGTGCCTCGACCACCCCGAGCTGCCGCAGCCGGCTGACCACCTTCGCCATGTGGGCGTACGGCACGGCGACGGCCTCGGCCACCTCCCGGGTGGTGGGGGAGTCGCCCTCCTCGCAGACCGCGAGCCGCATCACGGCCCGCAGCGCCAGGTCGGAGAACTTCGTCAACCGCATGTCTGTGACGCTACCAAATGCTCATCTGCGATTCGCATTTGAAAGGGGCGAAACGGTGGTGGAGAACCTCACAGGCCCCGCGGCCGACATGGGGCCGAACGGCCCTGGACACGAGCCGGACCCGACAGCGCGTCACCGGGGCCCCGGCACCCCCTGACCCGACCGGTCACGTCCCGGACGGGCACGCACCCCGCGCGCCGGGTACGTGTAGGGCAGGACGCCGCCCCGGCGCCCTCACGACAGGGAGGCACCACCCATGCGACTGCTGCCGGAGCTCGGCCCCGTGCGCGACCGGGTCGGCGAGGCGATCTTCTCCCGGGTGGCCGGACCCGAGGGCCCGGCGAACCGCGCCCGCATCCACGGCTCGCCGGGACCCCGCTGGTTCGGCCCCGACCGGCCGGTGCGCCGGGTGCACGGGGACGCCTCGATGTTCACCGGCGGACTGGCCGCCCTGCTCCTGCAGTCGCTGCACCCGCTGGCCATGGCCGCCGTGGCGGGACACTCCGGTTTCCGCGGCGACCCCTGGGGGCGGCTGCAACGGACCAGCACCTTCCTCGCCGTCACCACCTACGGCCCCGCCGACAGCGCCCAGGAGGCCTGCGACCGGGTGCGTGCCGTGCACGACACCGTGCGCGGCACGGCGGCCGACGGCCGCTCCTACGCGGCGGCCGACCCGCACCTGCTGTGCTGGGTGCACATCGCGGAGGTCGACTGCTTCCTGCGCGCCCACCAGCGCTACGGCGCCCATCCGCTGGACGCCGCGGGCTGCGACGGCTACGTCGCCGACATGGCCCGCATCGCCACCGCCCTCGGCGTCCCCGACCCGCCGGCCGACCGCGCCGGACTCGACCGGCGGCTGGCCGAGTACCGGGACGAGCTGCGGGCCACACCCGAGGCCCGCGACACCGCCCGCTTCCTGCTGCTGCGGCCGCCCGTGCCGCTGCTCGCCCGGCTGCCGTACGCCGTGGTCGCCGCCAACGCCGTCTCCCTGCTGCCCGAATGGGCCTCGCGCGAGCTGCGGCTGCCCCGGGTCACCGTCGCCGAGGACCTGTGCGTGCGGCCGCTCGGCACGGCCGTGACCGCCGGGATCCGCTGGGCGATGGCACCCTCCCGCGCCCGCGTCCAGGCGGGCGGCGTCCGGCCGTGACACCGCGCCGGACGAGTGCGCCCGTCCGGCGGGCGATCTTGCGACCGAGGTCCCAGAATGACCGTGTCGGCGTACCCTCGGACGTCCCCTGAGCCGCTCCCGGCCGGGGAGGCCCCCCTCGGGTGGGCTGTCGGCCCGAGCCGGAGGGATGGACAGCGATGGCGGACGACAGGACCGGTCCACCCTCCGATCCTGGTCCGCCGGACGAGGGGCGCGGGCAACGCCCGCTCCGCGGCACGGCCCTGACCCGGCTGAACGCCGTCCCCGGAGTCCGGGCCGCCAGGACCTACCGGCGGGAATGGCTCACCAAGGACGTGGTCGCGGGCGTCGTCCTCACCACCCTGCTCGTCCCGCAGGGCATGGCCTACGCCGAACTGGCCGGACTGCCGCCCATCACCGGCCTGTACACCACCATCCTCTGTCTGCTCGGGTACGCGGTGTGCGGGCCGTCCCGCATCCTCGTCCTCGGCCCGGACTCCTCGCTCGGGCCGATGATCGCCGCGACCGTGCTGCCCCTGGTGGCCGCCGACGGCGACCCCGGCCGGGCGGTCGCCCTGGCCTCCATGCTCTCGATCATGGTCGCGGGGATCATGATCCTGGCCTCGGTGGCGAAGCTCGGCTTCATCGCCGACCTGATCTCCAAGCCGACGATGATCGGCTACATGAACGGCCTGGCCCTCACCATCCTGATCGGCCAGCTGCCCAAGCTGCTCGGCTTCAAGGTCGACGCCGACAATCTCGTGGGGGAGTGCGTCGGGCTGGTGCAGGAGATCGCCGACGGGGCGGTGGTGCCGGCCGCGGCCGCCGTGGGCATCACCGGGATCGTGCTGGTCCTGCTGCTCCAGCGGGTCGTGCCCAAGGTGCCCGCCGTGCTCGTCATGGTGGTCCTGGCCATCGCCGCCGTCACGGTCTTCGACCTCGGTGAGCACGGCGTCAGCCTGGTCGGCGAACTGCCCGAGGGCTTCCCGCCGTTCACCCTGCCCGAGGTCCGTGCCTCCGATCTCGCCCCGCTCATCGGCGGGGCGCTCGGCATCGCCCTGGTCTCCCTGGCCGACACGATCTCCAACGCGTCCGCCTTCGCAGCCCGCACCGGCCAGGAGGTCCGCGGCAACCAGGAGATGATGGGCGTGGGCGTCGCCAACCTGGCCGCGGGCCTCTTCCAGGGCTTCCCCGTCAGCACCAGCGGCTCCCGCACGGCGGTGGCGGAACGCGCGGGCGCCAGGAGCCAGCTCACCGGAGTCGTCGGCGCCGCGCTGATCGTCCTCATGCTGCTGCTCGTGCCGGGCATGTTCCGCAATCTGCCCCAGCCCGCCCTGGCCGCCGTCGTGATCACCGCCTCGCTCTCGCTCGCCGACGTGGCGGGCAGCGTACGGCTGTGGCGCCAGCGCCGCACGGAGTGCCTGCTGTCGGTCACCGCCTTCCTCGGTGTGGCCCTGCTGGGCGTGCTGCCGGGCATCGCCATCGCCGTCGGCCTGTCCGTGCTCAACGTCTTCCGCCGCGCCTGGTGGCCGTACGCGGCCGTCCTCGGGCGGGTGCCGGACCTGGAGGGCTTTCACGACGTACGGTCCTATCCGCGGGCCGAGCGGCTGCCCGGGCTGGTGATCTACCGCTTCGACGGTCCGCTGTTCTTCGCCAACGCCAAGACCTTCCGCGACGAGGTGCGGCGGCTCGCCCGTACCGAGCCCCGGCCCGAGTGGATCGTCGTCGCGGCCGAGCCGATGACGGACGTGGACACCACCGCCGCCGACGTGCTGGAGGAACTCGACGAGGCCCTCAACGCCGACCACGTCCATCTGGTCTTCGCCGAGCTGAAGGACCCCGTCCGGCGCAAGATCGAGGCGTACGAGCTCACCCGCACCATCGACCCGCGGCACTTCTTCCCGACGGTGGAGAGCGCCGTGGCCGAGTTCCGCCGGCGCACCGGGGCCGAGTGGACGCAGGCCGGTCCCGGGCAGGCGCCACCGGCCGGGGACGGGCGGTGAGCGGGGCGGGCCCCCGCGTCAGCCGGCCGGCCCCGACACCCCGGCGTCGGTGACCCGGCCGTCGCGCACCTCGGCGATCCGGTCGGCCGCGCCGAGATGGGCGGGGTCGTGCGTGACCAGGACGGTGGCGGTGCCCCGCTCGCGGGTGAGGCGGCCGATGAGCCCGACGACGGCGGCGCCGCGTTCGTGGTCGAGGGCGCTGGTGGGCTCGTCGACCAGGAGCACGGCGGGGTCGTTCATCAGGGCCCGCGCGATGTTGACGCGCTGGCGCTGCCCGCCGGAGAGCTGGTGGGGGCGGCGGTGCGCCTGGCCGGCGAGCCCCACCGCGTCGAGGAGGTCCCTGGCCCGGCCGCGCGCCCGGGAGGCGGAGCGGCCGTCGATGTGCGCCATCACCTGGAGCTGCTCGACGGCGGTGAGGGAGGTCAGCAGGTTCGGCTGCTGGAAGACGATGCCGATCCGGTGTCGGCGCAGCTCGGTGAGCTCGGCGCGGGTCAGGCCCGTCGTGTCCGTGCCGTCGACGGTGACCCTCCCGGCGTCGGGGGTGACGAGGGTGGCGGCGACCGCCAGCAGACTGGACTTGCCGGAGCCGGACGGGCCGGCGACGACGGTCAGGGTGCCCGCGGGGACGTCCAGACAGACCTGGTCGAGGGCGGTGATCCGGCCGTCGCCGTCGGGGTAGGTGAGGACGACGTCGGTCAGCTTCAGGCTCATCGGGCGCTCCCCAGCGCGGTCAGCGGGTCCACGGACGTGACACGGCGGACGGACAGGGCGGCCCCGAGTGCCCCGAGCAGGATCATCACGGCGGCCGGAACGAGCAGGGCCGAGGGCGTGAGTACGAACGGCACCGAGGACCCGGACAGCGCGGCACCGATCGCGGCGGCGAGCGCGGTGCCCGCCGCGGTACCGCCGGTGAGCAGGACCAGCGCCTGCCCCAGGGCGTCCTTCAGCAGGTGGGAGGTGCTCGCGCCGAGTGCCTTGAGCACGGCGGTGTCGGCGCCGCGCTGCAGGGTCCAGACGGTGAAGAAGGCCCCGACGACCAGCGCCGAGATCGCGAACAGGAAGCCGCGCATCAGCTGGAGCGAGCCGTTCTCGGAGGCGTACGACCCGATCGCGGTCAGGGAGTCGTCCCTGGAGACCGTCCGAGTGCCGGCCGCCCGGTCGACGGCGGTGAGGTCGGTGTCCGCGCCGGTGCGCAGGGCGATCACGGTCGCGACCGTGCCGGAGCGGGCCCCGGCCGCGGGTGCCGTCCGCTGCCAGACGGCGAGACTCGTCCAGACGACCGGGGTGTGACTGAAGGAGGCGTCGCCGCGCACGGCCGTCACGGTCAACCGCTGCCCGGCCAGGTCGAAGGTGTCACCGGGCCGCAGGCCGAGGTGGTCGGCGGCCGTGGCCGACAGCACGGCGGCAGGCCCCTTCAGCGTCGCGCTGTCCGGAGCGAGCGGGGAGCCCGGCCGGACGCCGAGGACGGACACCGCGGCGCGGCGCCCGTCCGCGCTCGCACGCGTCGTGCCGATGCCCAGCGGTTCGGCCGCGCGGACCCCCGGCGCGGCCGCCCAGCGCCGCCACTGCTCCTCGGTGACGGTGGAGTCGGAGTAGGACGGGTCCCGGCCCTCTCCGGGTGCGCCGAACGCTATCCGGTCGGCGGGCAGGCCGGTGATCGCGGAGACGTTCTGCCGGCCCAGCCCGGCGGTCAGTCCCGACAACAGCCCGACCAGCAGGGCGATCAGCACGATGACGGCTCCCATCAGGGCGAAACGCCCCTTGGCGAACCTCAGATCTCTCCAGGCGACGAACACGGCCTCGGCCTCGTCCTCTCCGGTGGCGGCGGCATGACGACTCCACCGTCCCCGCCGCGGCTCCGTGCGCGCATCTGGCGGGGGAGGGGACTCCTCGCATCACAAGGCCGCACCCGGGTTCCAACTTTCGATGGAGGCGGCCCGGCGCCCGGCTTCCTTACAGTGGAAGGACTGTGAACGCATCCACCCCCGTCCTGACCCCGACCGCCCGTGCCCTGGCCTGGTGCCTGCACCTGCTGACCGCCGGGCTGCTCGCCCTGGCGGGCGGCCGGGCCGTCGCCGACGGGCGGCCGTACGCCGCGGCCGTCGTCGCCGTCGCGGCGGCCTGCGCCCTGGCCTACGCGGCCGGACCGCTGCTGCCCCGCCTCCACCGCTCCCCGCGTGCCGCCCTGTGGTGGCTCGCCGCCGTGGTCGCGCCCTGGCTGGTCCTGCTCGGGCTCACCGCCGACGCGGTGTGGGTGGCCTTCCCGCTGTACTTCCTCCAGCTCCACCTCCTGCGCCCGCGCGCCGCGCTGCCCGCCGTGGCCGCGACCGCCCTCGCGGCGATCACCGCGTACGCCGTCCACCAGGGTTCCTTCGGCCCGGCCATGGCCATCGGGCCCGCGCTCGGCGCCGCCGTCGCGGTGGCCGTGACGTGGGGGTACGAGGCCCTGTACCGGGAGAGCGAACGCCGCAGGCGGCTCATCGAGGAGCTCACCGCCACCCGCGCCGAACTGGCCCGCGCCGAGCACACCGCGGGTGTCCTGGCCGAGCGCGAGCGGCTGGCCGGCGAGATCCACGACACCCTCGCCCAGGGCCTGTCCAGCATCCAGCTCCTGCTGCGCGCCGCCGAGCGCGCCCTGCCCGCCAGGCCCGGCACCGCCGCCCGCCATGTGACGGCCGCGCGGCAGGCCGCCGTGGACAACCTCGCCGAGGCTCGCCGCTTCGTCGCCGCCCTCACCCCGCCCGCCCTGGACGGCGGCACCCTCGCCGACGCGCTGGAACGCCTGTGCGCGACCACCAGCGACCGGCACCGGCTCGCCGCCCGCTTCGAACTCACCGGCGACCCCGCCGCCCTGCCGACCGCGCACGAGGTGGCCCTGCTGCGCGTCGCCCAGTCAGCCCTGGCCAACACCGTCCGCCACGCCGACGCCGACTCCAGCGAGATCACCCTGCGCTACGTCGGCGACCAGGTCACCCTGGGCGTCGTCGACGACGGCGCGGGCTTCGACCCCGACGCGCTGTCCGGCCCCGACGCCGAGAGCGGCGGCTTCGGTCTCACCGCCATGCGCGCCCGTATGCACGCGCTCGGCGGCACCCTGACCGTCGCCTCGGCCCCCGGGCGGGGCACCACCCTGTCCGCCCGGCTGCCGCTGACCGCGCCCCGGGCGAGCGAACACGAGGCCCGCGCATGACCGCCACCTCCATCGGCCTCCTGCTGGCCGACGACCACCCGGTGGTCCGCGCCGGGCTGCGTGCCGTGCTGGAGACCGAGCCCGGCATCGTCGTCGTGGCCGAGGCCGCCACCGCCGAGGACGCCGTGGCCCGCGCCGCCGAGGGGGACATCGACGTGGTGCTGATGGACCTGCGGTTCGGCGGGGGCATGAACGGCGCCGAGGCGACCGCCCTGATCACCGCCCGGCCGGGCGCTCCCCGGGTCGTGATCGTCACCACCTACGACTCCGACGCCGACACCCTGCCCGCCATCGAGGCCGGCGCGACGGGCTACCTCCTGAAGGACGCCCCGCCCGAGGAACTGGCCGCCGCCGTACGCACCGCCGCGGCTGGCCGCACCGCCCTCGCCCCCTCGGTCGCCGAGCGGCTCCTGAACCGGCTGCGCACCCCCGGCGCCGCCCTGACCCGCCGGGAGACCGAGGTCCTCACCCTGGTCGCCGAGGGCCTGTCCAACCAGGCCGTCGGACAGCGCCTCCACCTGACCGAGGGCACGGTCAAGTCCCATCTCGCCCGCGTCTACACCAAGCTCGGCGTCGACTCCCGCACCGCAGCCGTCGCCACGGCCACGAACCTCGGGCTCATCCGCCGCTGACGGGCGGTTCGCGGAGGGGCACGGGTCCCTCGTCGCCAAGGGGCGGGCGCGGCCTCACGCCCCACCCTCCTCACCCCCGAGAATCACCCGCCCCGCCGCGAACAGGCGCGCACACCGCCGCGCCATCGCCTCGGGGGACTCGTCCGGACGGCTGATCCACCAGCGGACCAGGGCCGTGGCCAGGCCCCGCCAGGCGTAGGCGAGCGCGTCGGCGTCGAGCGGGTCGTCGGCCCCGGCCTTGTGCAGCAGTTCGGCGGAGCCGATCGCGGCGAGCTCGTCGATGGCGCCGCGAAAGTCGGCGGCGCGCTCGGCTGCCTCGCCGCCGGGCGGCAGCGAGGGGTCGTAGAGGACGAACCAGGCCTCCCGCTGCCCCTCCAGGGCGGTGAACAGGCCGTGCAGCACCCGCAGCGGTGTGGGCCGCGACGCCGTGCCGGGTTCGGCCATCGCGGTGCGTACGGCGCCCAGCAGCCGTTCGCCGACCGGCTCCAGACAGGCCAGGTAGAGGTCCTGCTTGCTGCCGAAGTACTGGTGGACCAGGGCCTTGGTGACGTCCACGCGGGCGGCGACGGCCGCCACGGTGGTTGCCTCGTAGCCGTGGCGGCCGAACTCCTCGACGGCCGCGGCGAGGATCTGCCGTTCTCGGTCGGCCCTCGGCACGCCCTTGGTGCCGGCCCTGGGGTGAGGCGTTGTCATGGAAGTGAATTTACCCTACGGTAATTTACCGCTGGGTTAATTACCGTGACCAGGCAGGGAGCACCGCTCATGCTCAAGACGGCGACCGACACCGGCAGCAACCGCACCCGCTCCTGGTGGGGCTGGGGCTACGCCGACGCCCACCCCGACGACGCCGAGTGCGCCGCGCTCGGCGCCCTGCTCCCGGGCACCCTCGCCCGCCCGCTGCCCATACCCAGGGTGGCCGACCTGTCCGTGGGCCGCCCCGGTGCGACACCCCCGGCCTCCCTGGCGCACCTGGTGACCGACGACCCCGCGGCGCGTGCCGCCCATGCCATGGGCCGCGCGTACCGCGACGTCATCAGGGCCCTGCGCGGCACGCCCCGCCGCATCCCCGACCTGGTCGCCCGCCCGGCCGGTGACCAGGACGTCGCCGACCTGCTGGACTGGGCGGGCGGGCACGGCGTCGCCGTGATCCCCTTCGGCGGCGGCTCCTCCGTGGTCGGCGGGGTGGAGTACCGCGGCGACGCCCACCGCGCCGTGCTCTCGCTGGACCTGACCGCGATGGACCGCGTCCTGGAGATCGACACGCGCGGCCGCGCCGCCCGTATCCAGGCCGGTGCCCTCGGCCCGGTGCTGGAGGCCCAGCTGCGGCCGCACGGCCTCACACTGCGGCACTTCCCGCAGAGCTTCGAGTTCTCCACGCTCGGCGGCTGGCTGGCCACCCGGGCGGGCGGCCACTACGCCACGGTCCACACCCACATCGACGACTTCGTCCAGTCCCTGCGGGTGGTCGCGCCCGCCGCGACGGGCGCCTCCTGGCGGCTGCCCGCCTCTGGCGCCGGACCCTCGCCCGACCGGCTGTTCCTGGGCTCCGAGGGCGCGCTGGGTGTGATCACCGAGGCGTGGATGCGCCTTCAGGAACGCCCCCGGTTCAAGGCCTCCGCGTCCGTGGCCTACGGCGACTTCGGGGCCGCCCTGGAGGCGGTCCGCGCCCTGGCCCAGTCCGATCTGGCCCCGGCCAACTGCCGTCTGCTCGACCCCGGCGAGGCCATGCTGTCCGGTGCCGCCAGGGACGGCTCCTCCGTGCTGGTCCTCGGCTTCGAGTCGGCCACCGCGCCCGTCGACGGCCGTCTCGCGACGGCCCTGGACCTGGCCCTCGCGCACGGCGGCCGGGCCGACACGCCGGCGTCGGGCGGTGACGCCCCGGCCGACGCCGCCGTCACCGCCTGGCGCTCGGCGTTCCTGCGCATGCCCTATCTGCGCGACGGTCTCGCCCGCATGGGTGCCGTCGTCGACACCTTCGAGACCGCGGCCGGCTGGGACACGGTCCCCGCCCTGATCGACGCCGTCCGTACCGAGGTGGGCGCGGCCGCCACCAAGGCCACCGGGCACACGGCGACCGTCAACTGCCGGCTGACCCACGTCTACCCGGACGGCGCCGCCCCCTACTTCACCGTGGCCGTCGCGGGCCGTCCCGGTGACGAGGCCGCGGTCTGGGACGACATCAAGGCCGTCGCGGCGGACGTGCTGCACCGCCACCGCGCCACCATCACCCACCACCACGCCGTCGGCCGCGACCACCGCCCCGGCTACGACCTCCAGCGCCCGGAGCCCTTCGCCCTGGCCCTGCGCGCCGCGAAGGACGCGCTCGACCCGCACGGCGTCCTCAACCCCGGGGTCCTGCTCGGCTGACGGGGCCGGTCGCGGGCCGTCGGCCGAGCGGCCGAAGGCCCGCTCTCGGTGGGCCCCCGGCCCTGCGGCCTCTGCGGCGTCAGGTGCGTGCTCCGAGGGGCCATCCGCACCGCCGGTCGCGGCGCCCCTGGACCGGCCTGGACACCACCGTCACCTTCGGCCCGACCGGCCAGGGCCTCACCGGCAGCGTCCCGCACCACCTCGACGGCCCCGTCGGCCACGCCGAACAGATCCTCACGGTCCGCCCGCCGCACCAGGGTCGAAGGGCCGGGGCCGGTCATGGCGGGTATCCGGTGGTACGGCGTTAGGGTCGCGGCATGACCGACAACACCCTTCGCTCCGTCACCGTCGAGCGCACCGGCACCGGCCGCTTCGTGGCCACGAACGCCCGCGGCGGCACCGTCGCCTTCGGCAGTTCCTCCGACCCCGACGCGGAGACCGAGTTCACGCCGGTCGAGCTGCTGCTGGCCGCGCTGGCCGGCTGCAGCGCCGTGGACGTGGACGTGGCCACCGGGCGGCACGCCGAGCCGGACCGGTTCACCATCGCGGCGAGCGGCCACAAGATCAGCGACGACCTCGGCAACCGGCTCACCGACCTCCGGGTCACCTTCTCCGTGTCCTTCCCCGACGGCGAGGGCGCCGAGCGGGCCCGGGCGATCCTGCCCAGGGCCGTGAAGACCTCCCACGACCGGCTGTGCACGGTCAGCCGGACCGTGGAGACGGGTACGCCCGTCACCGTCACGGTCGAGGAGGGCTGAGCACCGCCGCGCCCCCTGACCGGAACCCGCGCTCAGTGAGGGTCGGGCGGCGGGGACGGCAGCGAGGTCAGGCCCGGGGCCGGTTCGGGCCAGACCAGCAGCACGGGGCACGGGGCGTGATCGACGACGAAGCGGCCCGCCCGGCCGAGGCTGTGCGGGCCCAGATGGGTGTGGTCGCCGTCGCGGGCCAGGATCAGCAGATCGGCGTGCTGCGCGGCGGTCACGACCTCGTGCTCGACGCGCCCGGTGCGCTCGGTGAGGGTGCAGGGGCGGCCGAGCCGGTCGGCCGCCGCCTGGAGGAGCTGCCGGGCGGAGGTGGCGGCGAGGTGCTCCATGCGGGTGCCCGGGTCGCGCTCGGGGTGACCGCGGCCGAGGAGCCCCGCGAAGGCGCCGTGTGCCGCGCCCGGCACGTCCGCCGGGGTGACGTGGAGCAGGACGATGTCGGCGTCCCCCGGCACCTGGGTGAGTGCGGCGTCCACACAGGCGGGCCAGGTGCCCTCGACGATCCAGACGACCACGGGCATGGAGTCAGCCTCCTCCGAACACGGCGAGTGAGGCCCACAGTGCCAGTACCGCCGCGCCGAGGCTCGCCGGAACGGCGTACAGCCCCAGCAGGGTGAACTCCTTCAACTCCACCTCGCCGTCGTGCGCGTGCACGATCCGCCGCCACAGCAGCGTGGCCAGCGACCCGGCGTAGGTGAGGTTCGGCCCGATGTTCACCCCGAGCAGCACCGCCAGCACCGCGCCCGGTCCGGACGGAGCCGTGAGCGGCAGCAGCACCAGCACCGCGGGCAGATTGTTGATCAGGTTGGCCAGTACGGCGGCCAGCGCGGCGATCCCCAGCCGCGCGGGTAGCCCGGTGCCGTCGGGGACGACCCGGCCCAGCGCCGTGTCGAGCCCGTTGTCGACGACCGCGCGCACCACGACGCCCAGCGCCAGAACGAACGCCAGGAACGGCACCGAGGCCGAGGCCAGCAGTGCCTTCGGGCCGGTACGGCGCCGGGCCAGCGCGCGCACCGCCCGGCCGCACGGGCCGGTCCCTCGTCCGCCGGCCCGGGTTCGCCGCCCGCGATCCGGGTCAGGTCGGCCGCCAGCGACTCCAGCCACGCCACGGTCGCGAAGTACGGGCGGGGCGCGCCCGGCGGCTCCGCGAGGAACTCCGTGCGGTCCGGGGTGGCCTGGGGCGGCGGCGCGGTCGGGGTGTCCGCGCCGGGGTCCAGCGACGCCGAGACCAGCAGCATCCGCGCCGCCACCCGGTCCCCGAGCCGGGACAGCGAGTCGGCCGCCGGGTGCGACAGCCCGGCCGGGGATGGCTCCAGCAGACGTTCGGAGCCCCACAGCGTGTGGTGACCGGCGATGAGGGTCGCCTGCCAGTCCACCCGCGCGGCCGCGGCCCGCCGGCCGGTGCCGGGCGAGGCCGTACCGTGCGCGGTGCCGCCGAAGTGGTTCGGTTCGGTCTGGAACTGCGCGTAGGCCGACTCCGCGAGGATCAGCGTGCGATGCAGCGACCGGTGACCGGGCGCGCCGGACGGCAGGGCCACCGCCCCGCCACCGGTCAGCGACGCCCCGGTCGCCACCACCACCTCGGCCGCCCTGCGCAGGAGCTCGGCACCCGCGTGCCGCAGCTCGTCGTGCGCGCCGCGCGGCCAGGCCAGCACACCGAAGACCGCGCCGATCGCACTCCCGACCAGCACGTCGAGCACCCGCACCTCCGCCAGCTCCCAGGTGGCGGGCGCCAGTTGCGCGAACACCAGCGACACCAGCACGGTGAACAGCCCCTGGGCCCAGCCGACGCCGCGCACCGGCCCGACGGTGAAGGCGAACAGCATCCACAGCGGCAGCGCCACGGCGTAGAACGAGGTGTCGGTGCCGACCAGGGTCAGTGTCACCGCCGTCAGCAGTGCCCCGGCCAGGGTGCCCGCCAGGGCGAGGCGGATGGTCTGCCAGGTCGCGTCCAGGGTGGTCCGGGTGAGCGTGAGCGTCGCCAGCATCGCCCAGAAGCCGTGCGGCAGCGTGTCCACACCGGCGACGAGCCGGGCCGCCGTGAGGGCCAGCGCGATGCGCACCGCGTTCTGGAAGAGCACCGAACGGCTCCCCGCGTGGCCGCGGACCCGGTGCCACCACAGGACCGGCGCAGGGACCGAGGCGTACCAGAACCGTTCCGCGGACACCTCCACCGCGGCACGCCGGCCCCGGACCGCCCGGTCGGCCGCCGCGCCCAGGGTCAGCGCGGCATCGGCGATCTCCAGCACGGCGGCGTGCTCGCGCAGCACGGCGGGCGGGAAGCCGGAGCTTCGGGCGCGGGCCGTACCGCCCGCGGACAGGTCCGAGAGACGGTCGTGCGCCACCGTCAGCGCCTCGTAGGCTGCCGTCGGCGACGGCCCCGCCCGCAGACAGTCCGTGCTCGCCCCGGCCAGCTCCGCCACCGCGCCCAGCACGGCGGTCACCTCGCGCTCCGGCGCGCGGGGCGGGGCGGGCAGCCGCGCGAGACGGTTGAGCAGGGTCCTGGTGGCGAGGCCGGTGTGCGCGAGGGCGCGATGGCGGACGCCGGGCCCGGCGGGGCGTTCCGCCTCGGGCACCTTCAGCGCCCGCAGCGTCGACGAGGCATCCAGCGCCCCTCGCCGGTCCGCGCCGGGCAGCACGTACGGCGCCTCGGCGAGCAGTCGCGCGCAGCGCCCGGCGGTCAGCGCGGCACGGGCCGCCCGTTCCCGGTACGGCACGGGGGAGGGCTCGGGGAAGAGCAGCGCCTCGGTGGCGGCCAGGAGCACCAGCCCGGTCGTCGTACCGATCAGCCGGTCGTCGAGCGAACCGGGATCGTACGGCGGGAAGGACGGCAGGATGTACAGCAGCTGCAGGCCGGGCGCCACCCCGGCCGGACGCGGACCGCCCACGGCGGCGAACGCCAGCGCGAAGCCGACCACCAGCATGCCGGCGACGGCACTCCAGGTCCGTACCGACAGACAGGTGCCCACGACCACCAGCACCCAGCACACCGGCAGCACCCGCAGGACGATCCCGGCCCGCTCCCGTCCCGTGCCCGGAATCCTGGACAGCCCGCCCAGCGCCACCGCGGCGAACAGGGCGTAGGTGGCCGCGACGGGCCGGTCGAGGCCGTAGCGGAAGAGGTAGAAGCCGGCCGCCGCGGCCGACGCCACACGCACCGCGCGCCGCCCGGAAGCGGCATAGGCCGCCGGGGTCCACCCGGCCGGGACACCCCACACCCCTTCAGCATCACCCACCTCGCCCGCCACGGCACCCGCCCGCCACGGCACCCGCCCGCCACGGCACCCGCCCGGCGGCGCCGCCCGGGCGGCGGCGCGGGGAGTTCACGCCCGCCCGCCCCGCCCTGTGCGCCGCCCTTAACCCTTCAAGATCGGATCAGGAGACATCGGCGTAATAAGCGCTGCGTACCGTCGGGACCAGTGGCGATGGACCGAGTACAGCAAGGAGGCGCCCGTGGCCGTGCCGGGCTCGCGCACCGAGGGGACGACGAAGGTGCGGACGGTCTGCTCCTACTGCGGGGTGGGCTGCGGCATGGTCCTCGACGTGGGCATGGGGCCGGACGGGCGTCGTACGGTGCTGAAGGCGACGGGGGACAAGGAGCACCCGGCGAACCTCGGACGGCTGTGTACCAAGGGGACGACCACCGCGGACATGCTCGCCGCCCCCGGGCGGCTGGGCACCGCGCTCGTGCGGTCGGACCGGGGCGAGGAGCCGCGTCCCGTGCCCGTGGCGGACGCCGTCGCCGAGACGGCCGCCCGGCTGCGCCGCATCGTCGACGAGCACGGACCGGACGCCCTCGCGTTCTACGTGTCGGGCCAGATGAGCCTGGAGGCGCAGTACCTGGTCAACAAGCTCGCCAAGGGCTTCGTGCGGACCAACCAGATCGAGTCGAACTCGCGGCTGTGCATGGCCAGCGCCGGCACCGGCTACAAGCTGTCCCTCGGCGCCGACGGCCCGCCCGGCTCGTACCAGGACCTCGACCGGGCGGACGTCTTCCTCGTCATCGGCTCGAACATGGCCGACTGCCATCCGATCCTGTTCCTGCGGATGATGGACCGGGTCAAGTCGGCGGGCGCCCGGCTGATCGTCGTCGACCCCCGGCGCACCGCCACCGCCGACAAGGCCGACCTGTTCCTCCAGATCAGGCCGGGCACCGACCTCGCCCTGCTCAACGGCCTGCTGCACCTGCTGCACGCTGGCGGGCACACCGACCCCGGCTTCATCGCCGCGCACACCGAGGGCTGGGAGGAGATGCCCGGCTTCCTCGCCGACTACCCGCCCGCCACCGTCGCCGAGATCACCGGCATACCCGAGGAGGACATCCGCGAGGCCGCGCGGCTGATCGGCGAGGCGGGGGAGTGGACGAGCTGCTGGACCATGGGCCTGAACCAGTCCACGCACGGCACCTGGAACACCAACGCCCTGGTCAACCTGCATCTGGCCACCGGCGCCATCTGCCGCCCCGGCAGCGGCCCGTTCTCCCTGACCGGACAGCCCAACGCGATGGGCGGCCGCGAGATGGGCTACATGGGGCCCGGCCTCCCCGGACAGCGCTCGGTGCTCGCCGACGCCGACCGGGCCTTCGTCGAGGAGCTGTGGCAGCTCCAGCCGGGCACCGTGCGGGCCGACGGCGTCGGCAGGGGCACGGTCGAGATGTTCCAGAAGATGACCGACGGCGAGATCAAGGCCTGCTGGATCGTCTGCACCAACCCCGTCGCCTCCGTCGCCAACCGCAAGACCGTCATCGAGGGCCTGGAGGCCGCCGAGTTCGTCGTCACCCAGGACGTGTTCGCCGACACCGAGACCAACGCGTACGCCGATGTCGTCCTGCCCGGCGCGCTGTGGACCGAGACCGAGGGCGTCCTGATCAACAGCGAGCGCAACCTCACCCTCGCGCGCCCCGCCGCGGACCCGCCCGGCGAGGCGATGGCGGACTGGCGGATCATCGCCGCCGTGGCCCGCGCGATGGGCTACGGCCAGGGCTTCGCGTACGACAGCGCGGAGGAGGTCTTCGAGGAGCTCAAGCGCGCCTGGAACCCGGTGACCGGCTGGGACCTGCGCGGAGTGAGCTACGAGCGGCTGCGCGCCACGCCCGTGCAGTGGCCGGCCGCGAGCGAGGACGGCCCCGACCGCAACCCGATCCGCTACCTCGGCGAGGACGGCACCCTCACGTTCCCGACCCCGAGCGGCCGCGCCGTCTTCCACGCCCGCCCGCACATCCCCGCGGCCGAGATGCCCGACGACGACTACCCGTTCGTCCTCAACACCGGCCGCCTCCAGCACCAGTGGCACACCCTGACCAAGACGGCCAAGGTCGCCAAGCTGAACAAGCTCAACCCCGGTCCCTTCGTCGAGGTGCACCCCGAGGACGCCGCCGCGCTGGGCCTCGCCGAGGGCGACTCGGTGGAGGTGGCCTCGCGGCGCGGCCGGGCCGTGCTGCCCGCGGTCGTCACCGACCGAGTGCGGCCGGGCTGCTGCTTCGCCCCGTTCCACTGGAACGACCTGTTCGGCGAGTACCTGAGCGTCAACGCCGTGACGAGCGACGCCGTCGACCCGCTGTCCTTCCAGCCCGAGTTCAAGGTGTGCGCGGTGTCGCTGACGAAGGCGGCCACGCCGGTCACGGTGCGGACCCCCGCGCTCACGGGCGAACCGGCGTGGGCCGCGACGCCCGCGCCCGTGCCGGCGCTCGCCGCGGGCCCGGCCCTCACCCCGACGTCCGTGACCCCCTCTCCCTTCGGACTGGAGCTCGCCCCGCCGCCCCCCGTCCTCGCCGACCACGAGCGGCTCTATCTGACCGGCTTCCTCGCGGGCATCCCCTACGGCGTCCCGGGCGTCCCCGTCCTGCCGCCCGACGCCCCGTTCAGCCCCGAGCACGCGGTATGGGTGAACGGCGTCCTGGCCGGGATGTACGCCAGGACCGACACCTCCGCCGCCCCCGCCCCCGGCGGTCTCTCCGGTACCGCGGCCCGGCCCGGGGACCCGCCGCGCCGCCAGGTGCTCGTGCTCTGGGCGTCGCAGACCGGCAACGCCGAGGAGTTCGCGAACGCCACGGCCGAGCGGCTCGGCGCGGACGGCCACCCCGCCGCCCTGCTGCCCATGGAGGACGCCGACCTCGCGGCGCTGCCCTCCGACGCCGACCTGCTGCTGATCACCAGTACCTTCGGCGACGGCGACGCCCCGGACAACGGCACCGTCTTCTGGGACGCCCTCGCCGCGGCCGACGCCCCGCGCCTGAAGGGCCTGCGCTACTCCGTGCTGGCCTTCGGGGACTCCTCCTACGACGACTTCTGCGGCCACGGCCGCCGGCTGGACCTGCGGCTGGCGGAGCTGGACGCGGAACGCCTGGCCCCGCGCACCGACTGCGAGCCAGACTTCGAGACGGAGGCGGCGGCCTGGCTGGACCAGGTGAGCACCGCCCTGAAGACCTCCGAGGCCGCCACCCCCGCGGCGTACGCACCCGCGCCACAGGCCCCCGCCCCCGCCTCCGCTGCGCACGCACCCACGCCCGCGCCGCAGGCCCCCGCCGCGCCGGCGGCGCCCAGGGCCGGCCGCCCCGCCGTACTCACCGCCCGGCTCACCGGCAACCGGCTGCTGAGCCTGCCCGGCGCGGGCAAGGAGGTCCGGCGCTTCACCTTCGACACCCGGGACAGCGACACCCCGCTCGTCTACGAGGCCGGCGACGCCCTCGCCGTGCACCCGGTCAACCGGCCGGACCTCGTCACGGAGTGGCTGGCCGTCACCGGACTCGACGCGGACACGGCCGTCCAGGTCAGGAACGCCGGCGAGGTGACCTTCGCCGAGGCCCTGCACCGCCATCTGGACATCACCCGGGTCACCCCCGACCTGCTGCGCTTCGCCGCCGACCGCACCCGCGACCCGCGCGAACTGCGCAAGCTGCTGCGCCCGGACAACAAGGACGGGCTGGCCCAGTGGTCCTGGGGCCGTCAGGCCGTCGACGTGGCGGCCGAGTTCGGCCTGCGCGCCGCGGCCCAGGAGTGGGCCGAGGTGCTCGGACGCCTCCAGCCCCGGATGTACTCCATATCGTCCAGCCCGCTCACCGACCCCGGCCTGGTCTCCCTGACGGTCTCGGTCGTCCGCTACGAGAACCTGGCCGGCCGCGCCCGCCAGGGCGTGTGCTCCCCCTTCCTCGCCGACGCCGAGCCGGGCACGCCCGTGCCGGTCCGTGTCCAGCGCGCCCCGCACTTCCGGGTGCCCGCCGACCCGTCCGTCCCCGCGGTGATGGTGGGCCCGGGCACGGGGGTCGCGCCGTTCGTCGGCTTCCTGGAGGAGCGCAGGGCCCGCGGCCACCGCGCCCCGAACTGGCTGTTCTTCGGCGAGCAGCACCGGGCGACCGACTTCTACTACGAGGAGGAGCTGTCCGGCTTCCTCGCCGACGGCACGCTCACCCGGCTGGACACCGCCTTCTCACGGGACCAGCGCGCCAAGGTCTACGTGCAGGACCGGATGCGCGAGCACGGCCCGCTGCTGTGGTCCTGGCTCCAGGACGGCGCCCACTTCTACGTCTGCGGAGACGCCTCCCGCATGGCCAAGGACGTCGACCGGGCCCTGCGGGACGTCGTCTCCGTGCACGGCGGACTGGACGAGGCCGAGTCGGCGGCGTACGTCAAGCAGCTCGCCGCCGACAAGCGCTACGTGCGGGACGTGTACTGAGTCCCGCCCCGTCAGACGGTCGCGAGGGAGACCTCCGTCGACTTGAACAGCGCGGTGACGGTGGTGCCCTCGGCCAGGGCGAGGTCGGTGACGGCGTCCTTGGTGATCGAGGCGGTCAGCTCGGCGCCCTCGACGGCGACCCGGACGGTGGCCATCGCGGCGCCCGCCGAGACCGCGCGCACGGTGCCGGGCAGCCGGTTGCGGATGGACAGACCGTCCACCGGGCCGGTGGCCAGCGCCACCTCCGTGGCCTTGACCAGGGCGTGCACGGCGGAGCCCGGGGCGAGTCCCAGCTCGCCGACGGCGTCGACGGTGACGGCGGCGGTCACGTCCTGACCGCCGACGAGGCGGACCCGCACGGTGGCCATGGCCTCGCCGGGGGTGACGGAGGTGACGGTGCCGGGGATCTGGTTGCGGATGCTCAGACTCATGGTCGGACGCCTCGCAGACGGGAGAATGTGGCGGTTTCGGGTGTTTCGCGTTCTTCGCGACGCACCCTAGCCCGCCCGGCCCGTCCGGCCCGTTCCTCAGGCGCGGTACGCGTGTGTCTGGGCCGCCTTCACCGTCGCCCACACCGTGACCCCGGGGTGCAGGTCCAGTTCGGCCGCGGCGACCGTGGTCAGATCGGCCGTCAGCGGGAGCTCGCCCGTGAGGTCGGCGCGGATCTGGTCGCCGTGGGTCTCCAGGCCGGCCACCTCGCACCGCCACAGGTTGCGGGCGCTGGAGCCGGTGGGGCGCTCGCGGTGCAGGGTGACCGCGCCGGGCGGGAAGGCGACGAACACCGGGCCCGTGAGGTCCTCGGTCGTCGTGATCCCGGGCCCGTCGTCGACCCGGACGGTGTGCCCCCGGGCCTGCCCCCGGTAGAGGTTGAGGCCGACCAGCTGCGCGATGTAGTCGGTGCGCGGATGGCGGGCGATGTGGGACGGGGTGCCCTCCTGCACGACCCGGCCGTCCTCGACGACCACGAGCCGGTCGGCCAGCACCATGGCGTCCAGCGGATCGTGCGTGACGAGCACGGCGACCGCCTCGAAGTCGGCCAGATGGCGGCGGAGCTGGGCGCGCACGTCCAGCCGGGTGCGGGCGTCCAGGGCGGCCAGCGGCTCGTCGAGCAGCAGCAGCCCGGGCCGGGTGGCCAGCGCCCGGGCCAGGGCGACGCGCTGGGCCTGGCCGCCGGAGAGCCTGCGCGGCTTGCTTCCCGCGTGGTCGGTGAGCCCCATGCGCGCCAGCCACCCGGCCGCCTGCGCGCGGGCCTCCGCCTTGCCCGTGCCGTGGCAGCGCGGCCCGAAGGCCACGTTGTCCAGCGCCGACAGATGCGGGAACAGCAGGTAGTCCTGGAAGACGACACCGACCGGGCGGGACTCCGGCGGCAGCCCGTCCAGCTCCACGCCGTCCAGCCGCAGTCGGCCGCCGGACAGCGGGACCAGACCGGCGAGGGCCCGCAGGGCGGTGGTCTTGCCGGCCCCGTTCGGGCCGAGCAGCGCCACCACGTCACCGGGCGCCGCCGTGAGCGTCACGTCGAGCGTGAAGGAGCCGAGGCCGACGACGAGCCGGGCGTCGAGCCCCTGGTCGTCCCCGACGGCGACGCGTGTGGCCTTCTCCGTGTCGGTCATGAGGCGGTCATCCAGCGGTCCCGGAGCCCCGCGAGCACCGCGATCGACACGGCGAGCAGGACCAGACTGAGTGCGATCGCCGCCTCCGGGTCGCTCTGGAGGGCCAGGTAGACCGCGAGCGGCATGGTCTGCGTACGGCCGGGGAAGTTCCCGGCGAAGGTGATCGTCGCGCCGAACTCGCCCAGCGCACGCGCCCACGCCAGCACGGCGCCCGCCGCGATGCCCGGCGCGATCAGCGGCAGGGTGACCCGGCGGAACGCGGTGAAGCGGGAGGCGCCCAGGGTCTGCGCGGCCTCCTCGTAACGCGGGTCGGCGGCCCGCAGGGTGCCCTCGACGCTGATGACGAGGAACGGCATCGCCACGAACGCCTCCGCGACCACGACACCGGCGGTGGTGAAGGGCAGGGTGACCCCGAACCAGGAGTCCAGCCACCGGCCCACGACCCCGTTGCGGCCGAGCGCCATCAGCAGGGCCACGCCGCCCACCACCGGGGGCAGGACGAGCGGCAGTGTCACCAGACCGCGCACGAGACCGCGCCCGGGGAAGTCGACCCGGGCCAGCAGCCAGGCCAGCGGCACCCCGAACACCACACTGACCGCGGTCGCCGCGGTGGCGCAGATCAGGGACAGCTGGAGCGCCTGCCACACCTCGGGGCTGGTCAGCAGCTCGGGCATGCTCCGCCAGGGGGCGCGCACGAGCAGCGCCACGAGCGGCAGGACCAGGAACGCCAGGCCGATCAGCGCGGGCACGAGCAGGGCCGGCGGGGCGCCCGCGCGCGTGCGGCGCCGCCGCGGCCGTCCCGTGCGGGGGCCGGTCGCGGCGCCGGTCGGATCGAGCGGGCTCACGGCTTCAGGAACCCGGCCTCACCCAGGACCCGTTGGCCCTCGGCGGACCGCACGAGCGCGATGAACGCCTCGGCGGTACCGGTGTTCTCCGACTCCTTGAGCAGGGTGATCGGGTACTCGTTGACGGCGTCGGCCGACTCGGGGAACTCCACGCCCTCCACCTTGTCACCCGCGGCCTTCACATCGGTCTTGTAGACGACCGCGGCGTCGGCCTCCTTCAGCACGACCTTGTTCAGGGCCGACTTGACGTCCTCCTCGTAGGAGACCGGCGTGAGCTTCAGCCTGCTCGCGTCCAGGGCCTTCTGCGCGGCGGCGCCGCACGGCACGGCCTTGTCGCACAGCACGACCTTGAGATCCGACTCCGTCAGATCCTTCAGGGAGCCGATCTTGTCCGGGTTGCCCGGCAAGGTGGCGATCTCCAGCTGGTTGCGCACGAAGGTGACGGGTGTGCCCGCGGCGCCGCCCGCGTCGGTGACGATCTTCATCGTCTTGGGACTGGCCGAGGCGAAGACATCGGCGGGGGCGCCGCCGGTGATGCTCGCCGCGAGCGCGTCGCTGCCCGCGAAGCTGAACGTGACCCTCGTGCCGGGGTGCTGCTTCTCGAACCGCCTGCCCAGCTCGGTGAAGCTCTCCCTGAGCGACGCCGCGGCGAACACCGTCACCTCGCCGGACAGTTCGCCTTCGCCGGAGACGGAGCCCGACGCGGTGGAGTCCGACTCGGCGGAGCTGTCCGAGTCCGACGAGGAGCAGGCGCTGAGGGCCAGCAGCGCGGCGGCGCCGACGCCGGCCGTGCGAAGCGTACGGCGGGTCCGGCGCGCGGAACGGGTCATCACGGGTCCACTCCCTCTGGTCCTCGACGGACGCGGTGTCTCTCGACGGCCTCTCGGGCCGTCCCGATCACGGCCCCGGCCGCCCGCCCCACGGTGTCGGCGCCGACACCGGGCGAGGTGGCCGCGTCCCTGATCCGATGGGTGCGCATGCGCCGATCATATTGCCGCAAGTGCGAGGGGAAAGTCTCCTGTCTCTTCGCATGAGCCGACTATTCTCGATGCTGGCCTCGCATGTGCGTTTATACGGGTCGCCGGGTCGGGTACGGTCGTGCTCGACGGCGCACCGCTCGACCGCCCCGGCCCCCAGCTGGTGCTGGGGGCCGGGGCGGGCCCGGTACATCAGCGCCATCGACACGATCCGGGTGGACGGCGGCTACGCACCGGCGCGGTGAGCGCCGGCCGCGGTCAGGGGCGTCAGCGGACCACGTCGAGGACCTGCTTCTGGACGCCGTTGGAGTAGGCCTCGTGCTCGACCAGCCGAAGCTTCTGGGCGTCCTTGTCGGTGGTGGAGAACAGGCGCTTGCCCGCGCCGAGCAGCAGGGGGAACACCAGCAGGTGGTAGCGGTCGACGAGACCGGCGTCCGACAGCGCCTGGTGCAGGGTGGCACTGCCGTGGACGATGATCGGGCCGCCCTCGGTCTCCTTCAGGGCGGCGACCTCGTCGAGGGAGCGCAGGATGCTCGTCTCGCCCCAGCCCTCGACGAGCCGGTCCTCACCGAGGGTGGTGGAGACGACGTACTTCGGCATCTCCTTGTAGTCGGCGAATTCCTCCATGGCGGGCCACACGGGGCTGAACGCCTCGTAGCTGACCCGGCCCAGCAGCATCGCGCCGGCCTCCTTCTGCTCCCGGCCCTTGATCTCGAACGCCTCGGGGAGGAAGTCGGTGTGCTTGAAGGTCCAGCCGGAGTTGCGGTAACCGGCCTCGCCGCCGGGTGCCTCGACGACGCCGTCGAGCGAGATGAAGGCCGTGGTGATCAGAGTGCGCATCGGAGTTCCTCGGTTCGTCGGGTGGGCGGTGCGTGACGTGTGCGGTTGTGCGGTGCGTGAGATGTGATGTGTGCGGGGCGGGCGTACGCCGGCCGCGTGCGTGCGGG
The DNA here is from genome assembly GCF_042873115.1 of Streptomyces sp. NPDC005017. NCBI lineage: Bacteria > Bacillati > Actinomycetota > Actinomycetes > Kitasatosporales > Streptomycetaceae > Streptomyces > Streptomyces sp. NPDC005017. Next base: position 115,594 of record NZ_JBIALD010000016.1, on the reverse strand, counting down.
TGTCAGGCGAACAGGGCGCTCAGCCAGTGCTGCCACGCGGTGTCCGGGTCGGTGCCGTCGGGGGCCGGGGCGAAGAGGTGATGGAACACCAGCACCACGCCGGAGCCGTGGTGGAAGGTGTAGAGCCCGTCGGCGGTGCGCAGTTCGAAGCGCTCGTCGTCGGCCCAGGTCACCTCGCCGTCCAGCGGTGGCAGCCCGGCCGGTGCGGCCCGCACCCGAGTGCCCGCCGTGACCGGACCCGGCAGGGACAGGCCCCGGACGAGGGCCTCGCGGACCTCCCGCGCGGGCCGTTCGCCCGAAGGCGTCACCGCGAAGACGGGGACACCCGTGCGCCCGGTGAAATGCGCCAGGTACTCGTGGAGGGTGTGCAGGTGGAAGGGCCAGCCGCGGCGCAGCGCGTCGTACTCGTCCTCCCAGTCGTCGCCGAGCAGACCGCTGTGTACGACGCGCAGCACGGTGCTGCCCCCTTCACGTCCCTCGATCAGGTACTCGAAGGCCATGAAGCGGCCGTCCTCGGCGGCGGCCGTGCGGCTGGCGAGGCGCTTGCCGGGCTCGAAGGCGCTGATGACGGCCTCCTCCCGCTGACCGCCGACGGTCATCGCGGAGACCCCGCCCTCGCGCGGCTCGATCTCGTTGCGCCCCATGAACCAGGAGTCGACCCCGGGGCCGGTCGCGATGGCCTCCCAGACCTGGTCCGGGCTCGCCGGCAGTGTGATCTCCAGCTCGATCTCGAACGGGTGGGTCATTCTCGCGTCTCCTGTTCCGGTGCGGATGCGGTCCCCTGGACCGGTGCGGCGCCGGAGGCCGGGGGCCGGCCTGCCGGGCTCGCGGTCCCGGGGATCTGGTGGAGCCCGACGACGACCCGGTTGCTGCGGCCGCCGGGCGCGGACTCGTCGTGGTAGCGGCTGACCAGCGCGGCAACGGCCTGGGACAACTCGTCGGCGAAGGCCGTGCGGTCGGCCGCGGAGGCGAACCGCACCTCCGCGTCGATGCCGAAGGTGGCGACCCGCTTGCCGGCCCGGGACGCGCCGGTCAGCAGGGTGCCCACCTCCTGCACCAGCCGGGCCCCCAGCGCCAGCAGCCAGCGGGCCGAGAGCTGGTCGGGCGCCCGGGAGGGGTCGGGGCTGACGGCGGCCAGGGCGCTGGGGGAGATCACGTACGAGGCGGCGGTGGCGTGGAACACCCGCTCGGTGACGTTGCCCTTGCGCCGTTCCTCGGCCAGTTCCACCAGGCCGTGCCGCTCCAGTTCCTTGAGGTGGTAGTTGACCTTCTGTCGTGGCAGCCCGAGGCGGGCGGCCAGCATCGCGGCCGAGCCGGGCTCGGCAAGGGCGGCGAGGATCCGGGACCTGATCGGGTCCAGTGACGCCTCGGCCGCGGCGGGTTCTTCGATCACAGCGACGTCCAGCACCGTTCCAGGATCGAGCCGACAGGAAGAATTGTCAAGGAAAGAAAAGTTGTCGGCGAGTCCGAGTCCCGGGAGTGTGCCGGGAGTGGAGTGCCGGGAGTGCCGCGCCGTTCGCGGCACCCGGTGGACCCGCCCCGCCCGGCCCGCCCGCCCCGCCCGGCCCGCCCGGCCCGTCCTGGCCCGGTCCGTCCCGGTCCGTCCTGGCCCGGTCCGTCCCGGCCCGCCCGGCCCGTCCGGTGGACCCGCCCGGTCCGTCCCGGTCCGTCCTGGCCCGGTCCGTCCCGGCCCGCCCGGCCCGTCCGGTGGACCCGCCCGGTCCGTCCCGGCCCACCCGGCCCGTCCGATGGATCCGCCCCGCCCGGCCCGCCGTATCGGTGCAAACCCAGGCGCGTCGGCCCCGACCTGACACACGAGGGTCCTGACCTGACACACGAGCGGCTCATGCGCCGCCTCGCGGCGCCGGCCTTCGCATACTCGGTGGTGCAAGCGACCGCCGCATCCCGGACGAAAACGCGGAGGACTGCTCCATGCGGACATTCGGCTACACATCCCGTCCCTCACGGGTCGTCTTCGGATCCGGCACGGTGGGCCGGGTCCGCGAGGAGGTCGAACGGCTCGGCTGCTCGCGGGTCCTGCTCCTGGCCGGCCCGGCCGTGGCGGAGCCCGCCTCGCGCCTTCGCGACGTGCTCGGCGACCTCCTCGCCGCGGAGTTCGACGGCGCGGCCATGCACACCCCGGTCGAGGTGACGGAGCGGGCGCTCGACGTGCTCACCGAAGCCGGGGCCGACGGCATCGTGGCCCTCGGCGGCGGATCCACGACCGGCCTCGCGAAGGCCCTCGCCGTACGCACCGATCTGCCGCAGCTCGTCCTGCCGACCACCTACGCCGGCTCCGAGGTGACACCCGTGCTGGGCGAGACCCGGGACGGCCGGAAGGTCACCCGGTCCTCCCCGGCGATCCTGCCCGAGACGGTCGTCTACGACGTCGACCTCACCCTCGCCCTGCCGCTGTCCCTGACCGTCACCAGCGGGATCAACGCCCTCGCCCACGCCGTCGAGGCCCTGTACTCCGCCGACGCCAACCCCGTCACCGACCGGCAGGCCCTCGACGCCGTCTCCCGCATCGCCGGCGCGCTGCCCCGCCTGGCCGCGGATCCGGCCGACCGCGAGGCACGGGCCGACCTGCTGCAGGCCGCCTGGCTGGCCGGCACCTGTCTCGCCACGGTCGGCATGGGCCTGCACCACAAGCTGTGCCACACCCTCGGCGGCGGCTTCGGCCTCCCGCACGCCGCGACCCACACCGTGGTGCTGCCGCACGCCATGGCCTACAACGCGCCCGCGGTCCCCGAGGTGATGAGCCGCGTGGCCGAGGCGCTGGGCGTGCCCGACGCCCCCGGCGGTGTGTACGACCTGATCGTCTCCCTCGGCGGACCCACCTCGCTGCGCGAACTCGGTATGCCGGAGTCCGGCCTCGCCCCCGCCGCCGAACTGGCCACCTCGACGCCGTACCCCAACCCGCGCGAACTGACCGGCGAGGGCATCGCCGAGCTGCTGGCCGAGGCCTGGCACGGGCACCGCCCGCAGGGCCCGCCCTCGACCCGGGCCCAGCTCGCCCGGCTCACCGACGAGGTCGTGGCCAGCTTCGCGCGGACCCCCGACCCCCGCGTGCGCACCCTGCTCGGCGGCCTCGTACGCCATCTGCACGCCTTCGTCGCCGAGAACGACGTCACCGACGCCGAATGGCAGTACGCCGTCGACTTCCTGACCCGGACCGGGCAGAACTGCGGCCCGACCCGCCAGGAGTTCGTGCTGCTGTCCGACACGCTGGGCATCTCCAGCGCGGTCGACCTGCTCACCAACTCCCGTACGCCCGACACCACTCCGTCGGCTGTGCTCGGCCCCTTCTACGTCGAGGGACCGCCCGAGGCCGTGCACGGCAGTGACATCTCCGGAGGGCTGCACGGCACCCCGCTGTGGGTGGACGTCCTGGTCACCGACACCGACGGCGAGACCCTCAAGGACGCCGTGGTGGACGTGTGGCAGTCCAACGAGGACGGTTTCTACGACGTCCAGCTGCCCGACCTCGACGGGCCGGTGCTGCGCGCCCGGCTGCGCACCGACTCCGAGGGGCGGATCACCTTCTGGTCGATCCTGCCCTGCGAGTACCCGGTCCCCGGGGACGGCCCGGTCGGGCAGATGCTCGACGCGACCGGCCGGCATCCCTACCGGGCCCCGCACCTGCACTTCATGCTCGACGCGCCGGGCCACCGCCGGCTGGTCACCCAGCTGTTCGTGTCCGGCGGCGCGTATCTGGACAGCGACACCGTCTTCGGCGTCAAGCACGAACTCGTCGTCGACTTCACCCCGCACAGCGGCCCCACCCCCGACGGCCGCGAGGTCGACGGCGAGTGGCGCCGGCTCGACTACACCTTCCGTCTCGCCCCCCAGGCCGGATGACCGAGGAGCGCCCGCCCATGACTTCCACCGACACGTACGACACCGACGTCCTCGTCGTCGGCAGCGGCCCCGCCGGCGGCGCCGCCGCCCTGCTGCTCGCCACCTACGGCATCCGCACCCTGCTGGTCACCAAGTACGGCTGGCTGGCCAACACCCCGCGGGCCCACATCACCAACCAGCGCACCATGGAGGTGCTGCGCGACCTCGGCGTCGAGTCCGAGGCCCTGACCTTCGGCAGCCCCTCCCGCATCATGGGCGACACGGTGCTGTGCACGGCGCTCGCCGGGGAGGAGATAGGCCGCATCCGCAGCTGGGGCACCGGGCCCTCGACGGCCACCGAGTACGGCGCCAAGAGCCCCTGCGAGATGATCGACCTCCCGCAGACCTACCTGGAACCGATCCTGGTGAACAACGCGGCCTCGCGCGGCGCCAAGGTCCGCTTCGACACCGAGTTCCTCAGCTTCACCCAGGACGAGCACGGCGTCACGGCCCTGCTGCGCGACCGGGTGCGCGGCGACGAGTTCACCGTGCGGGCCCGCTACCTCATCGGCGCCGACGGCGGGCGCAGCGCGGTCGCCGAGCAGCTCGGCCTGCCCTTCGACGGGCGCATGGCCAAGGCCGGCAGCATGAACATCGTCTTCAAGGCCGACCTGACCCGTTACGTCGCCCACCGCCCGAGCGTCCTGTACTGGGTGCTCCAGCCGGGCGCGGAGACCGGTGGCATCGGCATGGGCCTGGTCCGCATGGTCCGGCCCTGGAACGAGTGGCTGCTGGTGTGGGGCTACGACATCGAGCAGCCGCCCCCTCAGGTGGACGAGGAGTCCGCGCGACGGATCGTGCGCGACCTGGTCGGCGACTCCGAACTGGAGGTGGAGATCACCTCCACCTCGCTGTGGACGGTCAACCACGCCTATGCCAGCGCGTACGCGACCGGGCGGGTCTTCTGCGCCGGTGACGCCGTGCACCGCCACCCGCCGTCCAACGGCCTCGGCTCCAACACCTCCGTCCAGGACGCCTACAACCTCGCCTGGAAGCTCGCCATGGTGATCCGGGGCGAGGCCGGAGCGGCGCTGCTCGACACCTACAGCGCCGAACGCGCCCCCGTGGGGCGGCAGATCGTCGAGCGGGCCAACCTCAGCCGGGACCAGTTCGGCCCGATCTTCGAGGTGCTCGGCGTGGCCGGCGGCGGCGACACGTCCGCCATCGCCGAGGGACTCGAGGGCATCCGGGCGCGGACCTTGGAGGGCGCCAAGAAGCGGCGCCTCCTCGAAGAGGCGATCCAGCTCAAGAACTACGAGTTCAACGCGCACGGCGTGGAGATGAACCAGCGCTACGTCTCCTCCGCGGTGCTCCCCGACGACGGCCCCGACGAGGTGTGGGAGGAGGACCGGGAGCTGGTGCACCAGCCGACGACCCGGCCCGGGGCCAAGCTCCCGCACGCCTGGCTCGTCGACGCGCACGGCGAGAAGGTCTCCACGCTGGACGTGGTCGGTGACGGCTCCTTCACCGTGCTGACCGGCCTGTCCGGCGGAGTGTGGGACACGGCGGCCGCCGCCTGCCGCGACGAACTCGGCGTCCCCCTGCGGCTGGTGCGCGTCGGCGACGACACCTCCCGTGACGCGTACGGCGAGTGGAGCCGGGTGTCCCAGATCGCCGAGGACGGTGTGCTGCTCGTCCGCCCCGACGGCCACATCGCCTGGCGGCGGGCCACCGCACCCGGCACCGGGGACGCGGCCCGGGACGAACTGCTCGGCGCCCTGCGCCGGGTGCTGTCGCGCTAGAGGGGGGCGGACGGATGGACAAGCAGGTGGCCACGGCCGCCGAGGCACTGGCGGACGTGACGGACGGCCGGTCGTTCGCCGTCGGCGGCTTCGGACTCAGCGGAGTCCCCGAGGTACTGATCGGCGCGCTGTACGACAGCGGGGCGACCGGTCTGGGCGTCGTGTCGAACAACTGCGGCGTCGACGGCCGCGGCCTGGGCATCCTGCTGGCCGCTGGCCGTATCGCCCGGGTCACGGCCTCGTACATCGGTGACAACAAGGAGTTCGCCCGCCAGTACCTCGCGGGCGAACTGGAGGTCGAGCTGACCCCGCAGGGCACCCTCGCCGAGCGGCTGCGGGCCGGCGGCTGCGGGATCCCGGCCTTCTACACCCCGGCCGGCGTCGGCACCCAGGTCGCCGACGGCGGTCTGCCGTGGCGGTACGCGGCGGGAGGCACCTCCGGGACGGACTCCGGTGGAGGGCCGGCAGCGGTGGCCTCGCCGCGCAAGGAGGTACGGGTCTTCGACGGCGTCGAGCACATCCTGGAGCACGCCGTCACCACCGATTTCGCCCTGGTCAGGGCCGCGCGCGGAGACCGGCACGGCAACCTGGTCTTCCGCCGCTCGGCCCGCAACTTCAACCCTCTGGCCGCCATGGCCGGGCGGATCACGGTCGCGGAGGTGGAGGAACTCGTCGAGCCGGGCGTGCTCGACCCCGACGAGATCCATCTGCCCGGCGTGTTCGTGCAGCGGGTGGTGGCCCTGACCCCGGAGCAGGCGGCCGACAAGGGAATCGAGAAGAGAACGGTGCGCGAGCGATGAGCTGGACCAGGAACGAGATGGCGGCCCGCGCCGCGAGCGAGCTGCGCGACGGCGACTACGTCAACCTGGGCATCGGACTGCCCACCCGGGTCGCCGACTTCCTGCCGCCCGGCGTCGACGTCGTCCTGCACTCGGAGAACGGACTGCTCGGCGTCGGACCGTACCCCACGCCGGAGGAGGTCGACCCCGATCTCATCAACGCGGGCAAGGAGACCGTGACCGTACGGCCCGGCGCGGCCTTCTTCGACTCCTCGCTCTCCTTCGGCATGATCCGCGGCGGCCACGTCGACACCGCCGTGCTGGGCGCCCTCCAGGTGTCCGTGCGCGGAGACCTGGCCAACTGGGCGGTGCCCGGCCGGATGGTGAAGGGCATGGGCGGCGCGATGGACCTCGTCCACGGGGCCCGCCGGGTCGTCGTCCTGATGGACCACACGGCGAAGGACGGCAGTCCCAAGATCGTCGAGGAGTGCACCCTGCCGCTCACCGGCCGGGCCTGCGTGGACCGGATCATCACCGACCTGTGCGTGCTCGACGTGACCCCGGCCGGGCTCGAACTCGTCGACCGCGCACCGGGGGTGACACCCGCCGAGGTCGCCGCCGTCACGCCGCTCGGCACCAGAGGCTCCGGCTGAGCACGCTCCCGGCCCTGGCCCGGGTTCCTTCCGGTACGCCGGGGGTCCCCGGGCCCCCGGCGTACCGGCGCGGCGGGCCGGCCCGCCCTCAGGCGAACCGTCACTGCACGCCACGGCAACCCCGACTCGGCCCGCCCGCGCGGGTGGCGGCACCGGCGGCGCCGTCACGCTCCTCGACGAAACGCAGGAACGGCCGTACGAATACGTGGATCTGCCGTGTGCGGATACCGGGTCCGGCGCTCTGACCTGGGCTTGTCGGCGGGCGGGTACGGGACCGGAGGGTGACGGGCGGCCGCGGGGCCGCACCGGGGGTGACGGTTCGCCGTCCTGGTGCGCTGCACCCACTGATGAGCATGTACTTCCACCTCCGCGCGGTGCCGGCCCCGGCCCTGCGCAACAGCGCCGCCTGGATGCAACGACTGTTCGAGGACGACGGGGACGCCGTCCGTGACCGTGTCGGACGCCACCGCGAGAAGGTGCTCGACCGCTACTACCTCGACCACGAACTCCTCTACGCCGGCACGCCGCGCCACCACACGGCCCCCGGCCCGCACGCCCAGGTGGTCCTGGGCGGCCGGCCCGTCTTCCACCCCGACCCGTACAAGCCGCCGTTCCTGCTGCTGACCGCGGCCCGCACGGCCCAGGTCGCGTCCTACCTGAACACGGCCGACTTCGACCTGCTGTGGCAGCGGGCACGGGTGCCCCTGACCGTGGGCGCGGAGAGCACCGCGCCGCGGACCCGGGCGGTCCTCGCCGAGGCCCACCGCGATCTCACCGCCTTCTACACGACCGCGGCCGGCTACGGCGACGCCGTCGTGAAGTGGCTGGTGCTCTAGGTGTACTGACCCGTGAGGTTGGGGACGCGGCTGCCGGGGGAGCGGGGCACGGGGAAGCCCGATCGGCGCTGACGCGTTCGGGAAGGTCTCGCCTGCCGGGCGACGCCTGGCATGTACGCCCCAGCGCCTGTCCGCCCGCCTCGCGTCGCCGCGCCGGGGACTTCGTGTGTCACCCCCGGCGCGGCTCCGTCAGGGTGGGGTCCGCGTTGAGGATGCGGGACTGGAGGGTGGTGAGGGGCGGGCCCGGATCGACGCCCAGGTCGTGGACCAGGGTCCGGCGGATGCGCTGGTACACCGCGAGGGCCTCGGCGGTGCGGCCCTCGCGGTAGAGGGCGAGCATCCACAGGCCGTACAGGCGCTCGTTGTGCGGGTTCTCGGCGCCGAGGGACTCCAGGGCCTCGGCCGCCTCGCCGGAGGAGCCGAGACGGACGTCCAGTTCGGCCAGTTCGAGCTGGGCGGCCAGGCGCATGCCGGTGAGGCGGCGGCGTTCCAGGAGGGCCAGCGGTCCGGGCACGGACATCAGCGCGGTGCGGCCGTGCCATTCGGACATGGCCCGGCGGTAGGCGGAGCGAGCGTCCGCGGGGTCGGTGTCGCGAATGCGGCGGGCCTCGGTCAGGGCGTGGTGGAACCGCCAGAGGTCGGCGTCGCCGGGCGCGGCCCGCAGACCGTAGGCGGCGCCCTGCGACAGGAGCAGGCGGGGCGCGGCGCGCCGGGGACGGTCCGGTTCGAGGATCTTGCGCAGGCGGGCGGCGTACGTGGCCACGATGCCGTGCGCCCCGGCCGGGGGTGTGTCGCCCCACAGGGACCGGATGAGGTCGGCGCGTTCCACCCAGGCGCCGCTGCGCAGTACGAGCGCGGCGAGGAGCGCGGTCTGCATGGGCGGGCCCGGAGCGAGACGCCGTCCGGCGAGCGAGACGCGGGCCATGCCGAGAAGCTCGTACTGGACGGGACGGTCGGGCGGCGTGGGCATGGACGACTCCTTTCCGGGCTCTTGGTCTGGACCAATCATGCCCGGGTGGGCGGAACCCGGCACCGGGTCGAATGGACACCGGATGGACACGATTCCGGCACCCCTGGCCCAACCGCCGCCCATGTGGCACTAGTTGGTCTAGGCCATTCGCGGAGCCCGCCCGGCGAAGTACACGCGGCGCGGCGCGCCATGGCCGCCTGCCTCCGCAGGCGCACGCACCTCTCCACCGCTCGGCGACGACCGGCAACCCCCATGAGAAGAGGCGCCATGAAACGTGCGAGACGAAAGCTCCCGGCACTGCTGACCGCTCTGCTCCTGCCGCTCGGCCTCCTGGTCGCGCTCGCCGGCCCGGCCCACGCGGCCCCGCCGTCGGCCACGTTCACCAAGTCCTCCGCCTGGGACACCGGCTACACCGGCCAGTTCACGATCAAGAACAACGGCACTACGACCCTCACCGCGTGGACGGTCGAGTGGGACCTGCCCGCGGGCACCACCGTAGGCGCCTACTGGGACTCGCTGATCTCCAGTTCCGGCGGCCACTACACGGCCAAGAACCGCGAGTACAACGGAACCCTCGCCCCGGGCGCCTCCGCGACCTTCGGCTTCGTCGCCTCCGGCACCGCGGCCCCCGCCAACTGCAAGCTCGACGGCGGCCCCTGCGACGGCTCGGCCGCCGACACCCCGCCCAGCGCCCCCGGCGCACCGCAGTCCTCGGGCGTCACCACCACCTCCATCGCCCTGACCTGGGCGGCGGCGACCGACGACAAGGGCGTGCAGAACTACGACGTGCTGCGCGGCGGCACGGTCGTCGCCACCGTCGGCGGCACCACGTACACCGACACCGGGCTCACCCCCGACACCGAGTACACCTACACCGTCCGGGCCCGCGACACCGCCGGGCAGAACGGCCCGCCGAGCCCCGCCACCCGGATCCGCACCGGCTCCGACGGCGGAACCGACCGGCCGCCCACCGCGCCCGGCACCCCGCGCGCCGACGAGATCGGCGACACCACGATCCGGCTGAGCTGGACAGCGGCCACGGACGACCGGGGCGTCAAGAACTACGACGTGTTCCGGGGCTCCGTCCTCGCCGCGACGGTCACCGGCACCACGGCCACCGTCACCGGCCTCACCCCGGGCACCGACTACACCTTCACCGTCCGCGCCCGCGACACCGCCGACCAGGTCGGACCGCCCGGCGGCGCGCTCACCGTCAGGACCGGCGGCGGTGACAACCCGTCGACGTACGCCAAGGTCGGCTACTTCACCCAGTGGGGCATCTACGGACGCGGTTACACGGTGAAGAAGCTGGACACCACCGGCGCCGCGGCGAAGCTCACCCATCTCAACTACGCCTTCAGCAACCTCCATCCCACCCAGCTCACCTGCATGAACGGCGTCACCAAGGCGACCACGCCCAACCCGCAGGACCCCAACCAGGGCGACGGCGCCGGTGACTCGTGGGCCGACTACGAGCGCTCCGTGGGCGCCGCCGAGTCCGTCGACGGCGTCGGCGACACCTGGGACCAGCCCCTGGCCGGCAACTACAACCAGCTCAAGAAGCTGAAGGCCAGGCATCCGCACCTCAAGACCCTGATCTCGCTCGGCGGCTGGACCTACTCCAAGTACTTCCACGACGCGGCCCTCACCGACGCCTCCCGCAAGAAGCTGGTGTCGTCCTGCGTCGACATGTACATCAAGGGCAACCTGCCGGTCGTCAACGGCCGCGGCGGCACGGGTGTGGCGGCCGGTGTCTTCGACGGGTTCGACCTCGACTGGGAGTGGCCGGGCGCCGAGGGACACCCGGGCAACCACTGGTCGGCGGCCGACAAGGCCAACAACACCCTGCTGTTCGCCGAGTTCCGCCGCCAGCTCGACGCGCTGAGCGCCACCACCGGCAAGAAGTACCTGCTCACCGCGTTCACCCCGGCCGACCCCGCGAAGATCGACGCCGGCTGGGACATCACCACCCGCGACGGCACGCCCAGCGTCTTCGACTACATGGACTTCGCCAACGTCCAGGGCTACGACTTCCACGGCGCGGGCAGCGACAACTCCTGGGAGCCGAACCGCACCGGCCACCAGATCAACCTCTACCGCGACGAACAGGACCCCTACGCCACCGAGTTCAGTGTGCAGCGCGCCATCCAGACCTACCTGGACGCCGGGGTGAATCCCCGTCAGCTCACGCTCGGCCTCGCCTTCTACGGCCGCGGCTGGCAGCAGGTCGAGGACGGCGGCGCACACGGCGAGTGGCAGAAGGCCAACGGCGCGGCACCCGGCCAGTTCCCGGAGGAGGCGGGGACACGCGGCTACGACAACCTGATGAGCTCGGTGCCCGGCCTCACCGTGTACCACGACGAACAGTCCGTCTCCGCCTACGGCTACACCGGCAACAACGGCCAGTGGTGGAGCTTCGACGACGCCTGGACCATCGGCAAGAAGGCCGCCTGGATCAGGAGTCGGGGCCTCCTCGGCGGCATGGTCTGGGAGATGTCCGGCGACAGCGGCACCCTGATGACGGCGCTGGACACGGGTCTGCGCTGACACCCGGCCCGGCGCACCGGTGACGGACCCCTCCGCAGGAGGAGGCGCACGGACCTGGCCCCCGCAGGAAGGCGGGGCCCGCGGACCTGACCGTCCGCGGGCCCCGCCCCCGTCGCCGCGCTACTCCGGGGCCACCGGCACCCACCACACCAGGGTGGTGCCGCCGCCCGCCGGACTGCTCAACTCCAGTTCCCCGCCCAGTCCGCGCGCCCGCTCGGCCATGTTGCGCAGCCCGCTGCGGCGGCCCTCCGCCGGGATGCCCACCCCGTTGTCCGTGACGGTCAGCCGGACCTCACGCGCGTCCGCCGCGAGCACCACGTCGGCCCGCTCGGCGCGGGCGTGCCTGGCCACGTTGGTCAGGGCCTCGGACAGCACGGCCACCACATGGTCGGCGATCTCCCGCGGCACCTCGGTGTCCAGCAGACCCTCCATCCGGACGCTCGGCGGAAAGCCCAGCACCTGCGCCTTCTCCCCGGCCACCCGCACCACACGGGCCCGCAGCCCGGCTCCGCCGGAGCCCTCGCGCGAGCGCAGACCGAAGATCGTCGACCTGATGATCTTGATGGTCTCGTCCAGGTCGTCCACCGCCCGCACCACCCGCTCCGAGGCCTCGGGATGCTCGATGAAACGGCCCGCGCTCTCCAGGGTCATCCCGGTCGCGAACAGCCGCTGGATCGCCAGGTCGTGCAGATCGCGCGCGATCCGGTCGCGGTCCTCCAGCACCGCGATCTGCTCCGCGTCCCGTCGGCGTTCCGCGAGCTCCATGGCGATCGCGGCCTGCGCCGCGAAACCCAGCAGCGGCTCGATCTCCTTGCCGGCGAACACCGTCTGCCCCTCCTCACGGACGAGCAGCACGACACCCCGCACCCCGCCCTCGCCCGTGCCGACCGGCACGGCGACCGCGGGACCGAGCCCGGTGAAACGCGGCGGCACCGCGATCTGCTCGTCACCGGAGATGTCCGGGGTGGTGACCGGCGCGACCGTCGTGAAGGCCTCGCCGATCAGGCTGCTCTCCTTGGGCAGCACCAGTCCGCGCAGCGTCTCCGCCTGCGGGCCCATCGCCAGCTCCACGCCCAGCGAGTCGGTCTCCTCCATCGGCATCGCCACCACGGCCAGCGCCGCACCCGTGATCTCCCGCGCCCGCTCCGCGATCACCCCGAGCACCTCGCCGCGCTCGGCGCCGGACATCAGACTGTGCGTGATCTCCGCGTTCGCGCGCAGCCAGCGCTCCCGGAGCCGGGACTCCTCGTACAGCCGGGCGTTGTCGATCGCCACGCCCGCCGCGACGGCCAGCGTGGACGTCACCGAGACGTCCTCCTCGTCGAACTGCGCCCCGCCCCGCTTCTCGGTCAGGTACAGATTGCCGAAGACCTGGTCGCGCACCCGGATGGGGACGCCGAGGAAGGTGTTCATCGGCGGATGGTTCGGCGGGAAGCCGTACGACGCCGGGTGCTCGGAGATCTTCGCCAGCCGCAACGGCTCGGGCCGGCGGATGAGTTCGCCGAGGATGCCGTGCCCCTCCGGGTAGTGGCCGATCTCGGCGATCTGGCTCTCGCTGATCCCGACGGTGTGGAAGTCGGAGAGGCGCCTGCCGTCGGGCCCGATCACGCCGAGCGCCGCGTACTCCGCGTCGACCAGCACGGCGGCGGCCTCCACGATGCTGCGCAGCGCCTGCTGGAGATCCAGCTCGCGGCCGACCGAAAGCACCGCTTCCAGCAGACTGTGCACCCGGTCCCGTGTGCCGCGAGCGGCGTCCAGACGGGCCTGGAGCTCCTCCAGGAGCTCGTCCAGCCTCAGCTGCGGCAGCCCTGCTCGGGCCTGCTGCTCATGGCTTGCCACCTGCGTCTCCTCCGGTTCCTGGGCGGTCTGGCGCGGGCCGCTCCGATCGGGTCTCACGCTACCGGTCGGTCATGCTCGACGGCACGGGCCGTGGCGGTCCGCCGGCGGCCCGCTCCCGCCACCGGTTCGGCACCGGGGCCGTTCGGCCCCCGTGGCGGGGACGGACAGCACCTGCCGGCGCGGGCGTCGCACACGCGAGGCTGACGGGGTGCCCGGCCGCGGTGCGCGGCCGGCGAGAAGGACGAGCGGCTCGGGCCGCCCCGCCCATCGACGAGCGAGCCCCACGGTTACGGATGTGAGCCATGCTTCACCACGACAGCCCGCCCGCCGAAACGGCAGCCACCGGCTCTCGCCGTACCGTCGAACTCGACGCCGACGAGGCACTGCGGCTCCTTGGCGGTGTGTCCCTGGGCAGGATCGTCTTCACCCGGCGCGCGCTGCCGACGGTGCGCCCGGTCAACCACGCCCTGGACGGCGGGGACATCGTCATCCGCTCGCACGAGGGCGCCGCCCTCACCTCGCACACCCGGCAGGCCGACGGGTCGGGCGTCGTCGTCGCCTACCAGACGGACGCCATCGACCCGCGCACCCACCTCGGCTGGAGCGTGGTGGTGACCGGGTTCGCCCGCCCGGTGACCGACCCCGACGACCTGGCGCACGTCCGCGCGCTGGTACGGCCGTGGGTGGGACGGCCCATGGACCAGGCGATCCGCATCCGGCCCGACCTGATCACGGGCATCCGGCTCGTGGGCGACGGGGACCTCGTTCACGGGGACTTCGTGAGGAGCGGCGGCCCGGACGCGTCCTGACCCTGGGCGAAGAGGCGTCCTGACCCCGGCCCCGGACGCGTCCCGGCCGGGCCGCCCGCGTGACTCACGCCGTGATGCGGCGCCCGGTGATCGTCCGCGGCTCGATCCGTATCCACAGCTCCCGGTCGCCCCCGGCCCACGGCCTGCTGTGCGCGCTGTCCGTCAGCCGTCGCACCTCGTCGGGTTCGGTGACCGTACGGGCGGGGCCTCGCACGAGCACGCTCCAGCCCTGCCCGAAGGCGTCGTCGATCCGGTCGACCTCGAAGCCCACCTGCTGGCCCGCGGCCGACGAGGGCGTCGTACCGGAGGCGGTGCGGTAGACGACCGTGTCGTCGACGACGCTGTAGTTGACCGGTACCACCACCGGCCCCTCCGGGGCCGGCACCGCGACGCGCCCCACCCCGTGCGAGCCGAGCAACGACCTGCACTCCTCCTGGTCCAGTTCGGTGAACTCGGCCGTCCTGGAGGCCTGTTCCGGGCCCGGAGGCAGGTCGGCCTGGCCGCCGGTGAGGTCGGAGACCGTGGTGTCCAGGGCCGCCGCCAGGGTGAGCAGGGTGCCCCGGCCGGGCGCGGCGCCGGGATGCTCCTCCAGATGCGTCAGATAGCTGACGGCCACCCCGGCCCGGTCGGCGGCCTCCGGCCGGGACAGGCCGAGCTCCGCGCGCCGCGTCGCCAGCCGGCGTCCCAGGTCGCCCGAAGGCTTTTCGTCGGACGTGGTTCCGGTCATGACGGTCACCTCCGTCCGGCGGTGTCGGCTGCCCCGGACCGCGGCCCGTGGAGCACGACCTTGAGCGCGCCGGTCTCGGCGGCCCGGGCGAAGACGTCGTACGCCTCCGTCATGCGGTCCAGCGGGAAGGTGTGGGTGATCAGCTGCGAGGTGGGCAGTCGGCCGGCGGTGGCCATGCGCAGCAGGGTGGGCGTCGAGTAGGTGTCGACCAGACCGGTGGTGAGGGTGATGTTCTTGATCCACAGGTCTTCCAGGTGCAGGGTCGCGGGGGCGCCGTGCACGCCGACGTTGGCGACGTGCCCGCCGGGCCGGACCATGCGGGTGCACATCTCGAAGCTCTCCGGCACACCGACCGCCTCGATCACCACATCGGCGCCGAGCCCGTCGGTGAGGTCCGCGACCAGTCCCTCGGGGTTCTCGCGCGCGTCCGCCACGGCGTCGGCGCCCAGCCGCCGGGCGGCCTCCAGCCGGGCCGGCGCCAGGTCGACGGCGATGATCCGCTCCGGGGAGAACAGCTTGGCCGTGCTGATCGCGGCCAGCCCGATGGGCCCCGCGCCGACGACCACGACGGTGTCGCCGGGGCGGACCCGCCCGTTCAGCACGCCCACCTCGTAGGAGGTCGGGAAGATGTCGGCGAGCAGGACGGCGTCCGCGCTCGCCAGGGAGCCCGGGAGCGGATGCACGGACAGGTCCGCGTAGGGGACCCGGACGTACTCGGCCTGGGTGCCGTCCACGAGATGCCCGAGGATCCAGCCCCCGCCGCCGCGGCACTGGCCGTACATGCTCTTGCGGCAGTACGGGCAGCGGCCGCACGCGCTGATGCAGGAGACCAGGACCCGGTCGCCGGGCCGTACGGTCCGCACGTCCTGGCCGGTCTCGACGACCTCGCCGACCGCCTCGTGGCCCAGCACGGTGCCGGGGCGTACCTCGGGCACGTCACCCTTGAGGATGTGCAGGTCCGTCCCGCAGACGGTGACGGCGTCGACCCGCACGATCGCGTCGGTGGGGTTCTTCACGGCCGGGTCCGGGACCTCTTCCCAGGCGGACTGTCCGGTGCCGTGGAACACATGGCCCTTCATGACGTTCCTCACCTCGCTCGAAGTGGCGCGGAGTCCGGGGACCTCGGCGGCCGGTACGAGTGCCTCCGCCACCCGGTGCCGCAATCGCCCCGCCCCTCCAGCCTGACCCCGCGGCGCGGCGGGCGCATGGGCCGGTCGGGCCCTTCACGGGTCGGACGGCGCGCGGCCACCGGGAGGGAACGGGACGGACCTGCGCGAACGCGCCGGAAGGGACCGTTCGGCCCTACCGCGGAACCCGACGACGGGGCTTTCATCTGCACATGCCCGAGAGCGAGACGAGGCCCGCAGCGGCCCCGACCGTGCGCCATGTCGAGGGAACGGCCATCCTGACGCTGCACGGCGAGATCGACGTCCTGACGGCGGTCCCGGTGGCCAGGTGCCTGGACGACCTCACCGCGGTGTCGTGCCCCGACCTCGTGGTCGATCTGCGCCCCGTGTCCTTCATCGACTGCTCCGGGCTGTCCGTACTGTGCCGGGCCCGCAACCGCGTCCGGGCCCGCGGCGGGCGGCTCCGCCTGGTCAGCGGCGACGGCTGCTTGCTGCGCATGCTGAACGCGACGGGTCTCGGTGACGTCTTCGAGCTCCACCCGCGACTGCCCACCGGCGCCGGGGCGTGAGGCCCGAGGGCGGCGCCGGGAGGAGCGTGCCCGCGTCCGGTGGCCCGGCACACACCGCCGGGACACCGGCCGTTCAGTCGTGCGGGACGACGGCGACGGGGGCGACGGCGTGGTGCAGCACCGCGTGCGCGACGGACCCGATGCGGGCACCGACCGGGCCGCGGCGGGCACGTCGGCCCACGACGACCAGGGACGCCTCGCGCGATGCGTCGACCAGGTGCACGGCGACGGGGCCCTGGTGCGTCTCCCGTACGACCTCCACGTCCGGGAACTTCTCGCGCCAGGGACGCAGCACCTCGCTCACGGCCACGCCCTCCTGCCGCGCGAGGGCCGGGTGGAGTCCGGGGGCCACCGACAGGCCGTACGCGTGGTACGGCGACGGGTACCAGCCGTGCACGACCCGCAGCGCGGTGCTACGGCGGGAGGCGGCGGCGAACGCGAACTCGATCAGCCGCGCGTCCGGGTTCCCGGTGTCCAGGCCGAGCACCACCGGCCGGAACGGCCCGGCGGCCGACGGGATGCCCGCCGGGTCCATGGTGTGCTCGTCGGCGGCCTGCTGCTCCGCCCGGACGAGGACCACGGGCCGTTCGGCGCGGGCCACGACGGCGAGCCCGACCGAGCCGAGCAGGAACCCGCCGACCTCGCCGAGCCTCCGGGAGCCGAGGACCAGCAGCTCGGCGTCCTCGGCCAGCTTCGCCAGCACCTCGTCCGGCCTCCCGGACAGCTGCTCCATGGTCACGTCGAGGCCCGGGTGGCGCAGCCGGAGGCCCTCGGCCGTCTCGCGGGGGACACGTTCGGACCACTGCCGCTGCGTCTCGGTGCCGAGCAGCGGCACCGAGGCCAGCGGCTCCGGCACCCGCTCCGTGACATGCACCAGTCTCAGCGGCAGCCCGAGCAGCCGTGCCTCGCGCGCCGCCCACTCGGCCGCCGCGCGGCTCTCGCGCAAGCCGTCGAGACCGACGATGACGCTGGGTGCCATGATCTCCACCTCCTGGACCGGACCTTCCTCCACGAGCCTGCCTCCGGCACCACCGCCGCCGGCAGGGGCCCACCGGGCCCGACGAGGGGACGACCAGCCCAGCCGGCCCCAGGGTCCGCCGTCACCGCGCCGCCCGCCCCGCGGCTCCGGCCCGGCAGGAGGGACCCGTTCGGCCCGCCCCCACGGACCGGACGGCCCATGGCCCGCCGACGGCGGCGGCAGGACGCTGGCCGCAAGGTTCCGTCGAGTCGGGAGGCACGCCGTGATCACCACCACCCCCACCCCCAGCATGCTGCGCGCCCTGCCCGCCGAGTACCGGGAGAGGCTCCTGAGCACCGCCCGCACGGTGTCCTTCCCCGAGGGGACGCGCCTGTTCGAGGAGGGCGGCCACGCCGACCGGTTCTGGATCGTGCGGACGGGCACCGTCGAACTCGACATGCGGGTACCCGGCCGGCGCGCCGCGGTCATCGAGACCCTCCGCCACAACGACCTCATCGGCTGGTCCTGGCTGTTCACCCCGCACGTCTGGCACCTCGGCGCGGAGGCGACCACGCCCGTGCGGGCCTACGAGTTCGACGCCACGGCCATCCGCGCGATGTGCCACGACGACCCCGGCCTGGACCACGCCGTCACCCAGTGGGTCGGCGACGTCCTCGCCCACCGGCTGCGCTCCGCGCGGACCCGGCTGCTCGACCTCTACGGCCCCTGCGGCTCCGGCATCCACGTCTGAGCCGCGGCACCCCGGGTGCGGTGACGACGGCGGTCCCTGGGACGGTGACGACGGCGCTCCCCAGGACCGCCGGCTCCCCGGCCGCGTTCGCGACGGCGAACCCGTGGACCGCCGACGCCCCCAGCGCACACGCGACAACGACTCCCCGAACCGGCGGTTTCCGGGACCCAGTGGGGCCGGTCGGCCCTGGTGCCGCCCGGTCCGGCGCGCGATGCTCGACAGGAGAGCAGTCCGCACGCACGCGACGAGCCACCGGTAACAAGGGGTTGTCATGGCCGACACAGGCACCTTCACGGAGCAGAACCCGATCCGCGTGTTCCTCCTGGACGACCACGAGGTCGTACGACGCGGCCTGACCGACCTGCTCGACGCCGAGCCCGACATCTCGGTCGTCGGCGACGCGGACACCGCCGAGCACGCCCTCGTGCGGGGCCCGGCCCTGCGCCCCGACGTCGCCGTGCTGGACGTACGGCTCCCGGACGGCGACGGCATCACCGTCTGCCGCGAGCTGCGCAGCCGGATGCCGGAGCTGTCCTGTCTGATGCTGACCTCGTTCGACGACGAGGAGGCGCTGCTCGACGCGATCATGGCCGGCGCCTCGGGGTACGTCCTGAAGCAGATCCGGGGCTCCGACCTGGTCTCCGCCGTGCGCACGGTCGCCTCGGGGCAGTCCATGCTCGACCCCGCGACGACGGCCCGCCTGATGCGGTCGCTGCGCACCGACCCCGTCGAGACACCCGCGGTCGCGCCCGAACTGGCGACCCTGTCCCCGCGGGAGCGGGACATCCTCGCCCTGATCGGCGACGGGCTGACCAATCGCGAGATCGGCAAGAGGCTCTACCTGTCGGAGAAGACGGTCAAGAACCACATCTCCCGGCTGCTGGCCAAACTCGGCGTCCAGCGCCGGGTCCAGGCCGCCGTCCTGGCCTCCCACCTGGACCACCCGGACACCGGCGACCGGCCGGGAGGCCGGTGACGCGGGTGCCCTGACCGTCTGTGCCGCCGCGGAGCCGGACGCGCAGGGCGGGGCGGGGGAGCGGTGCGCCGCGGGGCTCGGACGTCCCGGCTGCGGTCAGCGCGGTGTGATCCGCGCGATGACCGGCAGGTGGTCGCTGCCGGTGCGGGGGAGGGTGCCGATGTGACCGACGGTCGCGGGACGGGCCATCACCTGATCGATCCGGGTGACGGGCGCGGCGGCGGGGAAGCTGAAGGCGAAGCCGCGCCGGGCCGTGCCGAGCCGGGAGGTCAGCGGGGCCAGCCCCCGGTCGTCGACCGTGCCGTTGAGGTCGCCGAGGAGCAGCACCGACCGCTGCGGCTCGGCCGCGATCACCCGGCCCAGCAGCTCGGCGCCGGCGTCGCGCCGCGACGACGTCAGCCCGTGCGAGCCCAGCCGGACCGAGGGCAGATGGGCGACGTAGGTGGCGATCGGGCCGGACGGCGTGTGGACCACCGTCCGCAGCCCCCGGTTCCACGACTCGGCGATCCCCGGCGGCCGGATGTCGACCGCGCGGGTGCCGCTCAGCGGATGCCGCGACCAGAGGCCGACGGTGCCGCGGACCGCGTGGTACGGGTAGTCGGGGGCGAACGTCGACGCGTAGACCGGCAGCGACCGCGGCACCAGTTCCTGCAGCGCGACGAGATCCGGCCCCGCCTCCGCCAGGACGCGGGCCGTGCCGGCGGGGTCTGCGTTGTCGTCGGCGACGTTGTGCTGCACGACGACCAGGTCGTCCCGGCCGGGCCCCGGATCGGGCAGCAGCAGATGCCCGAACTGGTGCGTCCACACTCCGGCGGGCAGCAATACGGCGACGAGCGCGGCGGGCGAACGCAGCGTCAGCGCGAGCACGAACAGGACAACGGCGACCGCGCCGAGCCACGGCAGGAACGCCTCCAGCAGACTCCCCGCACGCACCGCCGCGTCGGGCACCGCCCGGTGGAAGGCCAGCAGGCCGGCGGTGAGCGACGCGACCGCGACGAGCAGCCTTTCCCGCCCGCCGAGCCGCTGACCGGGCAGCGTCCGGGCCGAACCCGCTCCGGCCGCCCGAGGTCGCTGCGCGCGGTACCTCGTCCACGGCGGCGCCGACGCCCTCACCCCGGCCCTCCGCTTCCGTCGACTCCTCAGCCCCGATGGCCAGGACGATCCGCCGGAGGAGTTGGTTCCGTGACGTGTGGTGGCTGACGACGGGTTCTGGCTAGGAGCCGCCGAGCGACACGATCGTGGCGGTGTCCTGCCCGCCGGGCGTCGGGTAGGTGACGGTGTCTCCGGCACGGTGGCCGAGCAGCGCGGCGCCGAGCGGGCTGTCCGCCGTCACCAGCGACTCGTCCATCGCGACGGCCACCTCGCCGATCTCGACCGTCTGCTCCGAACCGTCCGAGAACCGCACGGTGACGGTGCTGCCGACCCCCACCCCGTCCGTGGGCGCGGGGCCCGCCGCGGTCCCCTGGCGGAGCCGCAGCGTGACCTCCTCGACCCGGGCGTCCAGCCGGTGGAGCTGATCGGCCCGCTGCAACTCGTCGGCCTGGTCCGCGAGATCGCCGATCTCGTCGGAGCCGCTGCCCCGGAGGGTCTCGGCGACCGTGCGCCGCTCGGCCTCCAGATCGGCGAGCTCCTTCTCCAGCGCGCGCCGGGCCTCGGCGCCGATCGGCTGGGGTCCTTCGGTCATGTCCGCTCCTTCGGGGCGTTCCGTGATCAGGGGACGACGACGAGCTTGCCGCGGGTGCGCCCGGTCCGGCTGGCGTCGAAGGCCTCGCCGACCGCCTCCAGCGGGAACGTGCCGGCGATCTCCACGGTCAGCGCGCCGCGATCGGCCACCGAGGCCAGCTCGGCGAGCCTGGCACCGTCCGGCCGCACCCAGATCCACTGTCCGCCGTGCTCCGTGACGGTCGGGTCCGCGATCGAGGCGTGACGGCCGCCCGGGGCCAGTACGGCGAGGGTCACGTCGAGCTGTCCGCCCACGAAGTCCGCCACCACGCTCACGCCGTCGGGCGCCGCCGCGCGCACGCGCTCGACCACGCCGTCGCCGTAGGCGACCGGCTCCGCGCCGAGGCCGCGCACGAAGTCGTGGTTGCGTTCGGACGCCGTCCCGATCACCCGGGCGCCGCGGTCGACCGCGAGCTGCACGCCCAGACTTCCCACGCCGCCCGAGGCGCCGTGCACCAGCAGGGTGTCGCCCGGGCCCACGTCCATCCGGTCCAGGGTGCGCAGCGCGGTGAGCCCCACCAGCGGGAGCCCCGCGGCCTGGGGCCAGTCCAGAGCGGCCGGCTTGCGGGCGACGGCCGAGGCGTCGACCGCCACGTACTCCGCGAAGGTTCCCGCGTGCACGACGTCCTTGCGGGCGTACGCCATCACCTCGTCGCCGACGGCGAACTCGGGCACGTCCGGTCCGAGTCCGGTCACCACCCCGGCCACGTCCCAGCCAGGGATGACGGGGAACACCGCGTCCATCATCCCGTCGAGGCCGCCCGCCATCAGCTTCCAGTCCACCGGATTCACCCCGGCCGCCCGCACCCGCACCAGCACCTGCCCGGGTGCCACCTTCGGCTCAGAGACCTCGCCGAACCGCAGCCGCGCGTTGTCCGCGGCATAGGCGTCGTACGTGACCGCACGCATGTATGAACCTCCTCGAAAGGTGCAACCGAGTACATCACGGGGGGTGGGGGCGCGCAGGCCCAGACCGCCCCCGGGGCGACCTGCGGGGCTGAGGCGCCCGCTCCGGCCCGGGGCCCCGCGCCGACACGTCGGGCCCCGCGGTGTCACGTCGGCGGGGGAGCGGGCTGATGCCGACCTGGGACCCACAGCGAATTGCCGTTTTGGCGCCACGTCGGGCCCAGGGTGGTCCGTCGGCCTCACGCACCCCGTCAGGCCGAAATTGCCTGTCGCCGGTCCCGTGCCGGTGCGCCGGGGCCATGGGGCCCTGGCGACGACCCGAGCCGAACGGCCAGGACGCCCCGCGGCGCCCCGCCCGGCCCCTGGACCGCAGGCCGAGGCCCCGCCTCCGTCGTCGAGGTCCGCCGAAGCCCCGGGCGACCTCCCGCGTGCAGCCACCGGTGGAGAGGCGTAACGCCCGGAGATATCGTGTTCGTGCCGATCTGATCGCCTGTGGGCGACTCCGTTGACACCGTGAGAGGTTGCCATGTCCTCGAAGCGACGCCGCAAGAAGAAGTCCCGCCGCAAGCACGCAGCGAACCACGGGCGCCGCCCCCAGTGCTGACCGCGGCACGTCCGTGCTGAGCCGGCTCCGGCCGCCGCCGATCCCCTGATCGGCGGCGGCCGGCCGTTGTGGCCCCGCCAGGGGGTGAACCCCGGGGCACCGGGAGCGCGGCGGAGGCCACGGCCGCCGACGACACCGCTGCCGCCGCGCTCGGCGCCAAGGGCTGGGCCTTTGCGCGTACCCCTGCGCCCCGGGCCTGTGAGAGGGGCTCGGGGCGCAGGGGTGTCACCGGGACGTCAGGAGGCGGAACTCGTTGCCGTCCGGGTCGGCCAGCGCCACGCCGTCGTCGTCCCGGCCGGAGTCGAGGCGGGTCGCCCCCAGCGACAGCAGTCCGTCCACGACGGCCGTGTGCTCGGCACCGTCCGCCGGTACGAGGTCGAAGCGCAGCCGGTCCCGGCCGCCGCGCGGCATCAGGGGCGGCCCGCCCCAGGTGATCTTCGTGCCGCCGTCCGGCGCCTGGATCGCGGTCTCCTCGTCCTGGTCCCACACCAGCGGCCAGCCCAGCGCCCGGCTCCAGAAGTAGCCGACCGCCTGGGAGCCGTCGCAGGCCAGTGCCCCGATGATCCCGGTGTCGGCGAGGAACTTGTTGCCCGCCTCGATCACACAGAACTCGTTGCCCTCGGGGTCGGCCAGCACGACGTGGCCCTCCTCCGGGCGCTGGCCCACGTCGATGTGGCGCCCGCCCAGTTCCAGGGCTCTGGCCACCGTCCGCAGCTGGTCCTCCGGCGAGGTGCTGGTGAGGTCGAAGTGCATCAGGTTCTGAACGGTCTTGGGCTCCTGGGAAGGTGCGAACCGGAGGCGGAAGCCGCCGTCCTCGCCGGGCAGGAGCGTGACGCCGTCGCGCGGGTCCTCGACCAGCTCCCGCCCCAGTACCCCGGACCAGAACCGTGCCACCCGCAGGGGGTCGTTCGCGTCGAAGCAGAGTGCGAACAGGTCAGTCGTCATGTCCCACATTCCTCATGGCCGCCGGCCGCCGCGGCCGGTGCGCGTCCGGCCCGTCGGTCGTGCTGCCGGCAGGGCGCCTCGTCGATTCGTCGCCGGGCAGCCTAGGGGCGCGGCCGTGCCCGTCGCACCCGAGTATCCGGCGCGTGGCCCTGCAGCTCGCCCGCCCGCGTTCAGAGCTCGACCCCGCCGTCGGCGCCGCGGCGGCCGTCCCTGCGGTTGAGGGGGCCGCCGGTCGCGTAGGACAGTGAAGTCTATGAACCGGCACCGACGCCCTCGCCGACGGGCTCCGTGGATCGCGGGGGCCGTGGCCGTGATCGCACTGACAGGGGCCGGGACGTGGGCACTGATGGCCCAGGAGAGCGACTCGCCGAGTCCCAGGCCGTCGGAGTCCACCGATCTGTCCCTGCCGACCGTGTCCCCGCTGCCCACCTGGACCTCGTCGCCCCCGGAGGCGTCCCCCACCGAAAGTCCGGCGCCGACGCGTACACCGCCGCCGACGCGGACCTCCGGTCCGGCGGAGCCGACCGGGACCGGTGAGCCGCCCGCGCCCCGGCCGACGGCGACCGACACCTCGCCCGCCGTCCGCACACCGGCGCCGACCCACCCGCGCGCCGTCACCCCCGAACCCCCCGCGCCCACGCGGACGGCCACCCCGCGGCCGACGCCGTCCACGGCGACCCCCACCCCGACGCCGTCCCCCACCGTCTCGCCGACCGGCGGCACGGGAACCTCGACGACCTGGTTCACCTCTCCCGAGGCCGTCGCGGCGGCCCAGCGGATGGCGGCGGCCGGCACGGTCGGCGACCCGGCGTGCTCGATGGCCGCCGTGGGACGGCCCGACCCGGGCCTGGTTCCCCAGGTCAGCCGCATCGGCATCGGCAACTCGGGCGCCTACTGGTGCCTGATCTGGTAGGCCCGGCCCGGAAACCCGCCGGAACGCGGGCGGCGCCTCCACGCTGACGAGGCGACGCGACCGGGTCGTGCACGGACGTTGTGCCGAAGGCGGAGCATCCCTACTCTCTAATCGTTAGGAAAGTTTCCAAACAGTTGGCCCCCACACAGGAGTGACATGTCCCTGATGAAAAGTCAGCGCGTCGCCCCACTCACCGCTGTCCTGGCCGCCGGACTCCTCGCCCCCGTCCTGACCGGCCTCCCCACCGCCACCGCCGCCCCCGTCAACCTCGCCCTGAACAAGCCCGTCACCGTCTCCTCCACCGAGAGCAGCACCCTCGGCGGCGCCAAGGCCGTCGACGGCTCCGGCAGCACCCGCTGGGCCAGCGCCGAGGGCGTGGACAACCAGTGGATCCGCGTCGACCTCGGAGCGGGCACCACCGTCAACCGCGTCGTCCTCAAGTGGGAGGCGGCGTACGCCACGGCCTACCGCGTCGAGCTGTCCGACGACGGCTCCACCTGGCGCCGGGTGTACGGCACCGGCTCCGGCGACGGCGGCACCGACGACCTCGCCGTCAGCGGCACCGGCCGCTATCTGCGCGTCTACGGAACCCAGCGCGGCACCCCGTACGGCTACTCGCTGTGGGAGGTGGAGGCGTACGGCAGCGGCTCGACCACCCCGCCGTCGTCCGGCACCCCCCTCGACGACCCGGCCAAGAAGGAGATCGCCATGAAGCTGGTGTCCACCTTCGAGAACTCCTCCCTCGACTGGCGGGCCCAGTTCGCCTACATCGAGGACATCGGCGACGGCCGCGGCTACACCGCCGGGATCATCGGCTTCTGCTCGGGCACCGGCGACATGCTCGAACTCGTCGAGCGCTACACCGCCGCGAAGCCGGGCAACCCGCTCGCCCGCTACCTGAACGCGCTGCGAGCGGTCAACGGCACGGATTCGCACGAAGGGCTCGACCCCGGCTTCCCGAACGCCTGGCGCGAGGCCGCCCGGGACCCCGCGTTCCAGGCCGCCCAGGAGGCCGAGCGGGACCGGGTGTACTTCAACCCGGCCGTGTCCCAGGCGAAGTCGGACGGGCTCAGGGCACTCGGCCAGTTCGCCTACTACGACGCCGCCGTGATGCACGGCGAGGAAGGCTTCCGCAGCATCCGCCGGGTCGCGATGTCCCGGGCGAGGACACCCGCCCAGGGCGGCAGCGAGACCGCCTATCTGCACGCCTTCCTCGACGCGCGGGAGGAGGAGATGCGCAGGGAGCCCGCCCACAGCGACACCACGCGCGTGAGCACCGCCCAGCGGAGGTTCCTCGTCGAGGGCAACCTGCACCTCGACGTCCCGTTGTACTGGAGCGTGTACGGCGAGGCCTTCTCCATCACCTCGTGACCGGCGCCCGCTTCCGGTGACCCACCGGCCCCGGCCCGCCTCCCCGCCGGAGACGGGCCGGGGCCGGCTTCCCGGAGGGCGTCAGCTGTTCAGAGCCTCCTCCCCGTCGCCCTGCCGCGGCGGCCCGAGCGCCGGCATCCCGAGGTCGGCACGGGCCGGGACCGTACGGCAGGCGGCCGCCCGGCGCCGCCGGCGTACGACGAGGAAGGCGGCGGCGAGGACGAGCGTCAGCACGGCGAGGGCGGGCATCCACAGGGCGCCGATCGCCGAGGCGGCCCCGACGCCGCCGAGCACGGCCAGGAGCGGGCCCGCACAGCACACCGCGCAGGCGGCGAGGGCGGCCCCTCCGGCGGCCAGGGCACGCCACGGCCGGGACGGCGAAGGCGAGGGGGACGGCGAGGGGGCGGTCATACGGTCTCTCCCAAGAGGTCGGCCAGCATCCCGGCGGCGCTCTCCGGCGCCCGGACCGTCAGCTGGAGAGCGGCCGGCGTCAGCCGCAGGGTGAAGTCGAGGAAGGCGCAGCAGCCCTGTTCGGCGGCGGCCAGGCGGGCGACCGTGGCGGCCAGCTCCGCCTCCGGCGGGAAGTACAGCCGTACGCCGTCGCCGACCTCCTCACGGCGGTCCGCCCGCGCGGCCAGCGCGCGCCACTGCCCGACGCGTTCGCCCAGCTCGGCGCCGTCCAGGGTGCAGGCGACCGGGGCCTGCCGCCACGACTCGTCCTCAGCGGGTTCCGGCGTACCGGAGGCGCGGGTCGGCGTGAGCGTGACACGGGTCGGCGTGAGCGTGACCGGCACGGGACCGGCGGCGGCCGGGCCGGTCGTGGTGCAGCCGCAGTCCGGTCCGCAGGCGCCCGCGGGCGCGGGCCCGGACAGCGCGGTGCGGACCCTGCCCAGCCGGGCGGAGAAGGCGCGCAGCTCGGCGATCCTGCCGTCCGTCTCGCGGAGCCGCTCCGCGATCAGCGGCAGCATCCGCGCGCGCACCGAGCCGCACACCCCCTCCCCGCGCACGTCCAGCAGCTCGCGGATCTCCTCCAGCGCCAGGCCCAGCAGCTTGGCCGAGGAGATGAACTCCAGCGTCTCCACCGCCTCGTCGTCGTACACCCGGTACCCGGACGCGGTCCGCCCGGCGGGCAGCAGTCCGGCGGTCTCGTAGAAGCGCAACGTCGTCGCCGGGACGCCGGAGCGTTCGGCCAGCTGCGAGATGCGGTAGGTGGTCATACGGCCGACGGTAGACCTTCGACCCGACTCGAAGGTCAAGCGTTCGCCCCGCCCGCCCGGCCGCCGTCCCGCCCGGCCGCCGCCTCACCGTCGCCGCGTCCGCCGGATGGGCCGACCGGTCCCGGACGCACCCCGGTCGACCCATGCGGCAGGACACGGTACGGGGGATGCTCGAAGTGCCGAGCGGATGCGAGGAGGTGCGCGATGACCACCACCAGGGTGCTCGTGGCGTACGGCACCACGAACGGATCGACCGCGCAGATCGCCGAGGCCGTCGCCGGTGTGCTGCGCGGGCGCGGACTCGCGGCGGACGTCGCCCCCGCCCGGTCCGTCACGAGTGTGGCCCCGTACGACGCCGTCGTGCTCGGCGGCGCTCTGTACGCGGGTCGCTGGCACAAGGACGCCCGGCGGTTCGCGCGACGGCACGGCCGGGAGCTGTCCCCGCGTCCGCTCTGGCTGTTCAGCAGCGGCCCGCTGGACGCCACCGCCTCCGAGCGGGACATCCCGCCCGTGCCCGGCGTCCGGAAGGCCTTGGTCCGGCTGGACGCGCGGGAGCACATCACCTTCGGCGGCCGGCTGGAGGAGGGCGCGAAAGGGATGGTCGCGCGGATGATCCTGCGCTCGGGCAAGGGCGGGGACTTCCGTGACTTCGGCGCGATCGAGGCGTGGGCCGGACGCGTCGCGGACGAGCTGGAGGCCGCCCCGTGAACCGCCGTGCGGCCGGCCGGGGCAGGACCGCGAGCGCCGCCGAGAGCCTCGCCGAGAACCACGTGTCCGAGAACCATGCCTCCGAGAACCGCGTTTCCGAGAACCTGAGGAGGACGCCATGTCCGACGGCCCCCGCACCGTGAACGACGTGATGACCCACAAGGTCGTGGCCGTGCGCGGTGGCGCCGAGTTCAAGGACATCGTGCGGACGATGCGGGAGTGGCACGTCAGCGCGTTGCCCGTGGTGGACGACGGGCAACGGGTCCTGGGCGTCGTGTCCGAGGCCGACCTGCTGCCCAAGGAGGAGTACCGCGACGCGGAGGACTGCCCGCCGGACCGGGGCCCGCGCTCGGCCAAGGCCCGGGGAGCGACCGCGGAACAGGTGATGACGGCTCCCGCCGTCACCGTCCGCGCGGACGCCTCGCCGGCCCGCGCCGCGCGTGCGATGGCCCACGCCGGGGTGAAGCGGCTTCCGGTGGTGGACGGCGAGGGCGTGCTGCGGGGCGTCGTGAGCCGGTCCGACCTGCTGAAGGTGTTCCTGCGCAGCGACGAGGACATCGAGGCCGAGGTGCGCCGCGACATCGACACCCACCTGCTGGCGCTCCCCGTGCGGCCGGTCGACGTACGGGTGCGCAACGGTGTCGTCACGCTCTCCGGCCAGGTCCGCGACACCACGCTGGTGCCGGTCCTCACCCGCCTGGTACGGACCGTCGAGGGCGTCGTGGACGTGGAGTGCGACCTCGAGGGCCCCCTGCGCCGCCCCGACCTCGACCCCGACCTGGGCGACGTCCCGGACACACCGGCACGCTGACTCAGGGCGTACGAGCGCGCCGAAGCCGCGCGCCCACGGGCTCGGCGTGGACGCGCGGCGGGGTCGCGGGCGCCGGGGAGCGCGTCAGCGGCGCAGCTTCACCTTGCTGACCGCCGCCACCCCGAGCCCTGCCAGGGCGATCTGGATGAGCCACTCCACCCAGTCGACGCCCTCGGTGTCCTCGACGCCGAGCCCGGAGGCGACGGCGGTGCCGATGAGCGCGGCGACGATGCCGACGAGGATCGTCCAGAGGATGCCGATGCGCTGGCGTCCGGGTACGACGAGCCGTCCCAGGACCCCGATCACGATGCCGATGACGATCGCGCTGATGATGCCTGAAATCTCCATGGCCGGTCCGTCACTTCTCAGTCGTTGGTGGTCTACGAGTGCCCGTTCGCACGCGATTCAGTCCGCGGGCCGCCCCCGAGCCGCTCCCCGCCCGGTTTCCGACCGGCCGCCGACCCGCGAACGACCGCCGTGGGCAGCGGAGTTGAGGTTCACTGGTCGCGGGGGCGAAGGCGCCCCGGGACGGAGTACGGGGGATGACGGACGGCACCGCCGGACAGGAGACCGCGGAGGCGGACCTCGACGCCGCGTCCGACGACGAACTGCGCGAGTGGATCAGCGAGACCAGGGCGGAGCTGGACGGGCACGCGGACGGCGGCGGTCCCGACGCCTCGGCGGCACGGGTCGCCATGGGCCTGTGGCTCGCGGAGCTCTCCGACCGCCGGGGCGACCCCCGCGACCGCGAAGCCGCGCTGGAGGCCGTCGACCGGGCACTCACCGACACCCCCGGCCACCCCGACGCACCGACCTGGAGCGGCATCCTCGGACAGCTGCACTGGGCCCGCTACGAGGCGGCCGTCGAACCCGGAATGCCCGCGGAGCGCATCGGCGCCCTCCTCGCCGAACCCGTCCGCCGTCTCGAAGCCGCCGCGGCCGTCCTGCCCCCGGGCGACGAGATCACCCGCCAGGTCCGCGCCCGGCTGGGCATCGCCTACGGCACCCGCTACCTCAGCACCGGCGACCCGGCCGACACCGAAGCGGCGATCACCCAGCTCGGCGAGGCACTCGACGGAGTACCCGGGCCGATGGGCCAGTCGGCCTTCTTCCGGTTCCACTACGGGCAGCAGTACGCCCGCCGCTACGACCGTACGGCCGTCGACGCCGACCTCGACCGGGCGGTGGCCGAGGTCCGGCGAGCGGTCGCCGACGGCGAGAACTCCACGGAGTGCCAGGAC
Source organism: Streptomyces sp. NPDC005017 (assembly GCF_042873115.1). Taxonomy (NCBI): domain Bacteria; kingdom Bacillati; phylum Actinomycetota; class Actinomycetes; order Kitasatosporales; family Streptomycetaceae; genus Streptomyces; species Streptomyces sp. NPDC005017. The sequence goes on along the minus strand of NZ_JBIALD010000016.1, from coordinate 85,973 downwards.
CGCTGGTTCCCCGTCGCCCGCGCCCAGTTCGCCCGTCTGCTCCTCCTGCGCGTCCAGCCGGCCCGGGAGGACCGTGACCCGAAGGACATCGCGCTGGCCCTCGCGCAACTGGACGGCCTGCCGGTCGACAGCCCCCTGCTCGCGGAGTACCCGCTGTCCTTGCTGAGGGTCTACGGGCGGCTGCTGCGCGAGCGGGCCATCGAGCAGACCCGGTCGGCGGACGCCCGCCGGGCGCTCGCCGTGCTGGGGCAGGTGGCGGAGCGCTGGCCGCGGGACGCCCCCGACCGCTGGAGCGTGCTGATGGACCTCGCCGTCGGATGGCAGGTCGTCTCGCTCGACACCCTCGGCGCCGGGGAGCTGCGCGCCACCGAGGACGCGTACACCGAGGTCCTCTCCACGACCGGCTGCCCGCCCGGCGTCCGCACCTACGTGGAAGCCACCCGCGGCTACCTGAGAGGAGTCCGGGTCCGCGCCGGACACCTGCCGGAGCTGCCGGATGACCCCGTCGTGCTCGCGGGCCGGACGGCGGCCGAGGCGTTCCGGCGGTCCATGGCCGAGCCGGGCGCCGACGGCGAGGAGGGAGGCCTGCAGCTGGGCCTGACGAGCTTCGGGCCCGCGGGCGAGGACATCCAGCGGGTCATCGAACGCGGTCACCGGGCCGGGGCGCCCGCCCGGCTGCGCGCCCTGGCCCTGCCGCTGGTGGCCTTCTTCTCGCCGTCCTTCGGCGAACTGGGCATCAGCCCCACCGCGGCCGGGCTGCTCGACCAGCTGGGCGCGGCCATGGCGGACGTCCCGCCGCGGGACCCCCTCCTGACGAGCCTGCACATGGCGGCCGGGCAGACCGCGCTGACCGCCGGCGGACACGCCTACGACGAGAAGCAGCTCCAGGTCGCGCTGGACCACTTCGACACCGCCCTGGCCAGGCCGGACGCCGCCGCCGAGGACGAGGGGCTGCGCGGCAGCCGGGAGGCCTGCCGTATCGCCGCGGTCTCCTTCAAGGCACAGGTCCGGGGCACGCAGGACGCCCTCGCCCGGGCCGCGGCCGAGCTGGACCGGCTGCGCGCCGACCCGGCGGTGACCACGTACACACGGGTGTTCGCGGCCGTGCAGCACGCCCTGCTCCGAGCCCGTCAGGCCCTCGCGGTGAGCGACATCGCGGCACTGGCCTCGGCGGCGGCGCAGCTGCGGGACGCCCGGGACCGCCTTCCGGCCGAGGACGCCCTGCGCCCCAGAGTGGCCATGCTGCTGGACGCGTTCGCCTCCGCGCACGGGTTCCTCGACCCTCGTGCCGAACGCGGTGACGACGACATCGACCCCGCCCGGGTGCGACGGGAGGCGGCTCCGCTGACGCCACGGGACCGGGCCGAGGCCCTGGGGCTGGCCGGTCTGGCACTCGGACTGCGGGTGATGCGCACACCCGACGCCCGCCGGCTCGACGACGCCATCGCGCTGCTGCGGGAGGCCCTCGCGCTCGACCCCGCCTACGAGGGCGGCAACGGCGTCCGCTTCGCCCACTCCCTGGCCACGCTGCAACTGCGCAGGTACCGCGCGGACCACGACCGGAAGGACCTCGACGAGTCCCTCCACTGGTCCGAGGAGGCGGTGCGCCTCGCGGCCCATCCCGGCCACTTCGGCTGGGCGATCGCGGCGGCCCAGCTCGCCGAGGCCTATCGCGCCGCTGCCACCGCCCGGCGTGGCGGACGGCCCGAACTCCGCCCCCGCAGCCGCGAGTTCGGGCTCCGGGCGCTGCGCGGCCACGCCTGGCAGGTCCTGCTCCAGTCCCGCGCGCAGTACACGGCCGAGACCCTCACCCTCTCCGCGTCGCACGCCCTGATGGTCGCCCGCTGGTGCCTCGCCGACGGCTCCCTGGACGAGGCCGTCCAGGCGCTGGACGCCGGCCGCGGGCTGGTCCTGCACGCGGCCTCCGCCGCGGGCACCGTGCCCGACCGGCTGACCGCCGTGGGGCACCCCGACCTCGCCGCCGAGTGGCGGGCCGCGGCCGCCGAGGACGGCGCCGGGCAGGGCGAGGGCATCCCCGGCGACCTCCGCCACCGCGTGCTCCAGGTCCTGGCCGGGACCGAGGACCTGATGTCCGCCGACCCCGGAACCGGCGCCGGCCGTCTGCTCACCCCGCCCGCCCTCCCCGACATCGCCGCCGCCCTGCGCCGGACCGGGGCGGACGCCCTGGTCTACCTGGTGCCGGGCGAGGGGACCGGAACCTCCGCGCGCGGCGGCTGCGCGGTCGCCGTCCACGCCGACGGGCGCACGAGCGTGGTGCACCTGTCCGGACTCACCGCGGACGCCCCCGCGCTCACCGCCCACCTCGGCGAGGGCACGCCCTCCGGCGGCAGGGTCATGGGCCCCGTCGGCGGTCCAACGGCCCCGGCTCCCGGCGCCCGCCGACGCGTCGAGCGCCACGCCCTGGAGGCCGTCTGCGACTGGGCCTCGCACGCCGTCACCGAGCCGCTGCTCGCCCATCTGCGCGCCCAGGGCGCCACCCGGCCGCCCAGGGTGGTGCTGGTCCCCATGGGCGCCCTCGCCGCCGTACCGTGGCACGCCGCCCGTACCCGCGCGCCCGGCGGTCCGTACCGGTACGCCGTCCAGGACGCCGTCCTCTCCTACGCCGCCTCGGCACGGCTGTTCTGCGAGGTCATGGGCCGCGCACCGGTGCCCCTCGACGGACCGGCACTGGTCGTCGGGAACCCGACCGGCGACCTGCCCCACGCCGGGCGGGAGGCCGCCGCCCTGCACACCGCGTTCTACCGCGCCGCCCCCTACCTCGGACGCCCCACCGCGGGCCCGGCCACCGGCTGCGGTACTCCCGCCGAGCTCCTGGGCTGGCTGCGGCTGCGCTCCCTGTCCCCGGGCGGGGTGCTGCACCTCGCCTGCCACGCCGAGGTGCTCCCCGGCTCAGCCGCCCGGACCTCGCAGCTCCACCTCGCGGGCGGCACGCTCGCCGCCGAGCAGCTCACCGAACACGCCCAGCGCCGCGACCGGCCCGCCCGGCTGGGGCTGGTGTCGCTGGCGGCCTGCACCACCCATGTGTCCGGACGCGGCTACGACGAGGCGTTCTCGCTGTCGACGGCCTTCCTGGTGGACGGCGCCAGGTCGGTGCTGGGCTCGCTGTGGCCGGTGCCGGACGAGGCCACGTCGTACCTGATGTTCATGGTCCACCACTATCTCCACGCCGAGGGAGCCCGGCCCGCCGCGGCGCTGCGCCTGGCCCAGCTGTGGATGCTGGACCCGGACCGGCGGGCCCCGCGGACCATGCCGCCGGAACTCGCCGCCCAGGTCCGCTCCGTGAACCCCGACGACCTGCGGGGGTGGGCGGGCTTCACCCACCTCGGCCAGTGACGGGCGCCCCGAACTCGCCCTGCCAGTGGCCGGGTTGTGACCCGAACCCGGGGCCTTCGCCTGCGAGAATCCCGCCATGGGGACCGTGTACACGCTGTTCGTGGGGATCGACGCCTATCCGCTGCCGCACCGGAGTCTGCGGGGCGCGGTCAACGACGTCGAAGCGGCCGCGGGTCTGCTCGGCACGCTGGGCGAGGGCACCTTCGAGCCCCGCTTCCTGCGGAACGGGGAGGCGACCACCGACGCCGTCGTCGAAGCCGTCCGTGGCCATCTCGGCGCCGCCGGGCCGGGTGACACGGCGCTGTTCTGGTTCTCCGGCCACGGCACCGACTACGCGGCCGTGCTGCCCGCGCATCACCGCGTCGAGGCGACCGGCCGTTACCAGGCCCTGGTCTGCGCGGACAGCCCTCTGCAGGGCGGCCGCCCGCTGACCGACAAGGAGTTGGGCGCGCTGCTGGACACGGTCGCCGCTCGGGGCGCGCATGTCGCCGCCGTCCTCGACTGCTGCTTCTCCGGCGGCGGCACCCGTCTGCCCGCCGGCCTCACCGCCCGCTACGAGCCGCCCGCCGCCTGGTGGGGCGCGCCGCCCGACGGGCGCGGGTCCGCCGTGACGTCCGGAGCACCGGCCGCCGGTCATGTGCTGCTCGCCGCCGGCCGTCTCGACGAACTCTCCTACGAGCGGGACTTCGACGGCGTCCCGCACGGCGTGTTCACGCACGCCCTGCTGACGGCCCTGCGCGCGGCGGGGCCGGACGCGACCTACCGCGAGCTGCTGGCGGCCGCCCACTGCCTGGTCCAGACCGAGCGTGCCGACCAGCACCCGGTCCTGTTCCCGCCGCAGCCCGGAGGCATCGCCGACCAGCCCTTCCTCGGCGGCGCGGTCGCCCGGTCCCGCGGCCCGCACCTGCTGCGCAACGGCCCGCGCGGCTGGGAGGTCGACTGCGGCCGCGTCCACGGGCTGAGCGGCGGCGACGGTCCGGAAGGCGTGGAGTTCACGGTCACCCCGACCGGCTCCGAGTCCGCCACGGCGCCGGTCACCGCGACCGGCGCCGCACCTGTCACGGCGCCTGGTGTCGTGTCCTCCACGGCATCTGTCCTCCCGTCCGGCGCCGCACCCCGGATCCTCCGTGCCCGGTCCGTCCTCTCCGACCGGACCGAAGTCGCCCCCGTGGGCTGGGTACCGGACCGCCGCCGGGTCTACCCGGTGGCGCTGTCGGCGCTCGCGCTGCCGCCCACCCAGGTCCGCGTCGAGACGCCGGACGGCTCCGAGGCCGCCCGCCGCGCCGCCGGGTCGGTCCGTGAGGCCATCGCGTCGGCGGGCCCCGAGGGCCGGCCGTCACCCCTGCTGCGGCTGGTGGACGAGGCGGGCTCCGGCGCCGGGCTGCTGCTGCGGGTCGTCGTGTCTCCGGAGACGGAGACGGAGACGGAGACGGGGCCGGGGCCGGGGCCCGGCCTCGCCGCGCGGCTCCTGCGGCGCGACGGTTCGGCCGCCGTGGCGCCGCTGCCGCTCGGCGGGCCGCGGGACGCCCGACGGGTCGTCGCCTGCCTGCACCACCTCACCCGCTGGCACCAACTGCTCACCCTGGACAACCCGGTCTCACCCCTCGCCGACCTGGTCCGTGTCGAGATCCGCCCCTGGACCTACGACGGACCCTGGAGCTCCGACGGCCCGAGCCCCCTCCTGCCCGACGGCGGCGGCGAGATCGTCTGCGGCTACGGCCGCACACCGTCCGGTCTGCCTCAGGAGCCCTGGCTGTCCGTCCGCCTCCACAACCGCTCCGCCACGCGGAAGCTGTGGTGCGTGCTGCTGAACCTCACCGACGACTACGCCGGTCATACCGACCTGTACCCGGGGCACTTCGTCGGGCCCGGCCGGACGGGATTCGCGCTCGACGACCGGCCGGTGGCGCTGACCGTCCCCGCGCACCGCGCCCGCCCCGGGGCGCAGGTCCGGGACTGGCTCAAACTCATCGTGGCGGAAGGCGAGCTGAACACCGGGCCGTTCCATCTGCCGCCCTGGGACCCTGAGAACGACGACGACCGACTCTCCCCGCTCGCCGGGGACGACGGCATGCTGCGTCTCACCCCGCCCGGCCGGGGCGACCGGCACATGGGGGAGGCTCCGGCGTCGGGGCCGGGCCAGTGGGCGACCCGGACCATCCCGCTGCGCACGGTGATACCGCCCGCCGACCGACCGTGCGTCGCGGGCGGGCCGGACCGCGACCCGGCCTGACGAACCGGTCGGCCTCACGACCCGGCCGGCCACGCGGGCCGCTCAGGGCGCGACGCGGGCGTGGTACGGCGCGAGCAGCGAGTTCAGCCAGTCCTCGCCGTCCGGGGTGGCGAAGTCGACGGCGGGCGCCCCGGACCCGGCCACCGCGTCCGTCGCGCAGCGGTCGCCGAACAGGATCACCGCCCGGTCGGCGGGCTCCCGCTTGGACGGCCACACGAAGCCCTGCGCCCACGGCTCGGTCCGGTCGCGGATCCAGTGCCCCCAGTTCCGCGTCCACGGATACTCGGCGGCCTCCGCCTGCACCAGCCAGGCGTCCTGCCCCACCGAGGCGAGGTCGGCGCCCGACATCAGCGACACCACCGTGACATCGGCCGCCAGCCTCAGGAACGAGAAGCTCTTGCGCACGACTCCCGCGCGCGGCAGCAGCCGGGGACCGCCGTCCGGGGCGAACGGCACCGACCGCAGCAGCACCTCGCACACCGCCGCCGCGGGTTCGAGCCCCGCGTACAGATAGGTGTAGGGCCGGCTCTCCGTCCCGTCGAAGCGCCCGCCGCCGTAGAGCCGGTCGGCGGGCAGCGGGTTGAACGCGGTGGCGGACCGGGCGGAACCGTGCACCCGGAACAGGGGAGTGCCCTCGGGCAGGGTGACCTTCGTGGGGGTGCCGGGCAGGGCGGCCGGCGGAGGGACGTTGGGCACCTCAGTCCTCCTCCAGCAACGACCGTGCGGCGCCGACCAGTTCCCCGTCCCGCGCCGCGCCCAGCAGTGCCGCGGGCGCGGTGCGCAGCCAGGTGTTGTCCGACAGCCACCAGTCGGCCGCGCCCCACGGGTCCCGCTCCGAGTCGAGGAGCGCGTTCACCTCCAGTACGACCTGCCACGGCAGCGCGTCCGCGCGGAACTGGAAGCTCGGCAGCAGCGCGTGTCCCCCGGGCCCGGCCAGCCGGATGAGACCGCCGGCCGCCGGATCGCCGCCCCGGACGCGCAGTTCCGCGTCCCGCAGCGTTGGTTGCGCGAGCAGGCGGGCGCGCACGGGGCCGAGCACGGGGCCGACCATGCGGCTGCCGTCGATCAGCAGCACGGCGAGGTCGGCGGCGGTGAAGCCGTGGACGGCGGGGTGCCCGGTGCCGTCGGTGTACCGGCCGCCGTCCCCGGTGTCCAGCCCGCCTCTCTCCCGCGGCGGCAGGGCCCCGAGGACCAGTCGCGCGGCGGTGTCGGCGGCGTCGCGCAGCGCGTCCGGACGGCCCTCTGCCGCGCGCAGCTCCTCCAGGGCCTGCGCCAACCGTGCTCCGGCCTCTGCCGGCAGGTCCCTCAGATGCGGTCCCAGCCGTTCCCAGGAGGCCGCCACCGCGGCCAGCACCCGTAACGGATCCACCTGCTGCCCTCCCCGGTTCCCTCCGGACTGCGGCGGGCCCGGTGTCGGCCGTCCCGCCCTCGTCCCATTCAACACCCGGTAGAGGCAGGGGTGTTGATGAAACCGGATCAGTCGACGGGCCAGGTGTGGACGGGCGCGTTGAGATGCATGTAGTCGATGTACTGCCCGGTCATGCGGCGCAGGGCCTCGTGGCGGCTGACGTGGTCGTGGTCCTCGAAGCGGTGGACCATCTCCTTCTGCCAGGTGGCGCCGTTGCGCCCGGCCACGCACCGCTGCTCGATGATGCCGAGCAGCGGCTCCCGCCAGGACGCGTCCATGCCGGAGTGCTCCAGGCCCCGGTGCGCGAGGGGCAGCAGGCGCCGCAGGACGAGTTCGGGCACGGGCACCTCGCCCGCCCCGGGCCAGTACACGCTGGACTCGATGCCGTCACGCGCCGCCGTGTGCAGATTGTCCTCGGCGGCGGCGAAGGACATGCGGGACCACACCGGCCGGTCCTCCTCCACGAGCGCCCGCGTCAGGCCGTAGTAGAACGCCCCGTTGGCGAGCGTGTCGGCCACCGTGGGGCCGGCGGGCAGCACCCGGTTCTCCACCCGCACGTGCGGCCGGTCCTGCGCGACGGCGTACACGGGCCGGTTCCACCGGTAGATCGTGCCGTTGTGGAGGGTGAGTTCGGACAGTTCCGGGATGTCACCGCGGTTCAGGGCCTCCTGCGGGTCCTCCTCGTCGCTCAGCGGCAGCAGCGCCGGGAAGTAGCGCACGTTCTCCTCGAAGAGGTCGAAGACGCTGTTGATCCACCGCTCGCCGAACCACACCCGGGGCCGTACGCCCTGCTCCTTGATCTCCTGCGGGCGGGTGTCGGTGGCCTGCTCGAACAGCGGGATACGGGTCTCGTGCCACAGCTCCCGGCCGAAGAGGAACGGACCGTTCGCCGCCAGCGCGATCTGCACCCCCGCGATGGCCTGCGCCGCGTTCCAGTAGGCCGGGAACTGGCTCGGGGCGACCTGGAGATGGAACTGCGTGCTGGTGCACGCCGCCTCCGGGGTGATCGTGTCCGCGTACGTCCGCAGCCGGTCGACGCCGGTCACCTCGATCAGCAGATCCTCGCCGCGGGCCGCGAAGATCTGGTCGTTGAGCAGGCGGTAGCGCGCGTTGTCCGACAGCGCGCCCTCGCCCACGTCCTCCTGGCGCAGCGTGGGCAGGAGGCCGATCATGACCAGCTGTACGCCGACCTCCCGGGCCCGCTCGTCCGCGTGGTTCAGCGCGTCGCGGATCTCCGACTCCCAGGCGTCGGGGCCGCCCGCGGTCAGACCCCTGGGCGGGATGTTGATCTCCAGATTGAACCGGCCCAGCTCGGTGGCCCAGGCGGGATCGGCGATGGACTCCAGGACGTCGGTGTTGCGCATGGCCGGCTCCGCCGCGTCGTCGACGAGGTTCAGCTCGATCTCCAGCCCCACCTGGGGCCGCTCGGTCTCGAACCGTTCCTCGCGCAGCATCTGCGCGAACGCGTCCAGGCACGCCTGCATCTTGATCCGGTACCGGCGGCGGTCCTCACGCGTGAAGACCATCGCCGGGACGTCTCGGCCCATCGGTCCTCCAGGGTCGTCCTGCCTCGGGACCCCCTCACCTCTTAGAGTCGCACCACCGCGTGCCTCCGACCAGACAGCGGGCTCACGCTCCCCGGTGGGCACGACCGTGCCCGGTGCGGTGCCGGACGTGCGGAGCGTCGAGGGAGTGCCGAACCGGCTCGGGTCGTGCGTGAGTTCGGGCTTCCGGTCGCCCTGGTGGAGGCGGCGCGGAGAGCGCCCGCCCGGCGGGATGCTCGCGCTCCGTGCGCGTCCGGACGCGCTGTGCATGCCCGCCGGAGGCGAGGGCGGACCGCGGCTTTGAGGGTGGGACGGGGCCGGGTGCGCCAGAATCGAGGCGGAGGCCCCTCCGCCAGGCCCTCACCGACGTGACGGAGGCCCCTCCGTCCAGCAGGTCCGCCCGACTGGAGGGCCCGTCCGTGAACCCGTCGCCGCCCGCGAAGCCCGTCCGCCGGGACGCCGGGAGAACCGGCGGCGCGTCCTGGCCGTCGCCCGGGAGAGCCTCGCCGGGTCGGGCTCCGCCTCGCCGACGGAGATCGCCCGGCAGGCGGGCTTGGGGGTCGGGACGCTCTACCGCCACTTCCCGACCAGAAAGGCCCTGACCGTGGAGCTGTACCGGCACGAGATCCAGCGCCTGACCGACCGCGTGCCGGCCCTCCTCGGCGAGCACCCTCCGCTCGAGGCCTGCGCGGATGGTCCGCCGAGGTCGCGCACTACGGCCGGCTCAGGACCGGCGTCGCCGAGGTGATCCACGCGGCGGCGGACGGCGACCGGGACGACCAGCGCCACGAGCCGTTCCTCCGGGCCCGCTCGCTCCTGCTCGAGACCGGTGCCGCGGACGGCACCCTCAAGCCCGGCCTCGACCCCGGGGACGTCCTGCTCCAGCTCGGCGTCCTGCGGCGGATCGATCCGTCGGGGGAGGGAACAGCGGGCGGCCCGGATCCTCACCCTGATCGTGGACGGACTGCGGGCGCCGTCGGCGTAGGGACCTGGGCGGCGGGACGCGGCCGGTGACCGACGCCGTCTCGGGAGAGCTCACACGGCCGAATCCGCTCCTCCGGGGATTCCCGGAAAACTTTCCGTCGGTCATGTCGAGAACCCGTGCCCGACTCCGTCCGGCGAGTTCGTCGACGGCCAGGCGATCGCTCCCGAAGGCACATGGGTCCGTTACGACGGCGAGGAGCGCCAAGGCCACCGGGGACACCACCGGGTCGGTGGCACGCGGCATGGCGGTCACCGGCCGGGTGATCACCCGGGCAGCGCTGATCGTGACGGTGGTGTTCCTCGGCTTCGTCGCGAACCCGTCCCCTCTCGCCACCGCTCCCGGAGCAGCTGATGCCGCGCACGCGGCGCCTTGTGACCCGCCCTCAGGGAACGGCGGCTCGTCCCGCAGCACGCCTCGCCTCCTCGGTCCGGACCGAGATGACTGATAAAAGGGTCAATGTACTGCCAAGTAGGATCAAACGGACTGCCCACTTCGACGAGCTGTCCTTCGACGATGTCCCGTGGGCGGGGAAAGCGCCGTCGACTCCTGACGTCGACGCGGCCGACCGCGACCTGATCCGGTGTCACCAGCACTCCGACCCGTCCCGGCCTGGGAGCAGCCCCACATGCACACAGACCCCACCGACTCCGCGCCGTCGCCCAAGCCGGTACTGACGGCCACCGACCCCGTGTCCGACCCCCGGCGGTGGTGGATCCTCGCCACCATCGGCGTGGCCCAGCTGATGGTGGTGCTGGACGCCACCATCGTGAACATCGCGCTGCCCTCGGCGCAGACGGACCTCGGGTTCTCCGACAGCGGGCGGCAATGGGTGGTGACCGCCTACGCGATGGCGTTCGGCAGCCTGCTGCTGCTCGGCGGCCGCCTCGGGGACATGTTCGGGCGCCGCCGCACCTTCCTCATCGGGCTCACCGGCTTCGCCCTCTCCTCCGCACTCGGCGGTGCCGCGACGACCTTCGGTGTGCTGGTCACCGGCCGGGTGCTCCAGGGCCTGTTCGCCGCGCTGCTGGCGCCCGCCGCGCTGGCCCTGCTCAGCACGACGTTCACCGACCCGGCCGAGCGGGGCAAGGCGTTCGGCGTCTTCGGCGCCATCGCCGGCTCGGGCGGGGGAGTGGGCCTGCTCCTGGGCGGAGTCCTGACGGACGGGCTGAACTGGCGCTGGACGATGTACGTCAACCTCGTCTTCGCCGCGATCGCGGGCCTGGGCGCCCTGGTGCTGATCAGGCCGCGCCCCACCGGCCGCAGACCCGAGCTGGACCTGCCGGGCGCGGTCCTGGCCTCCTCCGGCCTGTTCTGCTTCGTCTACGGCTTGTCCGGCGCGGGTTCCGCCAGCTGGAGCTCCCCGCGCACCTGGGGCTTCCTCGCCGCCGGGGCCGTGCTCGTCGTGGCGTTCGTCTGGTGGCAGACCCGGACGCCGCACCCCCTGCTGCCGCTGCGCATCGTCCTCGACCGGGTGCGCGGCACCGCGTTCCTCGCCCTGCTCATCGGGGGCGCGGGCATCTTCGGCGTCCTGCTGTTCCTCACGTACTACTTCCAGCACACCATGGGCTATCGCCCCGTCATGACCGGACTGGCCTTCCTGCCGATGGCCCTCTCCATCACCACCACCTCGATGGTCAGCAACATCGTCCTGCTGCCGAAGGCGGGCTTCCGGGTCCTGGTGTCCACCGGCATGGTGCTGGCCGCCTGCGGCATGGCGGGACTGACCCGGCTGTCCGAGACCAGTCCCTACGCCACATACGTGCTGCCCGCGCTCATCGTCTTCGGCGTCGGGATGGGGCTCATCATGTCCCCGTCCATCAACCTGGGGACGGCCGGGATCGATCCGGCCGACATCGGCGTCGGCTCGTCGCTGATCAAGACCATGCAGCAGGTCGGCGGCTCCCTGGGCACGGCCCTCCTCAGCACGATCGCCGCCGGCACGGTCGCGGACCAGCTCGCCGGGAAGACACCCACGCCGCAGCTCATGGCCGAGGCCACGCTGAAGAGTTACCACGCGGCCTTCGCGACCTCGGCGGGCCTCTACGCCCTCGGTGCGGTGGTGACCCTGACCATGCTGCCCCGGAAGCTGCAGGTGCCGGTCGCGCGGGGTGCGGCGCCCACCGGCCGCCGCTGACGATCCGTCGCACAACGACACGGGGCGGTGCTGACGATCCGTCGCGCCACGGGGCCGGGCGTTGCCGGCGCACCGTCGCCCTCGCGAGCCGAGCCCTGCTGACGATCCGTCGACTTGCTGAGCCGAGTCCTGCTGACGAACTGTCGCCCCACGGCGTCGACCGTTGCTGACACCCCGTCGCCCTGCCTTGACGGCCCTGCTGACTGTCAGTCGCCCACGACGCAGGGCCCCTGTCGACGATCCGTCGCCCTGCGGCGACCGCCCGCCCGGCGCCGGGGACCCCCCGGCCGCCGCGTCCGGCATGCCGCCGACACAGCGAATCCGGCGAGTTGAGCGGGTGACGCGGCGGCCGCCGCCGGTCGGGCGGGGGATGAATGAGGTCCGGCCGGACCCGGCCGACATCCGCGACTCGACCCGCCGGAGGCGAGAGATGACCGCACAAGACGACCCAACCGCCCCAACAGCACACCGCGTCCCCGTCCTGATCGTGGGCGGTTCCCTGGTCGGCCTGTCGACCTCGTTGTTCCTGGGCCGGCTCGGCGTGCCGCACACCCTGGTCGAGCGGCACGCCGCCACCTCGATCCACCCCCGGGGCCGCGGCAACAACGTCCGCACGATGGAACTGTTCCGCGTGGCGGGCACCGAGAAGGCCATCCGCGACGCCGCCGCCACCCTCGCCGACAACCACGGCATCCTCCAGACCCCCACCCTGGTGGGCGACGAGGGCGACTGGCTGTTCCGGGAGATCGACCCGGGCGGCGGACTGGCCCGCTTCAGCCCGAGCTCCTGGTGCCTGTGCAGCCAGAACGACCTCGAACCGGTCCTGCTCGAGCACGCCCGCGAACTCGGCGGCGACCTGCGCTACAACACCGAACTGATGTCCTTCGACGCCGACGACGACGGTGTCACCGCCGTGGTCAAGAGCCGGGACACCGGCGAGCACACCACCCTCCGCGCGGACTACCTGGTCGCGGCCGACGGTCCGCGCAGCCCTGTCCGCGAGCAGCTCGGCATCGGACAGAGCGGCCCGGGAGACCTCTTCCACAACATCAGCATCACCTTCCGCTCCCGCGGTCTCGCCGATGTCGTCGGCGACCGCCGCTTCATCGTCTGCTACCTCACCGGGGAGGACGGCGACGGCGCTCTGCTGCCGGTGGACAACCGCGAGAACTGGGTGTTCCACGCCCCCTGGCACCCGGAACGCGGCGAGACCATGGAGGAGTTCACCGACGAGCGCTGCGTCGAGCACATCCGACGCGCGGTCGGTGACCTGGACCTGGACGTCGAGATCACCGGCAAGGCGTCCTGGCACGCCGCCCAGCGTGTCGCCCGCGGCTACCGGTCCGGGCGCGTCCTCCTGGCCGGCGACTCGGCCCACGAGATGTCGCCCACCGGGGCCTTCGGCTCCAACACGGGCATCCAGGACGCGCACAACCTCGCCTGGAAACTGGCCGCCGTGCTCGGCGGCTGGGCCGGGGACGGGCTGCTCGACACCTACGACGCCGAGCGCCGCCCGGTGGCGGAGGCGACCAGCGCCCGCGCCGCCGTGCGCTCGGTGGAACACAGCCACCCCGGCTTCGCCCCACCGCCCGCGGCGGGCGGCGGCGGTGGCCCGCAGCGCGGCATCCTCAACGTCGCGCTGGGCTACCGCTACCGCCGGGGAGCCGTGCTCGGCGGCGCCCCCGAGGCACCCGTGGTCCCCGACGGGCTGGACCTGACGGGTGAACCCGGCAGCAGGGCACCGCACATGTGGCTGCGTCACCGGGGCCGGCGCGTCTCCACGCTCGACCTCTACGAGAAGTCCCTCGTGCTGCTCAGCGACTCCGGCGACCCGAGCGGCTGGCACCAGAGCGCCGTACGCCTCGGCGACGAGCTGACGGTTCCGCTGACGTCGTACCAGATCGGCGCAGGCGGCGAGCTGACCTGCGAGGACGACGTCGACTGGGCGGACCGGCACGGCGTCGCGGCCGGGGGAGCCGTGCTCGTGCGGCCCGACGGGTTCGTCGCCTGGCGGTCCACGGGCCCGGTCGGGGACCCCGAGTCGACGCTCCGTCAAGTCCTCGAAACGATCCTCGCCATGGGCTGAGGAACCCGGACGGAGGACGGCCGTCACTCTGCTGATCGTCTCGAGTGGCGGCCGTCGCGATCCGGGCTGACGGTGGATCACGTCGGGGCGGAAATCCTCCCGGCTGATACAGCGTCAGCCACGTCCGCCCCAGACGGAAAGGAAGTCAGATGCGTTCCGCATGCACGCTGCTGGCCACCGCGGCGGCCTCCGCCGTCCTCGTGCTCGGTGCCCCCGGCGCCTACGCGGCCGACGATGCCGGCTCCTCCTCCTACGGCAAGGAGCACGGCAAGGAGTGGAAGAAGGAGCACGGCAAGGAGTGGAGCAAGGAGAAGTGGCACGACTCGCCCCGTGGCGGCGTGCACACCGGCGGCGGTGCCCTCTCCTCGGTGACCCTCCCCACCGACGACGGGCGTGAGAAGCCGGAGTCCTGGACCGAGGAGAAGAAGGCGGAGCACAAGAAGCACTGGGGCAAGGAGAAGTGGCACGACTCGCCCCGTGGCGGCGTGCACGCCGGCGGCGGTGCCCTCTCCTCGGTGACCCTCCCCACCGACGACGGGCGTGAGAAGCCGGAGTCCTGGACCGAGGAGAAGAAGGCGGAGCGCCCCTGGAGCAAGGGCGATGAGAGCTCGGAGAGCTCCTGGGGCGGTGGCCACGAGAAGCCCCGCGGTGGCGTGCACACCGGCGGCGGCGCGCTCGCCGCGCCTACGGTGACCGCGGGCGGGCTGGCCGTCCTGGCCGTCGCCGGAACCGGACTGTACGCGGTCCGCCGTCGCAAGACGGCCGGAATCATCGCCTGACCATGCCGGATGCGATAGCCGCGGCGGCCGCCACGCGTCAGCCGCGTGGCGGCCCTGCCGCACGTCCCCACAGACCAGTCAGCTGCGCTGCCGTGTCCAGATGAGGTGGTGTCCGATGGCAGCTCGTCCCCCTTCCCGCACCGATGGCGACAAGGACCCGCAGAAGCCGCGATCGTCCCGGGCCACGGCGCTGGTCATGACGGCCGTCGCCTGTGTCATCGTGACCATGACCGTGTTCGGCGGCGAGGACGGGCCCCCCGCCGACGCCGCACCACCCGCCCCCGCCCGGGCCACCGGGCCCGCGCTCCCCGCGCCGGCCGCCACACCCGCCACCACCGCGCCGGCCACCACGCGCACCGGGCCCGCGGCTCGGCCCTCGGCGCACGGCCTGGCCCGCTCGAAGCCCCTGCGCCTGCGCATCCCGAAGATCGCGGTGAACGCCCCCTTCACGGACCTGGACATCGACGCCTCGGGACAGCTCGAGCCCCCGCCCGCCGACGACATCAACCTCGTCGGCTGGTACGCCGACGGCCCCTCCCCCGGGGAGCCCGGCACGTCGGTCATCGCCGGACACGTCGACACGGCGACCTCGCCGGCCGTGTTCGTGCGCCTCGGGGAGCTGGAGAAGGGCGACAGGTTCCAGGTGGACCGGGCCGACGGGCGCCGCGCGACCTTCGTCGTCGACAGCGCGGAGACCTTCTCCAAGAAGGACTTCCCCAACGAGCGCGTGTACGGCGACACCGCCCAGCCGCAGGTGAGGCTGATCACCTGTGCGGGTGATTACGACCGCAAGGTCCGGGACTACACGGAGAACCTGGTGGTCTTCGCGCATCTCGCCTGAGCGGACCCGCCCGGCGGCGCGCCCCCACCACTGACGGAGTACGCACAAGCCACTGACGGAGTACACACAAGTCGCACTCTTCGGAGGGCGGGCACAGGATCAAGGAACGGTGCCGTCGATCTCGCGACGGCGTCGGCCTCTGT
This sequence comes from Streptomyces sp. NPDC005017, assembly GCF_042873115.1. Taxonomy (NCBI): domain Bacteria; kingdom Bacillati; phylum Actinomycetota; class Actinomycetes; order Kitasatosporales; family Streptomycetaceae; genus Streptomyces; species Streptomyces sp. NPDC005017. The sequence goes on along the minus strand of NZ_JBIALD010000016.1, from coordinate 70,466 downwards.
CCCCGCGAAGGAGATGTGCCCGGATGACCACAACCTCCGAACGTCGTGCGGAATCTCGGACCCCCCAGGTGTCGCAGACGATCTCGCAGTCCGTGTTCGACGGTTCCCCGCTCCGTGTCGTGCTGCTGGTCGACGTGTACGACGGCGCGCAGCAGGAGTTCCTGGAAGCCTACGAGCGGATGTGCAAGCAGATCGCCTCGATTCCCGGACACGTGAGCGACCAGCTGTGCCAGTCCATCGAGAACCCCTCGCAGTGGCTCATCACCAGCGAGTGGGAGAGCGCCCCGCCGTTCCTCACCTGGGTCAACAGCGAGGAGCACGTGCAGATGGTGCGGCCGCTGCACAACTGCGTCCGGGACACCAGGTCGCTGCGCTTCCACATCGTCCGCGAGACCGGCGCCGCCTCGGCGCAGCCGGACCCCGCCGGCCGCCGGCTCCAGGCCGCGCCCCGCATCGGTGACGGAGTGATCCGCCACGCGCTGACGTTCACCGTCAAGCCGGGCAGCGAGGAGACCGTCGCGAAGATCCTCGCCGACTACTCCTCTCCCGAGCCGCGCGTGGACGACACGACCCGGCTCTGCCGCACCTCGCTGTTCATGCACGGCAACCGGGTGGTGCGCGCCGTCGAGGTACGGGGCGACCTGCTCGCCGCACTGCGGCACGTGGCCCGCCAGCCCGAGGTCCGGGCCGTCGAGGAGGCCATCAACCCCTACCTGGAGCAGGACCGGGACCTCGAGGACCCGGAGTCCGCCCGGGTCTTCTTCACCAGGGCTGCGCTGCCCGCCGTCCACCACGTGACGAACGGTCAGGACACCCCGGACGCCGAACGCCACGCGCTGTACTATCCGGCCCGCGAGGGCCGCGGCATGCGGCTGGCCGAACTGCTGGCGGAGCTGGACGCGGCCGCCGCGGACGACCCGGACAGCCCGGTGCTGCGCAGCACGATCTTCCAGCGCGACGACGTGGTGGTCCGGCTGATCGACCTGCGCGGCGGGCTCGACGCCGACCCGGCGCCGGTGTTCGGACTGCACGACCGCGCCCGGGCGGCGGAACTGCCGGAACTCCTCGACGCCGAAGCGCTCGGAGCCGACGCCTCCGCGCTGAAGAAGGGCGCCGCGGCACGCCTGCTCACGCTCGCCCGGATGGACCTCATCACCGACCGCAGCGCGCCCGACGCCTGACCCACCGACGCGTGACCCACCGGCGTCTGACGCACCGACGGCCAGACCGCGGCGACGGGTCGTCGCCGAACCTGATCGGAGATTGTCGTGACCAAACCCTCTCCCCGGCTCGTCGACCTCAGCGAGATCGAGCCCAACACCCGGCGCGGCGGTGATCTGCGCGCCATGCTCACCCCGGCCACGGTGGGCGCCACCAGCGGCTTCATGGGCGTGGCGACCATCCAGCCCGGCGACCGCATCGCCGAGCACTACCACCCGTACTCCGAGGAGTTCATCTACGCGGTGTGCGGGCGGCTGGAGGTGGACCTGGACGGCGAGCCCCACCCGCTGCGGGCCGAACAGGGGCTGATGATCCCCGCGTACGTCCGGCACCGTTTCCGCAACGTCGGGGACGAGGAGGCGCGCATCGTCTTCCACCTGGGACCGCTGGCGCCGAGCCCGCCGCTCGGTCATGTGGACACCGAGGAGACCGACGTGGCCCGGGTCGACCCGGTGCCCGAACGAAATCGTGTCCGCTCATGAGGAGGCGTGTCGCGGTCACCGGCATAGGTGTCGTCGCCCCCGGTGGCATCGGAGTCCCGGCGTTCTGGCGACTGCTGGCCGACGGACGCACGGCGACGCGGGGCATCACGTTCTTCGACCCGTCCGGCCTCCGGTCGCGGATCGCCGCCGAGTGCGACTTCGACGCCGCGGCCCACGGGCTGGGGCCGGAGGAGATCGCGCGGTGCGACCGGTACATCCAGTTCGCGCTGGTGGCCGGCGCCGAGGCGGTCGAGGACTCCGGGCTCGACCTCGCCCGGGAGGACCCCTGGCGGGTCGGTGTCAGTCTGGGCACCGCGGTCGGCGGCACCACCCGGCTGGAGCACGACTACGTCCTGGTGAGCCGGCACGGGCAGCGCTGGGACGTCGACCACCGCGAGGCGGGCGCGCATCTGCACCGCGCGTTCACGCCGAGCACGCTGGCCGCCGCGGTGGCCGAGCGCTTCGAGGCACGCGGCCCGGTGCAGACGGTGTCCACCGGCTGCACCTCCGGGCTCGACGCCGTCGGATACGCCTTGCACACCATCGAGGAGGGCCGGGCCGACGTCTGCATCGCCGGCGCGTCGGACTCGCCGATCTCCCCGATCACCATGGCCTGTTTCGACGCCATCAAGGCCACCTCGCCGAACAACGACGACCCCGCGCACGCCTCGCGTCCCTTCGACGCCGACCGCGACGGGTTCGTGATGGGCGAGGGCGGCGCGGTTCTGGTCCTGGAGGAACTGGAGCACGCGCGGGCCCGTGGGGCACGTGTGTACTGCGAGCTCTCCGGCTACGCCACGTTCGGCAACGCGTACCACATGACTGGTTTGACCAAGGAGGGCCTGGAGATGGCCCGTGCCATCGAGCACGCCCTCGACCACGCCCGGCTCGACCCCGAGGCCATCGGTTACGTCAACGCCCACGGGTCGGGCACCCAGCAGAACGACCGGCACGAGACCGCCGCCGTGAAGCGGGCGCTGGGCGAGCACGCCTACGTCACGCCGATGAGCTCCATCAAGTCCATGGTGGGCCACTCGCTCGGCGCGATCGGTTCGATCGAGCTCGTCGCCTGTGTGCTGGCGCTGGCCCACCAGGCGGTGCCGCCCACGGCGAACTACGAGACGCCGGACCCCGAGTGCGATCTGGACTACGTCCCCAAGGAGGCCCGCGAGCGGAAGCTGGACAGCGTGCTCTCCGTGGGCAGCGGGTTCGGCGGCTTCCAGTCCGCGGTCGTCCTGAACCGTCCGAGGGAGGGCAGACGATGAGTTCAGCACGTCCCCGGCGCGCGGCCGTCACCGGCATCGGCGTGGTCGCGCCCAACGGAACCTCCACCGAGACCTTCTGGAAGGCCACCAAGGAAGGCATCAGCGCCCTCGGCCCGGTCACCCGGGAAGGCTGCGAGCAGTTGCCGCTGCGAGTGGCCGGCGAGGTCCGCCAGTTCGATCCGGAAGCGGCGGTCGAGGAGCGCTACCTCGTCCAGACCGACCGCTTCACCCACTACGCGCTGGCCGCCGCCGACCTGGCGCTGGACGACGCCCGGCTCGGCCGGGTCGACACCGACGCGTCGCCGTACTCCGTGGGCGTGGTCACCGCGGCCGGCTCCGGCGGCGGCGAGTTCGGCCAGCGCGAGCTCCAGCAACTGTGGAGCAAGGGCAGCCGGTTCGTCGGGCCGTACCAGTCCATCGCCTGGTTCTACGCGGCCAGCACCGGCCAGATCTCCATCCGGCGCGGGTTCAAGGGCCCGTGCGGGGTCGTCGCCTCCGACGAGGCCGGCGGTCTGGACGCGCTGGCGCACGCGGCACGGGCCGTCCGGCGCGGCACCGATGTGCTGGTGGCCGGGGCGACCGAGGCGCCGCTCGCACCGTACTCGGTGGTCTGCCAGCTCGGTTACGAGGAGCTGAGCACCGTCGGGGACCCGGACCGGGCCTACCGGCCGTTCACGTCGGCGGCCTGCGGGTTCGTGCCCGCCGAGGGCGGCGCGATGCTCGTCGTGGAGGACGAGGACACGGCCCGCGAGCGGGGGGCGCGGGTGAGGGCCCATATCGCCGGACACGCGGCCACGTTCACCGGCGCCTCCCGCTGGGCCGACTCCCGCGAGGGGCTGGCCCGCGCCATCCAAGGGGCGCTGAACGAGGCCGGGTGCGCCCCCGAGGAGGTCGACGTGGTCTTCGCGGACGCGCTCGGTGTCCCCGAGGCGGACCGTGCCGAGGCACTGGCGATCGCCGACGCGCTCGGCGCGCACGGCAGGCGGGTGCCCGTCACGGCACCCAAGACCGGCTTCGGCCGGGGCTGGGGCGCCGCGCCCGTGCTGGACACCGCGGCGGCCGTCCTCGCGATGGAGGACGGCCTGATTCCCCCCACACCCCATGTCTTCGACGTCTGCCACGACCTGGACCTGGTGACCGGCCGAGCGCGCTCCGCGGAGCTGGGCACGGCACTGGTCCTCAGCCGCGGTCTCATGGGGTCCAACGCGGCGCTGCTGGTGCGGCGCCGGTCCCACAGCGAAGGAGGAACCGTATGAGTGAGCACATCGTCACCGTGGAGGAACTCTCCACGCTCATGAAGAAGTCGGCCGGGGTCACCGTGCCGCCGGCGGAGCTGGAACAAAGCTACGACGTCGGCTTCGACACCCTGGGCATCGACTCGCTGGGTCTGCTCGGCATCGTCGGTGAGCTGGAGAACCGCTACGGGTCGCCGATGCCGCCCGACGCGGAACGCTCCAAGACCCCCAGGGAGTTCCTGGACCTGGTCAACAGCGCGCTTCCGGCGGGGGCGTGACATGACCGGACACACCCGGAACGAGATCACCATCGCCGCGCCCGTCGACCTGGTGTGGGACATGACGAACGACCTGGACGACTGGCCGCGGTTGTTCAGCGAGTACGCCTCCGTCGAGATCCTGTCGCGCGAGGGGAACCGGACCACGTTCCGGCTGACCATGCACCCCGACGACAACGGCACCGTGTGGAGCTGGGTCTCGCAGCGGGAGACGGACCGTGACGCCCTCACCGTGCGGGCCCATCGCGTCGAGACCGGACCGTTCGCCTACATGAACATCCGGTGGGAGTACGAGAAGACGCGGGAAGGCACCCGGATGGTGTGGACGCAGGACTTCGCGATGAAGCCCGACGCGCCCGTCGACGACGAGTGGATGACGGACAACATCAACCGGAACTCGAAGATCCAGATGGCCCTGATCCGGGACCGCATCGAGAAGGCGGCCGCCGACGACCGGCCCGTGCCGTCCCTGGCCGACTGAGCCGGACGGAGGACAGGACAGCATGCACCAGGCCCTGATCGTCGCCCGGATGGCCCCGGGATCGGCCCCGGACATCGCCAAGGTGTTCACGGAGTCCGACCGCGGGGAACTGCCCCACCTCGTCGGGGTGTCCCGGCGCAGCCTCTTCCAGTTCGGTGACGTGTATCTGCACCTCATCGAGTCCGAACGGGACCCCGGCCCCGCCATCGCCAAGGCGGCCGGCCATCCCGAGTTCCGCAGCGTGAGCGAGGAACTGGCGGCGTACGTCAGCGCGTACGACCCGCAGACCTGGCGTTCCCCCAAGGACGCCATGGCGCAGCGCTTCTATCTGTGGGAGCGCGACCCTGCGGGCTGACCGCGACGCACGAACGGTGGCCGGGCCCGCAGCACCGCGGGCCCGGCCACCGTGCTGTGCCCCGGTCAGCCCGGGACGTGGCAGTCGAAGGCGTGCAGATAGGGGTTGACCGGACTGATGTCGTCGACGACGAGTCCGGCGCCGGTCAGCCGACTCACCATGCTCTCGGTGGTGTGCTTGGCCCCGCCGACGTTCAGGAGCAGCAGCAGGTCCATGGCCGTGCTGAAGCGCATCGAGGGCGAGTCGTCGACGAGGTTCTCGATGACGACGACCCGGGTTCCGGGCCCGCCCGCGGCGATGACGTTGGCCAGCAGCCTGGCCGTGCTGTCGTCGTCCCACTCCAGGATGTTCTTGATGACGTACACGTCGGCCCGTACGGGAACGGCGGCGCGGACGTCACCGGGGACGATCCGGGCCCGGTCGGCGAGGTCGCCGCCCTCGCGCAGGCGGGGCACGGCGTTCTCCACGACACGCGGCAGGTCGAGCAGGGAGCCGTGCATCGTCGGGTACTTGTCCAGCAGGCTCGCCACGACGTGCCCCTGGCCGCCGCCGAGGTCCGCGACCGAGTCGGCGCCCGAGAGGTCGAGCAGGGCCGCCACCTCCCGCGCCGACTGCTCGCTGGAGGTGGTCATGGCCCGGTTGAAGATCTCGGCGGACTCGGGGGCGTCCTCGTTGAGGTAGGTGAAGAACTCCTTGCCGTAGAGGTCCTCCACGACGTTGTGACCGGTGCGCACCGCCTCGTCCAGCTTGGGCCAGGCGTCCCAGGTCCACGGCTCGGTGCACCACAGGGCGATGTTGCGCAGGCTGTGCGGATCGTCCTCGCGCAGCAGGCGGGACATCTCCGTGTGGGCGATCCGGCCGTCCGGCTGTTCGGCGAAGACGCCGTAGCAGGACAGGGCGCGCACCAGCCGGAGCAGCGGCTTCGGTTCGGCCTTCACCGCTGCGGCGAGGTCCTCCGGCGTCATCGGCTCCTCGCCGAGGGCGTCGGCGACGCCCAGCCGGGCGGACGCGCGCAGCGCCGCGGCGCACGCGGCGCCGAACACGAGCTCCCGCAGCCGCATGGGCGGCGGGGGAGCGGCCTGAGCGGTCGTCATGTGCCGCTCTCCTTCCTCTTGCCTACGGGTGGACGGGTCAGCACAGACCGGCCGGCTTGGACGCCTGGCACGTGTTGCCCTCGAAGGTGTTGCTCGTGGCGGTGTCCGTGTTGACCAGGTCGGCGGGCGCGTTGCCGGACAGCGTGTTGCCGCTGATCCGGTTCCGTTCGTTGGCGCTGCCCACGAAGCTCTTGAACAGCACGATGCCGCCGGACAGGGAGGAGTTGCCGGCGTTGTCGCGGACCACGTTCCGCGTCACCAGCGTGTCCTCGGCGCCGGTCACCACGATGCCGGAGCCCTGGAGGGCCTCCAGCCGGGAGTTCGCCGGGCAGGACCTGTTGTTGCTCACGACGCGGTTGTCGCGGACCGTCAGCGCGCCGGCCTTCGGCTTGTTCTCGTCGCCGACGACGAACACGCCCGCGCAGTTGCCGCTGATGCCGTTGCCGGCGACGGTGAGGTTGCGCAGCCGGCGGACGGTGACACCGATCCGGTTGCCCTCCAGGCGGTTGTGGGCGACGAGGGCGCCCCGGGTGTCCGTGGCACCCAGTTCGGCCTTCACGGCGTTGGCGAGGAACACTCCCGCGTCACCGTTGTTCCGGGCGGTGTTCTCCTTGAAGACGCCGCGGACCGACATCTCCTGTGCGATGCCCCAGACGGCGTTCTCCACGGCGGTCACGTTGCGTACGGTCAGCCGGTCGGTGTGCGTGGAGTAGACGCCGGAGCGGGCGAACCCGGTCACGGTCAGGGAGGCGACCGTGACGTTCTCGACGTTGCGGTCCTTCGTCCCGACCACGCAGATGCCGTTGCCGTCCTGGGCGCAGGTGCCGGCGGCCTTCTCGGCCGCCGGGCGGATCACGGTGTGGCGCCCCACGCCCCGCAGGGTCAGGCCGGGGGTGGTCACCTGCACGCTCTCGCGGAAGGTGCCGGCCGTCAGCAGAACGATGTCTCCGGGGGAGGCGGCGTCCACCGCCTTCTGGATGGACTGGCCCGGGCGGACCACATGGACTCCGTGAGCGGCGGCCGACGGGGTGGCTCCGAGAGCCGACCCGGTGAGCGCTGCCGTGCACGCCAGATATGCGATATGACGTTTGTTCATATTTGTCACGTTATGGCCGCGACGGGACATGGCCATGCCGGATAGGCCGTCCGGCGGCGTGTCCTACGCCGGACGGCGTCAGCCGCGGCGCTCAGGAAGCCGCGGCGGAAACGCCGTCGGTACGGGACTCCAGGGCACGCAGCACGGCCACCATGTCCTGGCCGCCGTGGCCCTGCGCCACGGTCTCGCCGTACAGGGCGTGACAGACGTCGAGCAACGGCGAGGACACCCCGGCGCCGCGGGCGGCCTCGGCGATCAGACGGTTGTTCTTGAGCACGTCCGTGGCCGCCGCCTGCACCGCGAAGTCACGGTCCACCAGCTTCGGCGCCTTCGTCCGGGAGACGGCGCTGGCCATCGGTCCCGCGTCCAGCACGTCCCGCAGCAGCCGCTGGTCGAGCCCGTGCCGTTCGGCGAAGTGGAACGCCTCGCTGAGCCCGGTGACCAGGGTGATCAGAAAGAGGTTCACCGAGAACTTCATCAGCAGCGCGCCCGGGACCGCGCCGCAGCCGAACAGTTCCCGGCACAGGGGCGCGAGCAGCGTGCGTACGGACGCCACCGTCCGCTCGTCGCCCGCCAGCATGGCCACGAGTTCGCCCCGCTCGGCGGGCAGGCGGGAGCCGGAGACCGGGGCCTCGACGTACCGGCCGCCGGCCGCGAGCACGTCACGCTCCAGGCCGGCCGAGTACTCCGCCGACGTCGTGCCCATGTGGACGAGGGTGTGCCCGGCCGTGCGGGCGGCGAAGTCCCGCGTGCCGCGCCCCAGCACCGCGTCCATGGCCTCCTCGTCGGCCAGCATCAGGATCACCGTCCCGGCCCGGTCGAAGACCTCGCCGGGGGTCTCCGCGACCTCGGCCCCGGCCGCCCGCAGCGGCTCGCACCTCGCGGAGGTGCGGTTCCAGACGATCAGGGGTGTCCCGGCGCGGGCCAGGTTGAGGGCCATGGGCTGCCCCATGACTCCGAGGCCGATGAATCCGACGTCCATGACGCACCGCCTTCCCGGCTCGCGCGGCGGGCTCGGTGCCGCGCGTCGTCTGGGCTATGACCGCTGTCATAGTAGCTCGCTCTATGACAGCGGTCATAGGCTGGGACGGAGAAGTACGGCAGGGACGAGGGAAGCCGATGACGGACGGCAGGCACGAGCCGGGCGGGGCGGAGGACGGCAGGGACGCGCCGGACCGGGCGGTGGACGGCAGGGACCGGGGAGGCCCGGCGGCGACGGTGTCCGGTCGGGGGCCGCGCGAGCGGATGGTCTTCAGCGCGGCCCAGCTCATCCGGCGCGACGGGGTCGCCTCCACCGGCATGCGGGAGGTCGCCGCGCATGCCGGCGCGCCGCGCGGTTCCCTCCAGCACTACTTCCCCGACGGCAAGGAACAGCTGGTCAACGAGGCCGTGGCCTGGGCGGGCCGGTACGCGGGCAGCCGCGTCGAGCGCTTCGTGGCCGCGCTGGACGAGCCGACGCCCAGCGGACTGTTCGCGCGCATGGTCGGCCAGTGGACCGACGAGTACGAGACCGAGGGCTTCGCGGGCGGCTGCCCCGTAGCCGCCGCCACGGTGGACCGGGCGCGGACCGCCGAGTCCACGCGGGAGGCCGCGGCCGCCGCGTTCGCCGCCTGGACGGCGCCGGTGGCCCGGGCCCTGGCGGGGATGGGCGTGCCCGAGCCGCGCACCGAGGCGCTCGCCACGCTCATGATCAGCGCGCTGGAGGGGGCCGTCCTCGTCGCCCGGGCCGAGCGGGACGCGCGCGCCCTGACGACCGTGGCGCGCGAACTCGGACCGCTGCTGGACGCGGCGGTCGGCGAGGGGGCTTGACCAGGGGCGGGGCTTGACCAGGGGCGCGTGCCGGTCCGTGTCCCGCGGCTCGCGGCTCGCGGCTCCGGTGTGCGGCCCGCCTCGGTGGGGGTCCGGGCGGTGGGGTGCGAGCGTCGGCGCGCCCGCCGCGGACCAGCCGACCACGACGGGCGCGGGGTTCCGGACGGAACCCGCAGGGGCTGCGTTCCCAACCCCTTGCCCGTCCGTGTAACCCCGTGGGTCGGCCTCACACGGGATGCCACGGGCGATCCGGAGCGGATCGGGCGCAGGTGCCGCCGGGAGCCGAGGGAGGTGCGCCTTCCGCGCGGCAGGGGTCCCTGCGAGGGCGCCGCCGTCCTGCCCGCCTCAGGCCGTGCCGACCCCGTTCGCCTGGGCGGACGCGGCGATCACCGCCGGGAGCAGGCCGGGGAACCGTGTCCCGTCTCGTCCGTCCACAGCGTGTTCGTCGTCGAGCCCGGGCCGCCGGTGAGGAGGCGGGCGGCAAGGGCGGGCCGCCGCGGCCTACCGGTCCGCGGTGCCGAACACCACGCCCGTGAGTGTCTGGTTGACGTGGCCCAGCCAGCTCTCGCCGTAGGTGTGGAACCCGGCCGTGCGGATGCCGTCCAGGGCTGCGGGGAAGGCCGGCGAGAGGTTCCTCGCGTCCATCTCCAGGCGTCTGAAACCGCAGTTGAACAGCACCGCCCCGGCCGCCCCGCCCAGGCCGAGGCGCGCCCGGCGCAGCACGGCGTGGGTGTCGGGCAGGAGCGCGCCGGGGCGCATCACCTCCACCTCCATGCCGGGCAGGATCTGCGCCCAGAAGCGCAGGGCACCGCCGGGGGCGACACCCTGGGGCGTGCGGATCCACGGATGCCCGTCGATCATCAGCCCGAGCGGGCGCGCCATGAAGGTGTCGACGTCCAGCGACGCGAGGGGCACACCCACCGCGTCGGCGTACGCCTCGGCTGCCGGGCGTCCGTCGAACTCGTGGACGAGCCGTGCCTCGGGATCCGCGCGGGTGACCCGCAGCAGTGTCCCGGCCGGGGTGAAGGAACAGGTCTTGACGATCTCGAACGGCACGGCGCTGCGGCACACCATCAGGGCCACACCCTCGTAGGAGACGTCCGCGCCCACGGCCACCCAGGTGGATTCGAGCGCGAAGTCGTCCCCGGCGGAGCCGCCGACGAAGTTCAGCAGGGGTGCCGCGTTCCCGAGCATGTCGTTGACCTGTTCCTCGGCCCCCCGGACCCCGTCGATGAGCACGAAGCCCACATGGCGGGCCGGGTCGAGATGCCGCAACTGGGCGTGGGTCAGCCCCTCGAGGGTGCGCAGCGCGCTCGCCGTGCCCCGGCCCGGGTCCTCGCCGAGGTCCCCGAGCACCGCCGCCGCGTGGGTGATCACGTCGGCGGGCAGGGCGACCGCCGAGATACCGCCCGTGCCGTTGTGCAGGTCCGTGAACTCGCCCGCCGTGGAGCAGCCGACCACGACCGCGTCCGGGAAGCGGGCGGCGACGGCGGGGGCGAGCACCTCGGGGTCGTAGGCGCTGGAGGCGAAGTACAGCAGCGCGGTGACGGCGCGCCCCGCCGAGCCCCGTTCGAGCTCGTTGCACAGCCCGGTCACCGCGTCCCGCACCGGGCCGGAGGCATGGGCGCGGACCAGGCCGCTCGAGGAGGGACTGTCGTTCATCGGGCCGCCTTGCCGAAGAGTCGTCTCCACAGACGTGCCGGGCCGTCCGGCGCGCCGCTGGAGCGGGAGGTGTGCCGTTCCGCCTCGGGACCGGCGGGGGAGGTGTGCCGTTCCGCGACGGGACCGGCGGGGGAGGTGACGTGGGCTTCGTACGGCCGGTACGGGTCCGGGGCCAGGGACGGCAGGGAGTAGCCCAGCACCAGCAGGACGTCCAGCGCGTTGCGGACCATCGCGGGGTCGGCGTTCTGGTCCGGGCGCGGATTGCGCAGGTCGGCGCCGGTGCGCAGGGCGACCCTGGTGCAGATCGCGGCGAGGGCGATCTCGTCGCCGGGGAAGTGCCGGGCCCGCAGCTCGGCGAGGACGGCCCCGAGGGACTCCGGTCCGGCCGCGCCCGCCCGCTCCGGACCCGGTCCGTCCGGCCACGGCCCGACGGCGATGTGCTCCGGACCCGGCCCGGGGCCGGCCCGCTCCGGACCGCGCCCGCCCGGCCCCCGTCCCGGTGAGCCGTCGACCGCCCCGGCGGACAGGCTGCCGCAGAGCCAGGTGTAGTAGGCGACCCAGTGCGAGCTGAGGGCCGACCCCCAGTCCTCCCGGTGCAGCGCCTGCGCGGCGTCCAGCAGGGCCCGGCCGCACGCCCGGTACCAGATCACCGGGAAGCCCTCACGCCGATGGGAGGCGCCGACCCGGCGCAGTGTCGCCTCCACCACGTCGGGGGAGTCCTGGGTGAGCGCCGCCCACATCACCGAGCGCACCAGACCGTCGCACAGCGGCCGTCCGCCGTGGTTCGACAGGCCGCGTATCTCGGGCAGGACGTCGACCAGCGAGACGTAGAACTGCTCGACGAACTCGCGTTCCCTGCGGAAGAGGAGCTGGCACGAGAACTGGACCGAGCGCAGGATCTCGGCCGGTGGCCGAGGGGCTGGGGACGGGGAGCGGAAGTCGTCGGCCACACCGGTTTCCAGGGGTTCGGGCGGGCCGGCGGACGCCTGGCGGCAGGCCCAGCAACAAGGGAGGAGAACCATGCACCGCCGGGCGCGTCGGTAACTGTCTCAAGTTGAGGCAGTGCCCGCGGGCACCCGCCCGGGGGCATGCGGAACTGCGGCTCCGCGCGGCCCAATGGCCTCTCCAACAGGGGGTGTTGGGCCAGTGGCGCGGCATGAAGAATCACGCTCCTCACCGAGGCCGTGAGCGAGGCCCGAGTCCGCCTCGCCACCGCCACGGCGCTTCGGCGCGCCACGGGCACGCCGTTGCCGTACCCGCATCAGCTCACCCCTTCCGACACGGGATCCCATGATCATCATCAAGGCACTCGCGCCTGCCCAGGCGCCGGTCCGGAGGTGCGCGGCATGAGCCATGACGCCTTCCGCCCCCGCCCGTCCGCACCGCCGCCGCCCGCGCACCGCCCGCCGACCTTCGCCCAGCTCCAGGCCGACCCGCAGACCGGCGTACTGCGGGCCGCGCGCCGCTCCGCCCTCACCGTCCTCGGGGCCGTGCTCGGCCTCTATGTGCTGCACTCGCTGCTCGCCGTCGCCGCCCCCGGACTGCTCGCCGTGCGGCTGCTGGGGGACGTGAACGTGGGCATGGGCCTCGGCCTGCTGCTCGGCGCTCTCTGTCTGACGGCGGTCCAGTGGTACACCCGCCGGGCCCGGACCCGGACCGACCCGGCGGCCGCCCGCGTCCGTGCCTCGTTCGAAGGGGAGGGCGAACGGTGACGCTGTCCGGACGCCTGCCGGGCGGGGAGGAGCCCTTCCCGGTCCTCGCGGTCTTCATCGTGTTCGTCGTCCTGGCGATGTTCCTGGCGCTGTGGCTGACGCCCGAACGGGACACGCCCGGTGACTTCTTCGTCGACGAGCGCCGGCTGTCGGCCGTACGCAACGGGTTCGCGATGTTCGGCGACTACGTCTCCGCCGCCACGCTGCTCGGCACCCCGGGCCTGATCGCGCTCACCGGCTACGACGGCGTCGTCTACCTCGTCGGCCCGGTCGTCGGCTGTGTGCTCCTGCTGTTCCTGGTCGCCGAACCGGTGCACAGCACGGGCCGGTTCACGATCGGCGACTGCCTCGCCCAGCGGCTCGGAGCGCGGTCCGTGTACGCGGCGAGCAGTGTGTCCACGCTGGTGATCTGCCTGCTCTATCTGATCGTGCAGATGGTCGGCGCCGGTTCGATCGCGGCGTCGATCCTCGGCATCCCCGGGGAGGTCTCCCAACGGGTCGTCGTGGGCGCGCTCGGCCTGTTGATGATCATGTACGTGCTGATCGGGGGCATGCGCGCGACCACCGCGATGCAGATGATCAAGGCGGCGCTGCTGCTGGGCACCACGGTGCTGCTGGCGGTGTGGGTGCTGGCCCGCTTCGGGTTCGACCCGGGCGCCCTGCTGTCGGCGGCCGCCGGATCGGGCGGCCCCGGCGAGGACCTGCTACAGCCCGGCATGCGCTTCACCGGCATCCAGGGCGGGCTCGACCTGCTCAGTCTCGCGCTCGCCCTGGCGCTGGGCACGGCGGGCCTGCCGCACGTGCTGATGCGGCTCGGCGCGGTCCCGACGGCGGCGAAGGCCCGCCGGTCGGTCCGGCTCATGACCTGGCTGACCTGCGCCATGTGCCTGGTCGCGGGCGTCCTGGGATTCGGCGCCGCGGCCCTGGTCGGCGGGGACGCCGTCGCGGCCGACAGCAGCACGGGCAACACGGCCCTGCCGCTGCTGGCGGAGCGTCTGGGCGGAGCCCCGCTGGTCTCCCTGGTGTCCTGCGTGGCGTTCGCGACGATCCTCGCGGTGGTGGCCGGGGTGACCCTGGCCGCGGCGACCTCACTGAGCCACGACCTGTACGTCACCGTGCTCCGGCGCGGCGACTGCCCGGCCCGGCGCGAGGTGCTCGTGGCCCGGGTCGCGGTCGTCGTCATCGGTGTCGCCGCGACCGCGCTGTCGATGTACGTGCAGCACATCAACATCTCGTTCCTGGCCGGTCTGGCCTTCGCCCTCGCGGCCTCGGCGAGCCTGCCCTCGCTGCTCTACGGGCTCTACTGGCGCGGCTTCACCGCCAGGGGTGCCGTCTGGAGCATCTACGGCGGCCTGGCCTCGTCCCTGCTGCTGGTGCTGCTGTCCCCGGACGTCACCGGTTCCCCGACGGCTCTGCTGCCCGGCCTGGACCTCGCGGTGTTCCCGCTGCGCAACCCCGCCCTGGTCGCCGTACCGATCGGCTTCCTGCTCGGCTGGCTCGGGTCGGTGCGCGACGGCCGGGAGCCCGGCGGGGCGCCGTTCGCGGAGACGGAGGTGCGGGTGCTCGCCCGCGCCCGCGGACGGGACTGAGTCACGGGCGGCGCGGCGGGAGGACCCCGCCGCGCCGCCCGTCACCTCCGTACCCGGGACCGCGCGGCGAGCGGCCGCCGTGACCACACGGCGGCCGCTCGCCGGAGCGGGAGTCGTCAGCGCGCCGTCAGGGGCCGAACGTTCCCGCCGGACTCGGCGTCCGCGGCCGCGGACGCGTTATCGTCGTCGTCCTCGTCCTGGTACGTCTCGCTGAGCACCAGCACACACAGACAGGACACCGCCGCCGCGGCGACCAGGAAGCCCGCCACCGGCACGAACGACTCGTACTTCGCGTACAGCCAGGTCGCGACGATCGGGGTGAACGCGCCGCCCAGCATCACGCCCAGCTGATAGCCGAGCGAGGCACCGGAGTAGCGCACCCGCGCGCTGAACAGCTCGGAGAAGAAGGCCGCCTGGGGTCCGTACATCGCCGCGAACAGCAACTGGCCGACCACCAGCGCCAGTGTGACCAGCGGCCACCGCTCGGTGTTCAGCAGCAGGAACGCCGGGTAGGCCCACAGCCCCATGCCGGCCGCGCCCACCAGGTACACCGCGCGGCGGCCCACACGGTCGGACAGGGCACCGAAGCCCATCAGCGCGGGCACCTGGAGCGCGGCGCCGACCAGCACCGCGTTCAGCAGCGTGCTCTTGGGCATGCCGAGGACCGTGGTGCCGTACGACAGCATGTAGGTGACGAAGAGATAGAAGCCCGCGCCGATGACGACGACGGCTCCGGCGGCCAGCAGCACGTTCCTCGGGTGCCTGCGCAGCACCTCCACCACCGGCGAGCGGGAACCCTCCGCGGCGCCCGTGGCCTCCCGCTCCTGCCGTGCCTGCCGGCTGTCCTCCGTCTCCTCCAGCTTGAACTGGGCGAACAGCGCGACCACGATCAGCGCGATGCTGCACAGGAACGGCACCCGCCAGCCCCACGCCGTGAACTGCCGGTCGTCGAGGGTGGAGGTGATCACGAGGAACACCAGGCTGGACAGCATCAGCCCGGCCGGCACACCGAGCTGCGCGAAACTGCCGTACAGGCCGCGGCGGCCCCGCGGGGCGTTCTCCGTGGCGATCAGCACGGCTCCGCCCCACTGGCCGCCCACCGCGATGCCCTGGAGCAGGCGCAGCACGACCAGCAGCACCGGCGCGGCCACACCGATGGCGTCGTAGGTCGGCAGCAGGCCGATCAGCGCCGTGGAACCGCCCATCAGGAACAGAGCGCTCACCAGCGCGGGCTTGCGTCCCACCCGGTCGCCGAAGTGCCCGAAGACGATTCCACCCACCGGACGCGCCACGAAACCGATGGCGAACGTCATGAATGCCAGCAGCGTGCCGACGAGCGGATCGGACGCCGGGAAGAACAGTTTGTTGAAGACCAGTGCGGCGGCGGTGCCGTAGATGAAGAAATCGAACCACTCGATGGCCGATCCGGCGCTGCTCACCATGATGATTCTGGAGAGCGAGGTCGATTTCCCGGAGGAGCGGGCAGGGGGCTGGGACATTTGGGGACTCCGATATGCGGGCGACGGCGTCGTCGCGGCTGCTGCGGGGGATGAGTCGAAGATGAGGTGTCGTGGGCCACAGCAACACCTCCAGTTGGAGAGGGAGGACAATGGCACGCGGTGCCTGCATCTCCCTGAATTCCTGGCATTCCCGCCAGATGAAAGCCCTCTCCAACTGGGGGAAGTCCGCTCTTTCACCGGGGAACCGGGTGCCATATGTTGCTCCCCTCCCGCCGTCCGCCCGGACAGCGGATCGCGACATTCGAAGGGAGCGGGCGCCGTGTATTTCGCGCGAGTGATGAGAAAAGGACCGGTTCCGGCGGACGGCCGGTCCGCGCAGGAGACCGAAACCCCCACGGAATTGCTCTTCCTGCGCTGCACCTGGTGCGGCACGGCCACCATCCGGCGGTCGAGCTGCCCGGCCTGCTGGTCCGCCGAGCTGGTGACCGAGCGCAGCGAGGGCGTCGGGGTCGTGGCACCCCGCCGGACCACGGCCGCGGACCGGGACGCCCTGTGGCCGGTACGGATGAAGGAGGGGTTCGTCGTCCGGTGCCGGGTGACCGGGCCGCCGCACGCCGTGCGCCCCGGTGTCCAGGTCCGGCTCGCCGGGTCGTCCGCGGCCGTCGCGGGCGAGCGGACCGTCCGCGGTGAGCTGCTGGTCCGCCCCTGCGTCGAGGCGCCCCTGGACGGCTGGATCCGCGACGCGGGTTGAGCCCGGCGGCACGACGGGTCCACTCTGGACGCAGACAGGCGGGGGCTGGTCGTACGACGGCGGACGGCAGGGCCCGGACATGGCACACAACGATTCGGCGGACGGCACGGCGTCGCACACCCGCCCGGACGGGACCGGCGGCACCCCGCCGCCCGCCGCGGTCTGTCTGGACGGCCGGCACCGCGTCACCGCCTGGGCGCCCGGTGCCCGCATGCTGCTCGGCCACAGCGCCGGGCAGATCGTGGGACACCCCGCCACCGACCTCTTCGACGGACCCCTCTCGCATCCGCTGGCCCGCGCCCTCGATGACGGGCAGGACTGGAGCGGCCGCGCGGCCCTGCGCCACCACGACGGCCGGCGCGTCGACGCCGATGTGCGCGCCACCCCCGTGCACACCGCGTCCGGTGATCTGTCATGGGTGCTGCTGATCGCCGAGCCGGGACGGCGGGAACCGTATCCCGGCCTCCCGGCGGCGGACGAGGTGACCGCGGAACTCATGGGCCGTGCCCTCGTCCAGCTTCCTCTGGCCGTAGGTGTCTTCGACGACGACAACCGCATGGTCGGCGCCAACCACGAGGCCTACCGGATGATGGCCCTGGGCGCCGAGCAGACACTCGGCCGCCGCCTCGGCGAGGTCGGACCCGCACCGCTGTACCGGCGGCTGGAGCAACTGTCGGAGCAGGTGCTGCGCACCGGCGAAGCGGTCACGGTGCGCATATCCGACCGTGCCCGGCAGGAAGGGCGCGGCCGGGTCTACACCGAATTCGTCTACCCGCTGACCGACGCCGGCGGACAGGTGCGCGGCACGTCCATCGCCGCCCTCGACATCACCGACGAGGACCGGGCCCGGCGCCGGCTCGCGCTGCTGAGCGCGGCCGGGGCGGGCGTGGGCACCACCCTCGACGTCGTCCGGACCGCCCAGGAACTGGCCGACCTGGCCGCCGAGCGGTTCGCCGACTACGTGGGTGTCGACCTGCTCGACAGCGTGGTCCGGGGCCTCGCGCCCGCACCGGCGGCCGACCCGACGGCCGGCGTCTACCACCGCGTCGCCCAGCACTCCGTCCTGCCCGGCTGTCCCGAGTCGGCGATCCCCACCGGAGAGCCCGACCTGGTCGCCCCGGACTCGCCCATGGCGCGGGCGCTCGCCACCGGACACGCCCTGCGGCACCGCATCACCGACCCCGACATGGAACGCTGGCTGGAGCGCGAACCGGCCCGTGGCGAACGCGCACGGGAGTTCGGGATCCACTCCTACCTCGCCGCACCCCTGCTCGCCCGGGGCGCCACCCTCGGCCTGGTGATCTTCATGCGGCACCGCACGCCCGAACCGTTCGACATGGACGATCTCCACCTGGCCGCCGAGCTCGCCTCCCGGGCCGCCCTCGCCATCGACAACGCGCGCCAGTACACCCTGCAACGCAACGCCGCCCTGGCCCTCCAGCACAGCCTGCTGCCGCACCACACCCCCCGGCAGACGGCCGTGGACCTCGCCTTCCGGTATCTGCCGGGCAGCTCCCGGGACGGGGTGAGCGGCGACTGGTTCGACGTGATCCCGCTGCCCGGCTCGCGGGTCGCCCTCGTCGTCGGCGACGTCGTCGGCCACGGGGTGCACGCCTCGGCCGCCATGGGGCGCCTGCGCACCGCCGTCCGCACCCTCGCCGACCTCGACCTGCCGCCCGACGAACTCCTCACCCATCTCGACGACCTCGTGCTGCGCGCCGACCACGAACCCGCCGCGGAACCGGACCCGGAGGCGCCGCACCGCCCCGAGGCCGGAGAGGTCGGAGCGAGCTGCCTGTACGCCGTCTACGACCCGGTCACCCGCACCTGCGTCATGGCCCGCGCCGGACACCCGGGCCCCGCCGTGCTGCGGCCGGACGGCGACCTCGACTTCCCCGAACTGCCCGCCGGCCCGCCCCTCGGCCTGGGCGGCCTGCCCTTCGAGTCGGCGGTGCTGGACCTGCCGCCGGGCAGTCTGCTCGCCTTCTACACCGACGGCCTCGTGCACGAGATCGACCGTCACACCGGGTTCGCCCCGCTGCGCCGGGCCCTCGCCGATCCCTCGGCCTCGCTGGAGGAGATCTGCGACGCCGTCGTCGACGCCTGCTGCGCCGGCCCGCCCGCGGACGACATCGCCCTGCTCGTCGCCCGGACCGGGGCGCTCGACGACACCCAGGTCGCCGCCTGGGACATCGCCTCCGACCCGGCCGAGGTCGCACGGGCACGGAAGCTGGTGGCGGGCCGCCTGGAGGCCTGGGGGCTGGAGGAGATCTCCTTCGTCACCGAACTCCTGGTCAGCGAGCTGGTCACCAACGCCGTGCGCTACGGCAGGCCGCCCATCGGACTCCGGCTGATCCGCGGCGCGACCCTGGTGTGCGAGGTCTCCGACGCCGGCAGCACCGCCCCGCATCTGCGCCGGGCCCGCACCTACGACGAGGGCGGCCGGGGCCTGCTGCTCGTCGCCCAGCTCAGCGAACGGTGGGGCACCCGCCACGCCGCGGACGGCAAGACCGTCTGGGCGGAACAGCGGCTGCCCGCCGGGACGTGAAGCCCCGCCGGTGGCCGCACCGCCGGTGGCCGCACAGGGGTGAGCCGTGCCCCGGCCCGTGAGGAGGGGAACGGCATCGCCGGGGGGAGGGAACGCGATGCCGGTCGGGCCGGGGCACGGCAGCCGAGGTGCCCCTCTGTCAGGGGGAACCGTGCGTGACGTGCCCTTCGATCAGGGGGAAGCGCGCGTGACGTGCCGGGTCAGCCGGTGCGGGGCGGGGGAAGTGTGCGTGACGTGCCGGGTCGGTCGCTGCGGGGCGGGGGAAGTGCGTGTGAGGTGCCGGTTCAGCCGGTGCGGGCCGAGCGGGCGGTCCAGCGCCCCGCCCGTCGCTCGACCTCGACCGGCCGCCCGAAGCAGGCGGTCATCCGGGCGCTGGTGAGCACCTCGTCGACCGGGCCGCCGGCCTGCACCCGTCCGTCGCGCAGCAGCAGGGCGTGGCCCGTGGTGGCGGGCAGCTCCTCCAGGTAGTGGGTGACGGTGACGGTCGCCAACTCCGGTCGGCTGCGCGCCAGTTCCCGCATCGCGTCGATCACGTCCTCGCGCGACGGCAGGTCCAGGGCGTTGTACGGCTCGTCGAGCAGGAGCAGGCCCGGCTCGGACATGAGGGCCCGTGCGACGAGCACCCGGGCCCGCTGCCCGCCGGAGCACACACCGTAGGGCCGGTCGGCGAGGTCCTTGCAGTTCAGTTCGGCCAGCAGCTCATGGGCCCGCGCCCGTGCCGCCGCGTCGTACTCGCGCCACAGCGGCTGCACGGTGCCGGTGGCGCCGGTGAGGACGACCGTGTGCGCGGTGGCCTTGGGCGGCACCTCCTGCATCGGCGACACGAACCCGATACGGCTCCGCAGCCGGCGCAGGTCGACCCGGCCGACCCGGTGACCGAGGACGTCGACCGTGCCGCTGGTGGGATGGCCCTGTGCGCCGAGCAGCCGCAGCAGGGTGGTCTTGCCGGCGCCGTTCGGCCCGAGCAGTGCCCAGTGCTCACCGGCCCGGACCCGCCAGTCGACACGGTCGAGGATCATCCGGCCGGTGGGGTGACGCAGCACGCTCACCCCGGACAGCGCGGCCACGGTCGGGGTCATCGGGCCGCCCCGGCCTCGCCCGGGTGCGGGTCGAGGCCGCGCAGCCAGGCGCGCACGCTCTCGTCGTGCTCTCCCAGACGGGGCGGCGCGAGGTGCCGGGTGCGGCCTCCCTCGTCGAACCGGACGGCGGGGCCGGGCAGTTCGATGGTGCCGAGGGAGGGGTGGTCCACCGTGACGACCAGGCCCTGGGAGCGGGTCTGCGGGCAGTCGTAGACCTGGTCGAGGGTGCGGACCTCGCCGGCCGGGACACCGGCGGCGTCCAGCAGGGCCAGCCAGTACGCGGGCGGATGTTCGAGCAGGGCCTTCTCGATGTCCGCGACGAGCTCCTCGCGATGCGCCACGCGCCGCGCGTTGGTCTCGTAGCGCGGGTCGGCGGTGTCCAGTCCGGCGATCCGCGCGAACCTCACCCACTGGGCGTCGTTGGCGGCGGCCACCTGGATCGCCCCGCCGTCGCAGCGGAACATGCCGTACGGGGCGATCGCCACATGGTGGTTGCCCGCCGCACGGCCCACCTCGCCCGCGACCGTGTACCGGGTGCCCTGGAAGGCGTGGACCCCGACGATCGAGGCGAGCAGGGAGGTGCGCACGACCTTGCCACGCCCGGTGTGTTCGCGCTCGTACAGCGCGCTGACCACGCCGTAGGCGCCGTTCATGCCCGCGAGCACGTCGCCGATCGGCACCCCCACCTTGGAGGGACTGTCGGGGCCGGTCCCGGTGAGGCTCATCAGCCCGGCCTCGCCCTGGGCGATCTGGTCGTACCCGGCGCGCCCGCCCTGGGGGCCGTCGTGGCCGAAGCCGCTGATGGAGAGGACCACCAGCCGCGGGTTGAGCTCGTGCAGGCGCGCGGGGGAGAAGCCGAGGCGGTCCATGACACCCGGCCGGAAGTTCTCCACCAGCACGTCGGCGTGCCGGACCAGCCGGGTCAGCAGGTCGACGCCCTCGGGAGACTTCAGATCGGCGGTGACCGACTCCTTGTTGCGGTTGCAGGAGAGGAAGTACGTCGACTCCGGCGCCTGTTCGGGGCCGACGAACGGGGGACCCCAGCCGCGCGATTCGTCGCCGGTGCCGGGTGCCTCGACCTTGATGACCCGCGCGCCCATGTCGCCGAGCATCATGGCGGTCTGGGGCCCGGCCAGCGCGCGGGAGAGGTCGACGACGACCACGCCGGTCAGCGGGCCCGCGGTGGTGGAGGTGCTCATCGCTCAGCGCTCCAGATGGACGGAGACGTGCTTGCGCTGGGTGTAGCTGTCGAGCATGCCCTCCAGGGAGAACTCCCGGCCGATGCCGCTCTGCTTGAACCCGCCGTACGACTGGC
The DNA here is from genome assembly GCF_042873115.1 of Streptomyces sp. NPDC005017. Taxonomy (NCBI): domain Bacteria; kingdom Bacillati; phylum Actinomycetota; class Actinomycetes; order Kitasatosporales; family Streptomycetaceae; genus Streptomyces; species Streptomyces sp. NPDC005017. The sequence goes on along the minus strand of NZ_JBIALD010000016.1, from coordinate 49,034 downwards.
CGAGGACCTGGCCGCCGCCCTGGTTGACCTGGACCCAGCCCGCCTCCAGGGCGTGCGCGGTGCGCAGGGCCCGGCCCAGATCGTGCGTCCAGACGAAGCCGGCGAGGCCGTAGTGGGTGTCGTTGGCCATGCGCACGACCTCGTCCTCGTCCCGCCACGGGATCGCGCAGACCACCGGTCCGAAGATCTCCTCGGCGGCGATCCGCCAGGAGTTGGAGACATGGGCGAAGACGGTGGGCCGCTGGTACCAGCCCTCGGCGAGCGGGCCCTCGACGGGGGGCAGGCCGCCGAGCGCGAGGTCCACTCCGGGCTGGGCGATGCCCTCGGCGATGTACTCGCAGACCCGGCCGTGCTGGCGGCCGTTGACGAGCGTGCCCATGTCGCTGGCCTCGTCGAGAGGGTCGCCGACGACCAGCTTGGACAGCCGGTCCACCAGCTTGTCGACGAAGGAGTCGAAGACGGCCTCGTGGACGAACAGACGCGATCCGGCGGTGCAGGACTGACCCTGGCGGAAGAACCGCATCCCCATGATGGTGCCGTCCACCACCCAGTCCTCGTCGGCGTCGGGGAAGACGATCTGCGGGCTCTTGCCGCCCAGTTCGAGCGAGACGGGGACGATCCGCTCGGCGCCCTTCTCCATCACGCGGCGGCCCACGGCCGTGGAGCCGGTGAAGGACAGCTTGGCGACGGCCGGGTGCGAGGTGAGTGCCTCGCCGGCCTCCGTGCCGTAGCCGGTGACGACGTTCAGCACGCCGTCCGGCAGGTACTGCTGACAGATCCGCGCCACGGCCAGGGCGGCGAGCGGGGCGTCCTCGGCGAGCTTCAGGACCAGGGTGTTGCCGGTGACCAGCGCGGGGGCGATCTTCAGCGCGGAGAGCATCAGGGGCGCGTTCCAGGGCACGATCGCGCCGACCACGCCGAGCGGTTCGCGCCGGGAGTAGTCCAGGACGAGCGAGTTGAGCGGGATGCTCTCGCCCTTGGCCTCACCGGCGACACCGGCGAAGTAGCGGAAGGCGTCGACGAGGAACTGCGTCTCACCGCGTGACTGGGTGCGCAGCGCGTTGCCGTTCTCCAGCGACAGCAGCCGGGCGATGCGCTCCTGCTCGGGCTCCAGGGCGTCGGCGATCCGGCGGAAGACGTCGCCGCGGTCGCGGGGGCGCAGGTCCCGCCAGAGGGGGAAGGCACGGGCGGCCGCGGTGACGGCCCGGTCGACGTCCTCGGTCCCGGCGCGCGGCACACGGCCGAGGACCGTGCGGTCGCGCGGGCTCTCGACGTCGATCCACCGGCCGTCGGCGGCGCCGGTCCACTCGCCGTCGATCAGCATGAGCGTGTCACCGACGTGGTGCTCGGACAGGAGGGGGGTGGTCTGCTGGCTCGTCATGGTGCGGTCCTTCGAACAGGGGTTGGGGGAGCGGAGCCGGGTCAGTCGCGGCCGCGGATCTCGCGGATGACGGCGGAGGCGTCGAGATGGCCCTCGGCCGTGGCGAGCGCGGCGAACACGGCGTCGGCACGGCCCGACACGGGCAGCTCGACACCGGACTCCTCGGCGGCGGTGAGCGCCAGCCGCAGGTCCTTGCTCATCAGCGCGGCGGCGAAGTTCGCTCGGTAGCCGTTGTCGGCGGCCGAGCCCTCCACCAGGCCGGGCCAGGGGCAGAAGTTGCGCAGCGCCCAGCTGTCACCGGAGGAGGTGCTGACGATGTCGTAGAGGCTGCGGGCGTCCAGACCGAGCCGTTCGGCGAGGACGAAGGCCTCCGCGACGGCCGTCATGGTGGTGCCGAACAGCATGTTGTTGCAGATCTTCGCCGCCTGGCCCGCGCCCGCGGAGCCGGTGTGGACGATGTTCGCGCCCATCGCCTCCAGATAGGGACGGGCGAGCGCGAACGCCTCGTCGGTGCCGCCGGCCATGAAGGTGAGCGTGCCCGCCCTGGCCTTGGCGACGCCGCCGGACACCGGGGCGTCCAGCACGGGCAGTCCGCGCTCGGACAGGGCCGCGTGGACGGCCCGTGTGTTCGGGATGTCGATGGTCGAGGAGTCGATCACCACCGTGCCCTCGGCGGCGTGCGCGAGCACACCGTCGTCGCCGAGCACCACGTCCCTGACGTGCCGCCCGGTCGGCAGCATCGTGATCACGACCTCGGCCTTCGCCACCGTGTCCGCGACGGACCCGGCGATCGTCACCCCGGCCTCGCTCGCGGCGGCGACGGCGTCGGGGGAGAGGTCGTGGCCCCGCACCCGGTGACCGGCCGCCACGAGGTTGGCGGCCATGGGACCGCCCATGTTGCCGAGACCGATGAAACCGACGGTGGCCATCCGATACCTCCTGCTGCCATGAAGCTGTTGGCGTCCACCGTCGAACCTGCACACCTGCACGGACAAGAGGCACTTCGACACAGGTACCGTGCGGATATGCACATCGATCGGAAGGTCAACCTCGACGACCTGCGCTACTTCCTGGCCCTGGCCCGCCATGGACGGCTGGTCGCGGCGGGCGAGCGCCTCGGGGTCGAGCACACCACCGTCTCCCGCCGGCTGGCCGCGCTGGAGAAGGCCGTCGGCCACCGGCTGTTCGAGCGGACCCGCACCGGCTGGACGCTGACCGGGGCCGGACGACGGCTGCTGCCGCACGCCGAACGCATCGAGGCCGAGGCCGTCCTCGCGTTCGCCGCGCCGGACGACGCCGGCCGCCCGGTCTCCGGCCTCGTGCGGATCGTCGCCACCGACGCGGCCGGCTCCGTGCTCGTAGCCCCGGCGCTCGCGCCCCTGCACGCCCGGCACCCGGGCATCGACCTCGAACTCGTCACCACCAGCGCCCTGATCAGCCACCACACCGGCCAGTTCGACGTGGCGATCACCCTGCACCGGCCGGAACTGCCCAGGCTGCACGCGCGCCCCCTCGGCGAGTACGTCCTACGGCTGTACGCCTCGCCCGGCTACCTGCGCGACCGGCGGCCCGTCCGCACCGCCGACGACCTCGCCGGACACGAGATGGTCTGGTACATCGAGTCCCTGCTCGACCTGCCCGAGCTGCGGGTGTTCCACCAGGTGTCCGAGACGGCCGACTTCGCCTTCCGCAGCAGCAACGTCTTCGCCCAACTGGAGGCCGTCGCGGCCGGCATGGGCATCGGACTGCTCCCCGCCTTCCTCGCCGAGCGGGACCCCCGGACCGTTCCCCTGCTCGCGGGCGAGCTGGAAGTCGCCCGCACGTTCTGGATGATCGTGCCGTCCGCGCTGCTCAACGTGGAACGCGTCCGGCTGGTGTACGAGCATCTCGCCGACTGGTTCGGGAGGCGGACGGAGCTGCTCCACCCGCCGTCGCCGCCCGCCGGGCCGTGAACCGGGCGGGTGAGCGGGACCTGCGCGATCGGGCGGGACCCGCGTGCGTGAGCGGGTACACCGGAAATTTCCCATACCTCTATCCGGAGGTACTGCACCCCGCGCCGCCCCCGCAGCATGAGGCGCATGACTGCCACACCCCTCCCCCTGACCTCGATCTTCGCCCGGCGGAGCGCCGTCCCGGCGCGGAAGGGACACTGACGCGATGCTGACCACCAGCCTCAACCAGGACCAGCTGGCCATCGTCGAGACCACGCTGGACTTCGCCCAGGAACACCTCGCCCCCCAGGCCGAGGCATGGGACCAGCACAAGCACTTCCCCGTCGACGTCCTGCGCAAGGCCGCCGAACTCGGCCTCGGCGGCGTGTACGTCGCAGAGGACCGGGGCGGTTCCGGGCTCGCCCGCTCCGACGGCGTCCTCGTCTTCGAGGCGCTCGCCGTCGGCTGTCCCACCATCGCGGGCTACCTCTCCATCCACAACATGGTGGCCTGGATGGTCGACCGGTTCGGCGACGACGGTCAGCGCGCCCGCTGGCTGCCGGGACTGTGCTCCATGGACGAGCTCGGCAGCTACTGCCTCACCGAGCCGGGCGCCGGCTCCGACGCGGCGGCACTGCGCACCCGCGCCGAACGCCAGGGCGACCACTACGTCCTGACCGGCGTCAAGCAGTTCATCTCCGGCGCCGGGGTCTCCGACCTCTACATCGTCATGGCCCGCACCAGCGACGACGGGGCCCGCGGCATCACCGCCTTCGTCGTCCGGCGCGACGATCCCGGGCTGTCGTTCGGCCCCGACGAGAAGAAGATGGGCTGGAACGCCCAGCCCACACGCCAGGTGATCCTCGACGGTGTCCGCGTCCCCGCCGACCGCAGGCTCGGCGCGGAGGGCGACGGCTTCCGCATCGCGATGAAGGGCCTCAACGGAGGACGGCTCGGCATCGCCGCCTGTTCCCTCGGCGGCGCCCAGAGCGCCCTGGACCGCAGCCGCGCCTACCTCATCGACCGTGAGGCCTTCGGCGCCCCGCTGATCGAGTCGTCCGCGCTCCAGTTCCGCCTCGCCGACATGGCCACGGAGCTCGCCGCCGCCCGCGCTCTCGTCCGGCAGGCCGCCGCCGCCCTGGACCAGGAGGACCCGCGGGCCCCCGAGCTCTGCGCCATGGCCAAGCGGTTCGCCACCGACACCGGCTTCGCCGTCGCCGACCGCGCCCTCCAGCTGCACGGGGGGTACGGCTACCTGAGCGAGTACGGCGTGGAGAAGATCGTCCGCGACCTCCGTGTCCACCAGATCCTGGAAGGGTCCAACGAGATCATGCGCCTCATCGTCGCCCGCGGCCTGATCGGAGCCACCCGATGACCCCGACCACGCCCCCCTCGGCCGCCGACGACTCCGTACTGACGGAGATCCGCGGCCGGGCCGGCCACCTCACCCTCAACCGCCCCCGCGCCCTCAACGCCCTGAACCACGTCATGGTGCGCCGCATCGACGACGCCCTGACCGACTGGGAGCACGACCCGCGCGTCGACACGGTCGTGATCAGCGGCGCGGGGGAGCGCGGGCTGTGCGCCGGCGGCGACATCCGCTCCATCTACGAGGACGCGCGCGCCGGCGGGAGCGCCTCGGCGGACTTCTGGTACGACGAGTACCGGCTCAACGCCCGCATCGCGCGCTGTCCCAAGCCCTATGTCGCCCTGATGGACGGGATCGTCATGGGCGGCGGGGTGGGCGTCTCCGCGCACGGCAGCGTGCGGGTGGCCACCGAGCGCTCCCGGATCGCCATGCCCGAGACCGGCATCGGCTTCGTGCCCGACGTCGGCGGCACCTACCTGCTCTCCCGCGCCCCCGGCGAGCTCGGCACCCATCTCGCGCTCACCGGCACCCCGGTGGGAGCGGCCGACGCCCGGCTGTGCGGCCTGGCCGACCTCTACGTCCCCTCCCACCGGCTGCCCGCCCTCCTCGACGACCTCGCCGGACTGCCGGCCGAGGAGGCCGTCGCCCGCCACAGCGCCGAACCGCCGGCCGGTGAACTGGCCGCGCAGCGCGACTGGATCGACGCCTGCTACGCCGCCGACACCGTGGAGGAGATCGTCGGCCGCCTCCTCGACACCGGCCTCGCCCCCGCCAAGGACGCGGCCGGGACACTGCTCACCAAGTCGCCGACCTCCCTCAAGGTCACCCTCGCCGCCCTGCGCCGGGCACGCGGCCTCGACTCCCTGGAGCGGGCCCTGGAGCAGGAGTACCGCATCGCCTGCGCCGCGCTGACCTCCCCGGACCTGGTCGAGGGCATCCGCGCCCAGGTCATCGACAAGGACCGCGACCCCCGCTGGTCCCCGCGCTCGCTCTCCGACGTGTCGGACGCCGACGTGGCCCGCTTCTTCGCCCCGCTCGGCCGACGGGAACTCGGCTTCGCCCCGGACGACACCGCCCCCGCCGAGAACGGAGCACAGCGATGACCGACACCGCCACCGAGGCGCCGTACGAGACCGTCCTCGTCGAGCGCAGGGGCCGGACCGCGCTGCTCACCCTCAACCGGCCCAAGGCGCTCAACGCCCTGAACCTCCAGGTCATGCGGGAGGTCGTGGCCGCCGCCGAGGCGCTGGACCGTGATCCCGAGGTCGGCTGCATCGTGATCACCGGGTCCGCGAAGGCCTTCGCCGCGGGCGCCGACATCAAGGAGATGCGCCCCCGGGACTACATGGACATGTACCTCGACGACTGGTTCGGCGCCTGGGACCGGCTCGGCCGGCTCCGCACCCCGACCGTCGCCGCCGTCTCCGGCTACGCGCTCGGCGGCGGCTGCGAACTCGCCATGCTCTGCGACATCCTGCTCGCCTCCGACACCGCCGTCTTCGGCCAGCCCGAGATCAAGCTCGGTGTCATCCCCGGGATCGGCGGCTCCCAGCGTCTGACGCGTGCCGTGGGCAAGGCGAAGGCGATGGAGCTGTGCCTGACAGGCCGCACCATGGACGCGGCGGAGGCCGAACGCGCCGGTCTGGTGTCCCGGATCGTCCCCGCCGACCGGCTCCTCACCGAGGCCCTGGCCGTCGCCGAGACCGTGGCGGGCATGTCCAAGCCGGTCGCCATGATGGCCAAGGAGGCCGTCGACCGGGCCTTCGAGACGACCCTCGCCGAGGGTGTGCGCTTCGAACGCCGCCTGTTCCACGCGGTGTTCGCCACCGCCGACCAGAAGGAAGGCATGGCCGCCTTCGCGGAGAAGCGGCCGCCGGTGTTCACCCACCGCTGAAGGAACCGTGCGGTGAGCGGGTCGGCTGGGCGGATCCGCCGCCGTGACGTTCTCGGCCAGGACCCGTGAGGGCCTGCCGCCGCTCCCGGGCCCGGTGCCCCCGGTCCCCCGCTCGGGGGTGCCCGGCGCCGGGCCTTCGTGATGTGATCGGGCGGTCCCGCGATCACCGTACGTCCGCGGACACGCCCTTACGAACAGGAGAAACGCGCACGTGGAAGCCACACCGCTGCAGGACCTGGCCGCGCCCGACGGCGTCTGTTTCGGCTGTGGGAGCGCGCACCCGACCGGTCTGCGGATCCACAGCCACTGGGACCCGGACGGCGTCCATGTGCGCTGCGTCCACCGCCCCGCCCCGCAGTACACGGGCTGGCCGGGACTGGTCTACGGCGGGCTCCTCGCGATGCTGGTCGACTGCCATTCCAACTGGACGGCGATGGCGTACCACTACCGCGCCGAGGGCCGCGAGCCCGGCGGCCTGCCACGTATCGAGTGCGTGACGGGGGAGCTCGGCGTCAAGTTCCTGAAGCCGACTCCGATGGGGGTGGAGCTGACCCTCACCGCGCGGGTCGAAGGCCCCCTGGCCCGCAAGAGCCGGGTGATCTGCGAGGTCCACGCGGGCCCGACGCTGGTCGCGGTCGGCGACTCCGTCTTCGTCCGGGTCGACGCCGCGCGGCTCGCGGCGGACGCGCACGGCACGCCGCCGAGCTGACCCGGCCTCTCGCGGCGGAGGGACACGGTGGGCTGCTGAGCTGGTCCGGCTTCTCGCGGCGGTCGGGCACGGTGGGTTGGCGAGCTGGCCCGGCCTCGCTGCGGAGGGACTCGGTGCGTCGGCGAGCTGACCCGGCCTGAAGTGGCTTGGTGCGCCCGGCACTTCGGGTCACCTCTCCCGGACACGCGACCGCGCCCGCGGTCGCTCCGATGTGTCGGCATCGGAGCGACCACGGGCGCGGAGTCTTTCTCCGGGGGCTCGCGGGTCAGCCCTTGAGGTCCGGGAAGTCCGACTCCCAGTACTCGTCAGGGCGGCGCTCCTCGTCGCGGTGCTGCTCCTGCCCGCGCAGTTCGACGCGGCGGATCTTGCCGGAGATCGTCTTGGGCAGGTCGGCGAACTCCAGCCGACGGACGCGCTTGTAGGCGCTGAGCCGGTCGCGGGTGAACCGCAGGATGTCCCGGGCCAGCTCCGGGCCCGGCTCCCGGCCGCCGGTGAGGACCACGAACGCCTTGGGCACCGCGAGCCGCACCGGGTCGGGCGAGGGCACCACGGCGGCCTCGGCGACCGCGGGATGCTCGATCAGCACGCTCTCCAGCTCGAACGGGGAGATGCGGTAGTCGCTGGCCTTGAACACGTCGTCGGCGCGGCCGACGTAGGTGATGTAGCCGTCGGCGTCCTGCGAGGCGACGTCGCCCGTGCGGTAGTAGCCGTCGCGCATGGCCTCGGCGGTGCGCTCCTCGTCGTCGCGGTAGCCGCGCATCAGACCGGCCGGGCGGCGGGCCAGGTCGAGGCCGATCTCGCCCTCCTGGGCCGGCTTGCCCTCCGGGTCGAGGAGGGCGATGTGATAGCCGGGCAGGGGCCGGCCCATGGACCCGGGCTTGAGGGGCTGCCCGGGCGTGTTGCCGATCTGGGCGGTGGTCTCGGTCTGCCCGAAGCCGTCGCGGATGGTGAGGCCCCAGGCCTTGTGGACCTGGTCGATGACCTCCGGGTTGAGCGGCTCCCCGGCGCCCACCAGCTCGCGCAGGCTGACGTCGTACGCGCCGAGGTCCTCCTGGATGAGCATGCGCCACACGGTGGGCGGCGCACACATCGTCGTGACCCGGCAACGGACCAGGACGTCCAGCAACTGGGCCGCGTCGAAGCGCGCGTAGTTGAACACCAGGACCGTGGCCTCGGCGTTCCAGGGCGCGAAGAGATTGCTCCAGGCGTGCTTCGCCCAGCCCGGCGAGGAGATGTTCAGGTGCACGTCCCCGGGCTGGAGACCGATCCAGTACATCGTGGACAGGTGCCCGATCGGGTACGAACTGTGGGTGTGCTCCACCAGCTTCGGCTTGGACGTCGTGCCGGAGGTGAAGTAGAGCAGCATCGGGTCGTCCGCGGGGGTCTCACCGTCCGGGGTGAAGTCCTCGGACGCCGAGTCGGCCGCCGTGTAGGACAGCCAGCCCCCGGGCGCCTGTGCTCCCACACTGATCCGCAGGTCCGCACCCGGCAGTCCGGCGAAGCGGCCGGTGACGTCCTGATCGGCGATCACGGCACGCACCCGGCCCCGGTCCAGCCGGTCCGCGAGATCGTCGGGGCTGAGCAGCAGGGTGGCCGGGATGACCACGACACCGAGCTTGATCGCGCCGAGCATCACCTCCCACAGTTCGGGGACGTTGCCGAGCATCACCAGCACACGGTCGCCGCGCCGCAGCCCGAGGGACCGGAGGTGGTTGGCGACCTGGTTCGAGCGCAGGGACAGCTCCGAGAATGTGCGACTCTGTTCGCCGCCGGTCTCGTCGATCACCCAGAGCGCGCGCCGGCCGTTGCCGTCGGCGATCCGGTCGAAGTAGTCCAGGGCCCAGTTGAACGTCGCGGGCCGCGGCCACTCGAACGCGCGGCGGGCGGCGTCGTAGTCGGCCCGGTGGCGCAGCAGCACCTCGCGGGCGGAAAGGAAGTCATCGACCGAGCCCATGGCCCATCTCCTTGATGTTTCGATACCGTCACCCCGATATTTCATCCCCCCGGCCGATTCCGGTTCCTCCAGGTGGAGAGGAGAGTTCATCAACGTGGTCCACGTTTCCGCAGGACAGACCATTCGGCTCCTGATCGTCGACGACCATCCGGTCGTCTGCGACGGGGTCCGCTCGCTGGTCCGTGAGGCCCCGGACCTGGAGGTCGTCGGCTCGGCGCGCACGGCGCGCGAGGGCATCGAGCAGGCCGCGAGCCTGCGTCCTGAGATCGTCCTGCTCGATCTCAGGCTCCCGGACATGCTGGGCAGCGAGGCGCTGCCGCGCGTGCTGGCCGTCTCGCCCGCCACCCGGGTGGTGATCTTCACCGCGTTCGAGGACCACGCGGCGCTGGACGCGGCCATGTCCGCCGGGGCGCACGGCTGTCTGCTCAAGGACGTCACCCACACCGACCTCGTGCAGCAGCTGCGGCGCATCGCGGCGGGCGTCAGGGTGATCGACCCCCGGCTGAAGGAGTCGGGCGGGGCGATGCTCCAGGCCCGGCTGTTCCAGCTGTCGCTGAGCCGCCGCGAGTACGAGGTCGTCCGCCTCGCCGCGACCGGCAAGACCAACCCGGAGATCGCGGAGGATCTGGGGCTGGCCCGGAACACCGTGAAGACCTACCTCCAGACGGCCATGCAGAAGCTGGGCGCCCGCAACCGTGTGGAGGCGGTGCGGCGGGCCCGGGAGGAGCATCTGCTCTGATCCAGGGGGAGCCGGACCCGCCGTGCGCACGTGGCCCCGGTCGTACGGCCGGTGGCCGGGAGCCGGACCCGCCGCGCGCACAGGGCCTCCGTCATACGGCCGGTGGCCGGGGGAGCGGGATGTCGCACCGCAGGGTCGTCCCGTCCTCCTCCCGCACCAGGCGCAGCGCCCCGCCGAGCCGCTCCACCCGGGCGCGCAGGGCGGGCAGTCCGGCGCCGGTGGCCCTCGCGGGCGGCACGCTTCCCGCCGTCCCCGCGTCGGCCGTACTCCGCTCGCCCGCCGGTTCGTCCGGCTCCGGGGAGCCCACGCCGTCGTCCATGACCGCGACGCTGACCCGGTCGTCATGGGCGGCGAGGGTGACCACCACGGAGCGCGCCGAGGCGTGCTTCTCCACGTTCAGCAGCGCCTCGCCGACGGCCCGTACCAGCACCGCCCGGCGTTCGGGGTCCAGTTCCGGTGTGCGCCCGACCGGCACGAAACTCGCCGGGACGCCCGTGCGGACCTCGAAGCTGTGCACGAACTCCGCGACGTCGGCGGCCAGTCGGCCCGGGTCGAGGTCGGAGTTCGTCTCGCGCAGCCGGGAGACGGACTCGCGCAGGGTGCTGCCGGCCAGGGACAGCTGGTGCTCGATCACGGCGAGGCGCTGGGCGACGTACGGCGTCTCGCGTGCCTCGGTCTGGAGCCTGCGCAGGGAGGAGCCGATGCCGAACAGCATCGCGCCGACGCTGTCGTGCAGGGACTCGGCGATGCGCCGCCGCTCCGCGGCCACCGAGGTGTCGGCGAGGGTCGCCGCGCCGTCGGCCACGTCCACGGCGAGGGTCGCCAGCCGCGCCAGGCGGCCCAGGGCGTCCACCGTCCGGTCGCCGATCTCCGCGGAGTCGCGCTTGGCGCCGTAGATGACACCCCGGGTCGTGCCGCTGCCGATCGGCAGGCCGATCATGCCGGTGACCCGCTCCCGGCTGACCTGGGAGTCGAAGTCATGGGTGATCCGGGTGGAGCGGCAGTAGTCGCCGACGACGACCGGACGGCCGACGGCCGCGACCCGGCCACCGACCCCGAGCCCCAGGGGAACGGGCAGGTCGTGCAGGGCGTCGTACTGCGTGCCCGACCAGACGCGCAGCACCAGGGCCCGGTCCTCGACGAGACCCGCGAGGGCGATCTCGAAGTCGTGCTCATGACGTATTCGGTCGGCGAGTGCGCGCAGCACGGCGTGGGTGTCGAGGAGGCTGAGCCGCTGCTCACGCTCCGTGTCCAGACGCAGCAGGACGTCCAGGGAATCCAGGACCTCGTGCTCGCGCTCGCTGTGACCGCTCATGGGGGAGCCCTTCTCGCATCGGCATCGTACGCGCGGGCCCGTCTCGGCAGCCAGAGGCGTCCGACGACGGCTCCGCGGCCACCTTGGCGTGGCGCGCGTCACAGCACCACCCCCAGACGGAGAGGTCCCCTCCACCCCACGCCTCCCGACGGTGCACGCACCTCTCCCTTCGGGGGTGGCGGAGCGCCCGGAGGCACTGGTATGCCGCACGAAGGGCGTGGCGGGACCGGGCGGGACGGCCGCGCCGCGCGAAGGGCGTTGGCCGGTCCGGGCGGGTGGGACGGCCGCGCGGCACGAAGGGCATGGCCGGTCCGGCGGGTGGGACGGCCGGGCCGGAACACGAGCGGAGGCGCACCCATGCGGACACCGGACGAATCCTTCATCGCCGAGGCGGGGCTGCGGCCGGAGATCTCGCAGTCGTGGCGTCGCTCCCTGCTCAGCGGCCTACGCCCGGACACCGCGCTCGCCCTGGAACCGAGCGAGGACTTCGACCGGCGCGGCCGGCTCCAGACGGCGGCCGCCCCGGTCCTCGACCAGCTGGCCGCGGAGCTGGCGGGCAGCGGATTCGGCATCCTCCTCGCCGACAGCAGAGCGCGGATCGTCGACCGGCGTTTCGGGGTGGACCACCTCGCCGGGGCGTTCGACCGGGCCGGGGTCGTCGTCGGCAGCCGCTTCCTGGAGGAGAACACCGGCACCAACTCCATCGCCACCGTCTTCGAGATACGGCGTGGTGTCACCGTGCGGGGCGAGGAGCACTACATCGAGGCGCTCAAGGCCTTCACCTGCTACGGCCATCCCCTGGTCAGCCGCGTCACCGGACGGCTGGAGGGCGTGCTGGACATCAGCTGCCCGGCCGAGCTGGCCAACCCGCTGCTGGCGCCCTACCTGGTGCGGGCCGCGCGGGAGATCGAACAGAGGCTGCTCCAGGGCGCCCGGGAGTCCGAGCAGCGGCTGCTGGCCGCGTACCAGTCGGCGTCCGTCGGCGGGCGGCGCGCGGTGGCCGCGCTCACCGAGGGCGTGGTGATGGCCAGTTCGGCGGCGATGGAGCTGCTGGAGCCCTCCGACCACGCGCTGCTGCGCTGTCTCGCGGCGGAGCTGCCCGCCCGCAGGCCCGCCCGCCGGGAGCTGCGGCTGTCGGCAGGGCGGACGGTCGTCGCCGACTTCCGGCCCGTGCCGGGCACGGGCGGGGTGCTGATCGCTCTGGACGACCCGGCGCAGACCCGGGCCGCGGTACCCCGCGGCCGGGAACGGGCGGCCGCGGCCCCGTCGGAGGGCCACGGCGGCGAGCTGGAGCGGCATCGCCTGGCCCGCAGACCGGTCCTGGTCAGCGGTGAGCCCGGCACCGGCCGGACCACCACGGTGGCCGACCTGACCCGGGGCATGTCGGTGTGCCGGCTGGACGCCGTCGAACCGGCCGGAGCCCTGGACCTCGCGGAACGGATCGAGGCCGCCGGCGCCGACGTCGTCGTGGTCGAGGACCTCCAGCTGCTGTCGCCCGCGCAGCTCGCCCAGGTGGCCCGGCTGCTCGGCCGCGGCGACCTGTGGACGGTGCTCACCAGCGCCCCCGTCCCCGAACTGGGCCCCGAGCACGCCGCCCTCGCGGCCCGCTGCCTGGCCCGGATCGACCTGCCGCCGCTGCGCGCCCGCCGGGAGGAACTGCCCTCCCTGGTGAACGAGTTCGTGGCCAGGCTGCGTCCGCAGGCCCGGCTGCGGTTCACCGCCCAGGCCGTGCAGGCCCTGGCCGCGCACCCCTGGCGGGGCAACCTCCACGAGCTGCGCGAGGTGCTGCTGCACGTACTGGAGAACCGCTCGGCCGGGGACGTCACCCGGCGGGACCTGCCGCCGACCCTGCGCGAGGCCGCCCGCACCCGCGGCCTCAGCCTGCTGGAACGGGTCGAGTACGAAGCGATCGTCACGGCGCTGCGCGACTGTTCGGGCAACAAGGTGCACGCCGCGCGACGGCTCGGGCTGAGCCGCGCCACGCTCTACCGGCGCATTCGCGCGCTGGGCATCGACGACACGGCCGCCGGGACGGGCTGAGGTGTCTCGGATTGCGACAGTTACAGCCAGGTGAACGGATGGATATTCCCTGTCACGCCCGTGTGACAGCCGACACACGGGGCCTCCTCCTCTCTTTCGGAGACTCACGTGACAGACCTTTCCCGTCCCGCGCTGCTGAAGCCGGTGCAGGACTTCGTGTCGACCGGGCGGCAGCTGCTCATCGGCGGTGAGTGGGTGCCGGCGCTCAGCGGTGAGACCTTCTCGACCTACGACCCCGCGACGGGCGAGCGGATCACCGACGTGGCCAAGGGCGGCGCGGCGGACGTCGACCGGGCGGTCGCCGCCGCCCGCAAGGCCTTCGAGGAGGGCCCCTGGCCGCGGTTCACGCCCTCCGAGCGGCAGCGGCTGATCTGGAAGATCGGTGACGCGCTGCTGGAACGCGCCGAGGAGTTCGGGCAGTTGGAGGCCCTCGACAACGGCAAGTCGGCCGCGGTGGCGCAGGGCGTCGACGTGGTGTGGGCGGCCGACCTGTTCCACTACTACGCGGGCTGGGCCACCAAGATCGAGGGCCGGACGATCCCGGTGTCGGTGCCCTGGGTGCCCGGCGGCCAGTTCCACGCGTACACCCTGCGCGAGCCGGTCGGCGTGTGCGGCCAGATCATCCCCTGGAACTTCCCGCTGCTGATGGCCGCGTTCAAGATCCCGGCCGCGCTCGCGGCGGGCAACACCGTGGTCCTCAAGCCCGCCGAGCAGACTCCGCTCACCGCGCTGCTGCTGGGTGAGGTCATCAACGAGATCCTGCCGCCCGGCGTCGTCAACATCGTCACCGGCTACGGTGACGCGGGCGCCGCGATCGCCGCCCACGACGGGGTGGACAAGGTCGCCTTCACCGGTTCCACCGAGGTCGGCAAGAAGATCGTCGCGGCGGCCGGCGGCAACCTGAAGAAGGTCTCCCTCGAACTCGGCGGCAAGAGCCCGCAGATCGTGTACGCCGACGCCGACCTGGAAGTCGCCGTACCCGGCACCGCCAACGCCTGGCTGTTCAACCACGGCCAGTGCTGCGTGGCCGGCACCCGGCTGTACGTCGAGGACAGCATCTTCGCCGAGTTCACCCGCGCGGTCGCCGACTTCGCGGCCCAGGTGAAGATCGGGCCCGGTCTGGACCCGGCCACCCAGCTGGGCCCGCTCGTCTCGCAGGACCAGCTCGACCGGGTCACCGGTTACGTCCGCCAGGGCCTGGCCGACGGCGCCCGCGCGCTGACCGGCGGCAACCAGGTCGGGGACCGGGGCTTCTTCGTGGAACCGACGGTCCTGGTCGACGTGAAGCCCGACATGAGCGTCGTGCGCGAGGAGATCTTCGGCCCGGTCGTGGTCGCCGCTCCCTTCAACGCCGAGCGCGGCGCCATCGCCGAGGCCAACGACTCGCCGTACGGCCTGGCCGCCGGGGTGTGGACCCAGGACGTCTCCAAGGCCCACCGCGTCGCACGCGAACTCCAGGCCGGGACCGTCTGGGTGAACTGCTACAACGCGTTCGACACGGCGATGCCCTTCGGCGGCTACAAGCAGTCCGGCTGGGGCCGTGAGCTGGGCGCGGCGGCGCTGGAGCAGTACACGCAGACCAAGGCCGTGAACATCCAGCTGTAGAGCGGGAGTTCCGACAGTTCCCTTCCCGCAGCCACGGGGTGCCTGGGTGTCCCCGCTCAAAGGAGAGCCGCATGAAAACCCGAGCCGCAGTCCTCACCGGAATCGGCAAGCCCTTCGAGATCGTCGAGATGGACCTCGACGAGCCCACCACCGGCGAGGTGCTCATCCGCTACGTCGCCGCCGGCCTGTGCCATTCCGACCTCCACCTCAGCGACGGCGATCTGCCGCCGAGGTTCCCCATCGTCGGCGGCCACGAGGGCGCCGGTGTCATCGAGCGCGTCGGCCCCGGCGTCACCAAGGTGAAGCCCGGCGACCACGTCGTCTGCAGCTTCATCCCCAACTGCGGCCACTGCCGCTACTGTTCGACCGGCCGCCAGAACCTGTGCGACATGGGCGCCACCATCCTCGAGGGCAGCATGCCCGACGGCACCTTCCGCTTCCACCGGGACGGCGCCGACTACGGCGCGATGTGCATGCTGGGCACGTTCTCCCAGTACGGCGTGATCTCCGAGCACTCCGTCGTCAAGGTCGACCCGGCCCTGCCCCTGGAGACCGCCGTGCTCGTCGGCTGCGGAGTGCCGACGGGCTGGGGCACGGCGACCAACGCCGGTGGCGTCCGGGCGGGTGACACCGTGGTGATCTACGGCGTCGGCGGTCTCGGCATCAACACCGTCCAGGCGTCCGCGATCTCGGGCGCCACCCATGTGGTGGCCGTCGACCCCGTCGCCCTCAAGCGCGACACCGCGCTGAAGCTGGGCGCCACCCATGCCGTCGCCACCGCCGAGGAGGCCAAGCGGCTGGTCGACGAGCTGACCCGGGGCCAGGGGGCCGACCAGGCCCTGATCCTGGTCGGCACGGTCACCGAGGAGGTCGTCTCGGCCGCCTTCGACGTCGTCGGCAAGGGCGGCACCGTCGTGGTCACCGGCCTCGCCGACCCCGCCAAGCTGACGATCCACGTGTCCGGCGCGGTCCTCACCCTCTGGGAGAAGACCATCAAGGGCACCCTCTTCGGCAGCGGCAACCCGCAGTACGACATCCGCAAGCTGCTCGACCTCTACCAGGCCGGGCAGCTCAAGCTGGACGAGCTGGTGACCCGGCGGTACACGCTCGACGAGGTCAACCAGGGCTACCAGGACCTCGTCGACGGCAGGAACATCCGCGGCGTGCTGGTGCACGACCACTGACACACCGCGGAGCGCGGGGCGCCGCCGTGCGACCGGCGGCGCCCCGGACCAACCTCACCCACTGCAGGGCCGCCCCGCGAGGACACGGCCCGTCGCGAAGGAGGAACACCGTGCCCGAGAACACCCGACAGCACCGGGAAGAGCCCGAGTCCACCGACACCGAACCGGAGCAGGACCTGCTGATCGAGGACGTCTCGATCGACGGCATGTGCGGCGTCTACTGACGCCCTCCGAAGGAGGACCACCATGTTCGACCCGGACCGGCCCTACCGGTGCTCACCCCGTGTCGCCCTGCGCACGGAACCGTTCGGCGCGCTGGCCTACCACTTCGGCACCCGGCGGCTGACGTTCCTGAAGTCGCCGGCCCTGGTCGACCTGGTGTCCGCGCTGGAGGACCACCCCGACGTCCGCACCGCCCTCGCGGCCTCGCCCGTGCCCCCGGACCAGCACGGCTTCTATCTGACCGCGCTGGCCGGGCTCGCCGACGCCGGAACCATCGAGCCCGCCGACCGCCCAGCCCACCGCGCCGGAGCCGCCCCATGAGACTCACCGAACACTTCAAGCACGGGCTGACCTCCCCGATCTGCCTGACCTGGGAGCTGACGTACGCCTGCAACCTGGCCTGCGTCCACTGTCTCTCGTCCTCCGGCCGACGGGACCCGCGCGAGCTGGACACCGCCGAATGCCGCACGGTCATCGACGAGTTGCAGCGCATGCAGGTCTTCTACGTCAACATCGGCGGCGGCGAACCCACCGTGCGCGCCGACTTCTTCGACCTGGTCGACTACGCCGTGGACCACCAGGTCGGCGTCAAGTTCTCCACCAACGGCGTCCGTATCACACCCGACCGGGCCCGGCGGCTCGCCGCCACGGACTACCTCGACGTACAGATCTCCCTGGACGGCGCGACCGCCGGGGTCAACGACGCGGTCCGCGGCCCCGGTTCGTACGCCACCGCCCTGCGGGCCATGGAGAACCTGGCCGACGCGGGCTTCGGCGAGTTCAAGATCAGTGTGGTGGTGACCCGTCACAACATCGGCCAGCTGGACGAGTTCGCCGCCCTCGCCGACCGGTACGGCGCCCAGCTCCGGCTCACCCGGCTGCGCCCGGCCGGCCGCGGCGCCGACACCTGGGACGCCCTGCACCCCCTGCCCGCCGACCAGCTCCGCCTCTACGACTGGCTCGTGGCGCACGGCGAGAAGGTGCTCACCGGAGACTCCTTCTTCCATCTCAACGCGCTCGGCGAGACCCCGCTGCCGGGCCTGAACCTGTGCGGGGCGGGCCGGGTCGTCTGCCTGATCGACCCGGTCGGCGACGTCTACGCCTGCCCGTTCGCGATCCACGAGCAGTTCCTGGCGGGGAACGTGCGGGACGCCGGCTTCGGCGCGGTGTGGCGCGATTCCGAGCTGTTCGCCTCGCTGCGTACGCCCGGCACCGGCGGCACCTGTGCGTCCTGTCCGGCGTACGACTCCTGTCAGGGAGGCTGCATGGCCGCCAAGTTCTTCACCGGCCTGCCGCTGGACGGGCCGGACCCCGAGTGCGTCAAGGGCCACGGCGCCCCGGCCCTCGCCGCCGCCGACCGGTCGGCGGCCCCTCGCCCCACCGGCGACCACTCCCGCACGGCACCCGCCCGCGCCCGCACCGTCGCGCTGGGCATGCCCGCCCTGCGGACCGCGCCCGCGGCCCGGCACTGCGACGAGAACCCGCTGGCCGGAACCGGCCCGCGATGAACCACGGGACCGCGCCCGCGGCCCGCCGCCGTGACGCGAACGCGCCCGCAGGGTCCGGTGATCGCCACCGGGACGAGAGCCCGCCCGCAGCAACCGGTGATCGCCGCCGTGACGCGAACGCGCCCGCAGGGTCCGGTGATCGCCGCCGGGACGAGAACCAGCCCCCAGCAACCGGTAATCGCAACCGCGACGAGAGCCCGCCCGCAGGGACCCGTTCCGCGACGGACCACGGGACCTCGAACACCCGGCACCACGGCTTCGCGAAAGGACGACGACAGGCATGAGCAGTTGGTTCGAGACCGTCGAGGAGGCCCGCCGCCGGGCCCGCAGGCGGCTGCCGAAGTCGGTCTACAGCGCCCTGCTGGCCGGCTCCGAGAAGGGCGTCTCCTACCGGGACAACACCGAGGCCTTCACCGCGCTGGGCTTCGCGCCGCACGTCGCGGGGCTGTCCCCCAAGCGGGACCTGGCGACCCGGGTCATGGGCCAGGACATCTCCCTGCCCGTGATCATCTCGCCCACCGGTGTGCAGGCGGTGCACCCCGAGGGCGAGGTCGCCGTCGCCCGCGCCGCCGCGGCCCGGGGCACGGCCATCGGGCTGAGCTCCTTCGCCAGCAGGTCGCTGGAGGACGTCGCCGCCGCCAACCCGCAGGTGTTCTTCCAGCTGTACTGGATGGGCGACCGCGACGCGATCCTGCGACGCGTGGAACACGCCCGCGCGGGCGGCGCCAAGGGGCTCATCATCACCCTCGACTGGTCTTTCTCGCACGGCCGCGACTGGGGCAGCCCCGTCATCCCCGAACGGCTGGACCTCAGGGCCCTGCTGCGCTTCGCCCCCGAGGGCCTCGCCCGGCCGCGCTGGCTGCTGGACTTCGCCCGGAGTCTGCGGCTGCCCGACCTGACCGCGCCCAACCTCGCCGAGGCGGGACAGCCGGCGCCCACCTTCTTCGGGGCGTACGGGACGTGGATGAACACCGCGCCCCCGTCCTGGGACGACATCGCCTGGCTGCGCGAACAGTGGGACGGTCCCTTCATGCTCAAGGGCATCGGCCGGGTCGACGACGCCCGGCGCGCGGTCGACGCCGGCGTCACGGCGATCTCCGTGTCCAACCACGGCGGCAACAACCTCGACACCACCCCGGCACCGATCCGCGTACTGCCCGCCGTCGCCGACGCCGTGGGCCACCAGGTGGAGGTCCTGCTCGACGGCGGCGTCCGGCGCGGCGGAGACGTCGTCAAGGCGCTCGCCCTCGGCGCCCGGGCCGTGATGATCGGCCGCGCCTATCTGTGGGGGCTGGCCGCGGGCGGACAGAGCGGAGTGGAGAACGTCCTCGACGTCCTGCGCGGCGGCATCGACTCCGCCCTGCTGGGCCTCGGCCGTTCCTCCGTCCGGGAACTGACCGCCGACGACGTGGTCGTGCCGCCCGGTTTCGTCCGCCCCCTGGGCACGGCCTGAGATGGGGGGACCTCGCGTGAGGCGCCGCCGGGCGGAGCGGGCGGGCCGCGCCCGATGAACGGCCGGGTCGCACTGGTCACCGGGGCGGCGCGCGGTATCGGCGCCGCCGTCGTCGACCAACTCGCCGCCGACGGCTGGCGGGTGGTCGCCGTGGACGTCTGCGAGGACCTGCCGGGCGTGGGCTATCCGCTGGCCCGCCGGGGCGAACTCGCCGCCCTCGCCCAGGCCTGGCCCGGCTCGGTCGTCGACATGGCCGCGGACGTCCGCGACCCCGAGGCCATGGCGCGCGCGGTGGAACTGGCCCGGCGGGAGTTCGGCGGCCTGGACGCCGCCGTCGCGGCCGCCGCGGTGATGGCCGGCGGCGCGCCGCTGTGGGAGACGCCCCAGGACGAGTGGGACACGCTGTTCGACGTGGGCGTGCGCGGTGTCTTCCACCTCGCCCGCGCCGCCGTCCCCGAACTGCTGGCCCGGCCGCAGCCGCGGGCCGGACGCTTCGTCGCGGTCGCCTCCGTCGCCGCGCACCGGGGCCTGTGGCATCTGGCCGGGTACAACGCGGTCAAGCACGCCGTGGTCGGCCTGGTCCGCGGACTGGCCTGCGATCTGCGCGGGACCAGGGTCACCGCAACGGCCGTCTCGCCCGGCTCCACCCGGACCCGGATGCTGCGGGCGACGGCCGACCTCTACGGGCTGGTCGACCCCTCGGACTTCGCCCGGCAGCAGCTGAACGAGCGGCTGCTCGAACCGGAGGAGGTCGCGGCGGCGGTGGCCTGGCTCTGCGGTCCGCACTCGTCGGCGGTCACCGGGACCGTGGTGCACGCGGACGGGGGCTTCACCGTATGAGGCTCACCCCCGACACCACCCTGCGGGTGCTCGCCGACGGCCGGACCCTCATCGGCGGCACCCCGCCGCGGGCCGTACGGCTGTCCCCCGGCGGCGCCCGGCTCGTCGGGCGCTGGCTGGCCGGCGAGCCCGTCACCGCACCGGCCCACCTCGCCCTGGCCCGGCGGCTCGTCGCGGCCGGGCTCGCCCACCCGCGGCACGGCGCCGGCCGGTACCGCCCCGAGGACGTCACCGCCGTGGTCCCCGTCCGCGACCGGCCCGACGGACTGCGCGAACTGCGCTCGTCCCTGGGGGAGTTGGACCACGTCCTGGTGGTCGACGACGGCTCCGCCGTGCCCGTGGCCGACGCGGTGGCCCGGCACCCGTCGCCCCGGGGCCCGGCCGCCGCGCGCAACACCGGTGCGCGCTCGGTGACCACACAGGTCGTCGCCTTCCTCGACTCCGACGTCGTACCCCGCCCCGGCTGGCTCCGGTCCCTGCTGCCGCACTTCGAGGACCCGGAGGTGGCCGCGGTGGCGCCCCGGGTCCGCAGCCGGCCCGGACCCACGGCACGGGAGCGCTACGAGGCCGCCCGCTCCCCACTCGACCTCGGACCCGAACCGGCCGAGGTGCGCCCCGGCGGCCGCGTCGGCCATCTGCCCACCGCCGCCCTGCTGGTGCGCACCTCCGTGCTGCGCGCGCTCGACGGCTTCGACGAGTCCTTGCGGTACGGCGAGGACGTCGACCTCGTCTGGCGGCTCCTGGAGGCCGGGCACCGGGTGCGGTACGAGCCCGCGGCCGAGGTGCTCCACCGCCCGCGCGCCGACTGGCCCGCACTGCTCCGGCAGCGCTTCGACTACGGCGGCTCCGCCGCGCCCCTCTCCCGCCGCCACGGCGACGCGGTCGCACCCGCACGCCTCTCCCCGTGGACGGCCGCCGCCTGGACCGCCGCCCTCACCGGGCATCCCCGCACCGCCCTCGCCGTGGCCACCACCACGGCCGCGCTGCTGCCGCGCACCCTGGCCCCGGCCGGCGTCCCGGCCCCCGAGGCGCTGCGGCTCGCGCTGCGCGGGCAGCTCGGCGCCGCACGGATGCTGGGCCAGGCCGCGCTACGCACCTGGTGGCCCGTCGCCCTGCCCGCCCTCGCGGCCGCCCGGCCCGGTCGTACGGCCCTCGCGGCGCTCCTCGTCTCCCGGCTGCGCGGCCGGCCGGGGGACGTCCACCCCCTGCTCTGGTGCGCGGCCGGCCTCGCCGACGACCTGGCCTACGGCGCGGGCGTGTGGCACGGCGCCCTGCGCGAGCGCACGGCGCTCCCGCTGCTGCCCGCCCTCACCGGACCGGCCCGTGGGAATCACCGCCCTCCGTGAGCCCGGCCGCCGGGCGGGGTACTCGCACGGGGCGGCCGGGACGCCGCCCGCGATCCGGGCGTCCCGGACAGCGGTCGGCCGGGGTGTGCCGCCGTCCGCGACCTGGCGTCGAGCGGCACCGGCGGTCCGGTGCTCCTGGAGAGCGAGGACGAATGACTTTCGCGCATCCCGCCGACCGGGGCGGCGACCGCCGCAGGGGGTTCGAGCGGTTCTCGGAGGCCGCGTCGAAGTTCACCAGTTCGCCCGTGTTCTTCCTGCTGTGCCTGGCCCTGGTCGCCTGGATGGTGACCGTCCACGTGGCCGGGCTGAGCACGGAGTGGCAGGTGCTGGCGGGCGACTGCATGACGGCCGTGACCCTGATCCTGCTGGCCCTGCTGAAGAACTCGGAGCTGCGGGCCGAGCGCGCGATCCAGCGCAAGCTGGACGCCATCGCCGCGGCGCTGCTCGAGGCGCAGGAGGGGGAGCCGGGCAAGGCGCACGAGGACCTGAGGGCCGCCATCCGCATGGAGGAGGAGACCTGACCGTGTCCCGTGGCCGAGAGCGCAGTGCCGGGCATCGGGCGCTCGGCCACGGGGCCACGGCGTTCGGACCCCGATGATCAGTTCTGGGGCACGGGATGCCGGTCGGGGGTCGCGGACAGCACCCGGCCGACCCAGTCCGTGCGGGTACGGCGGGCCGAGACGGAGATCCGGGCCTCGGGGTACAGGGTGTCGAAGCCGTGGAAACCGCCCGCCCACACATGCAGTTCGGCCTGGCCGCCCGCGGCCCAGATGCGGCGGGCGTAGTCGGTGTCCTCGTCGCGGAAGACC
Source organism: Streptomyces sp. NPDC005017 (assembly GCF_042873115.1). Classification (NCBI taxonomy): domain Bacteria; kingdom Bacillati; phylum Actinomycetota; class Actinomycetes; order Kitasatosporales; family Streptomycetaceae; genus Streptomyces; species Streptomyces sp. NPDC005017. Next base: position 26,735 of record NZ_JBIALD010000016.1, on the reverse strand, counting down.
TCGGCGGAACCGGTGTCGACATAGGTGGTCGGCAGCCCCGAGAGGTCGTCGGCCAGGGCGGGGGAGACGTACACCGGCACCTGGCCGTCGGCGAGGTCGCCGAGGACCGCGCTCCAGCCGAAGGCGTTCATCTCGGCGGTCCACAGGCCGGGCGCGCCGGAGTACTGGCGGCTGGAGACGCTGGTGTTGCGGTGGTCGAGCATGGGGGAGATCAGCATCTGCGCGGCGACGGCCGGGGCGCCGAGGTCGCGGGCCAGGAGGGTGACACCGGCGGCGAGGCCACCGCCCGCGCTGGCCCCGGCGACGACGATCCGGCCGGGGTCGACGCCCAGTTCGGCGGCGTGCTCGGCGACCCAGAGCAGTCCCTGGTGGCAGTCGTCGACCAGGGTGCTGCCGGTGGCCTCGGGGGCGAGCCGGTAGTCGACGGAGACCACGACCGCGCCGAACCGGTCGAGCCACTCCAGCGGGATGTCCAGCTGCGCGAAGCGGTCGCCCATGACCATGCCGCCACCGTGGATCCAGTACACGCAGGGCGCCGCGTCGGCGCGGCCGGTCCCCGCGGGGCTGAACACCGACAGGGGGATCCGCGCACCGTCCTTCGCGGGCACGACGACCTCGCGCCGGTCGACCCGGCGGTTCTCCAGCAGGGGGTCGACGGGGGCCGACGGCAGCCGGCGCAGTTCCGCGAGCACCTCCGCGTCGAGTCCGGGCAGCAGGGGCAGGCCGGCGAGCAGCTCCCGGAGTTCGGGGTCCAGGGACGGGCGCGGAGTCGTCATGGCCGTTGCCTTCCGTGACGTGGTGGGCAGGTGAGGGGGTACGGGTTCCCGGGCCGAAGAGTCTCGTGCCCCCTGCTGCCGCGATGAACCCATGCCGCTCGACGAGCTCCGCGCCCCGCCGGACCGGAACGCGCGGCCGGCGCCGGCGCGGTCCGGCCGGCCGGGGCGAGGTGGCCCGTCCCGCCGGGCAGGCCCCGGGCCGCCGCCCGGGACCGGCCTGGCGGGACGGCCCGAGGCGTGCGCCGGGGGCCCGCCGGGACGGGGCGGCGCCCCGGATCAGCCCGCCGGAGCGGTGATCTCGCGCTTGAGGATCTTGCCGCTGGGGCCCGTCGGCAGCTGGTCCACCAGCCACACCTCACGCGGGTACTTGTACGCCGCCACCCGCTCCTTGACGAACTCCCGCAGCGTGTCGGCGGTGGCCTCGGCACCGGGACGCAGCACGACCGCGGCGGCGATCTCCTCGCCCAGGCTCGGATGGGCGGTGCCCACCACGGCGGCCAGGGCGACGGCCGGGTGCTCGTGCAGCACCTCCTCGATCTCGCGCGGGTAGACGTTGTACCCGCCGCGGATGATCAGGTCCTTCTTGCGGTCGACGATGTAGAAGTAGCCGTCCTCGTCCTGCCGGGCGAGGTCGCCGGAGCGCAGCCAGCCGTCCTGGATCGTCTCCGCCGTCTCCTCGGGACGGTTCCAGTAGCCCTTCATCACGTTGGGCCCGCGCACCGCCAGCTCGCCGATCTCGCCGGGCGCCACGTCCTGGCCCTTGTCGTCCAGCAGCCGCACCTCGACGTCCTTGATGGGCGTACCGATGGAGCCCGCCTTGCGCGGCCGGTCGGGGTGGTTGAAGGTGACGACCGGGCTGGTCTCGGACATGCCGAAGCCCTCCAGGACCGCGCAGCCGAAGCGCTGCTCGAAGCCGTGCAGGATCTCCACCGGCAGGGACGCCCCGCCGGAGACGCACATCCGCAGGCTCGACACGTCCGCCTCGGACGGGTGCTGGAGCAGTGCCGCGTACATGGTCGGCACACCCTCGAACACGGTGGCGCCGTCCCGCGCGATGGCGTCCAGGACCGCCTGCGGCTCGAAACGGGGGATCAGCGTGAGCGAGGCCCCGCTGCTGAGAGCCACGCTCATCGTGCAGATCTGGCCGAAGATGTGGAACAGCGGCAGACAGCCCACCACCACGTCGTCCGGCGTCATCCGCTGCACCTCGGTCATGTTGACCTCGGTGTTGTGCCGCAGCCCCGCGTGGGTGAGCGCCGCACCCTTGGGCCGGCCGGTGGTGCCGGAGGTGTACAGCAGCACGGCGACGTCGTCGCCGTCCGCCGGCGCCGTCCCGGCGAGCGGCTCGTGCCCGGCGAGCAGCCCGGCGAAGGCCGCGGGCTCGACGGCGAAGTGCCGGACCCCGGCGTCCGCCGCGCCCTGCGCGCCCTCACCCGGCGCCTGGTGCCACTCCCACAGCAGCTCCGCCCCGGAGTCGGTCAGGTGGTAGGCCGTCTCACGGGCCTTCAGCAGCGGGTTCATCGGTACGACCACGGCGCCCGCGCGCAGCGCGCCGTAGTAGAGGATCACGAACTGGGGGACGTTCGGCAGCATCAGGGCCACCCGGTGTCCCGGCCGCACCCCCTCGGCCCGCAGCAGCGTGGCGGCACGCGCACTGGCCTCCTCCAGTTCCGCGTAGGTGATGACCCGGTCGCCGAAGCGCAGGGCGGGCCGTGCGGGCTGCCGCCTCGCCGTCTCCACGAGAAACTCCGCCAGATTGGCCATGGTCCGCCCTCCACGAATGGTGCTGTTGAAATCCGCAGTTAACGTCGACGACATGGTGCTGTCGTCCCGGGCGGCCGCCTATGGGTGGCCGGACAGCGTCACCCGTCACAGTTTGTTCCTGGACACAAGAAGGCGCCGCTAAGCTGGGGCGATGGTTCTTTCGGGAGTGGCCGCGGCACTGCACGCACGGCTGCCGGAACTCGGCGACCGGATCGCGGAGACCATTCGCGCGGACGTCGAGGCGTACCAGGACGAGTCACTGATCCCCTTCGAGTCGCTGCGCCGCTCCTGCACCGCCAACGCCGACCTCGTCCTCGGCCACTTCCACCGCAAGGGCGTCGCGGACCCCAGCCCGGCGCGCGACACCGGCCGTATCCGCGCCGAACAGGGCATGCCGCTGGCCGACACCCTGCACGCGTACCGGATCGGCTTCGAGCTGCTGTGGTCGGAGATCCTCGAGGAGGCACGCGCTCATCCCGAGGTCTCCGACGCCGAGCTGGTGTCCCAGTCGGCGGACATCTGGGCCCTGTTCGGCCTGTACGCCGAGGCCGTCGCGGCGGCCCACCGGGAGACCTCGGCGGAGCTGACCCTCCAGCGCGAGGCCCGGCGCTCGGCACTGGTGGAAGCCCTGTTCACCGGCGTCATCGCCGACCGCACCACCCTGTGGGAGGCCGCCCGCGAACTGGGCCTGCCCGAGCACGGATCGTACGCGGTCGCCGTCGCGACCGCCACCGCGCCCGGCGAGGAACCCCTGACCGGCATCGAGACCGCGCTGCGCCAGTCCCAGCTGGCCTCCGCCTGGCGGCTGCTGCCCCACCAGCAGATCGGCGTGGTCGCCCTGACCGCGCCGGACGCCGAGCAGACCTGCGTCCGTGTGCTGCGGCGCGCCCGCGCCCGGGTCGGCCTCAGCCCCGGCGTCGCCTCCCTGCGCGACGTCCCGCAGGCCCTGCGCTTCGCCCGGCTGGCCCTCGCCGGGCTGCCGGGCACCGCGCCCGGTGTCGCACGGTTCGACGACAACCCCCTGGCCATGCTGGCCGCCGCCGCGCCCGCCGAGGCGGCCCAGCTCGTCGAGACCGTCCTGGGGCCCGTCATCGCCCTGCCCGCGGCGGAGCGCGCCCGGCTGCTGGAGACCCTGGAGCACTGGTTCGCCGCGGCCGGCTCCGCCGCCGACGCCGCCGGGTCCCTCTTCGTGCACCCCAACACGGTCCGCTACCGCCTGCGCCGCGTCGAGGAACTGACCGGCCGGTCCCTGGCGGACCCGCGCACCGTGGCCGACCTCGGCGCCGCCCTCGCCGCCGTGCGCAGCACCGGCGTGGACTGAGCGGGTACCGGGCCCGGTATCGCGTTCCGCCGGACCGGTGTGGATCGAGCCGGTATCGCATTCCGCCGGACCGGTGTGGATCGAGCCGGTATCGCGTTCCGCCGGACCGGTGTGGGCTGAGCCCGTACCGCACCGCCGCACCGGCGAGCCCGTACCGCACCGCCGCACCGGCGTCGTCCGAGCCATTCGGACCGGCTCGTCCTCCGCAGGCCCCGTCACCCGCCCGCCACGGGCACCGGGCGCATCCGCCCGGGACCCGCGCAGGGTAGTGATCGGTGACGGAGTCACGACCGTGCTCCGGCGACGACGGCAGGCTGAGGCGGCGGCATGGGCGACGAGCGGAACACCGGGACCGGCGCACACCCCTCGCTCGGGCGGCACTCCCTCACCTGTCTGGTGACCGGCGCCAGCGGCTACATCGGCGGGCGGCTGGTGCCCGAGCTGCTTGCGGCCGGCCATCGGGTGCGCTGCCTGGCCCGTACCCCGGGCAAACTGCGCGACCACCCCTGGGCCGGCCAGGTCGAGATCGTCCAGGGAGACGTCACGGACGCCGCGTCGACGGCAGCGGCGATGGACGGCGTGGACGTCGCCTACTACCTAGTGCACGCGCTCGGCACCGGCGACGACTTCGAACGCACCGACCGCGAGGCGGCCCGGGTCTTCGGCGAACAGGCCCGCCGCGCCGACGTCCGCCGCCTCGTCTACCTCGGCGGACTCACCCCCGCGAGCGTCCCCGAGACGGAACTCTCCGCCCACCTGCGCTCGCGCGCCGAGGTCGGCCGCATCCTCATGGACTCCGGCGTACCGACCGCCGTCCTGCGCGCCGCCGTCATCATCGGCTCCGGGTCCGCCAGCTTCGAGATGCTCCGCTACCTCACCGAGCGGCTCCCCGTGATGGTCACCCCGCGCTGGGTGCACACCCGCATCCAGCCGATCGCCGTACGGGACGTGCTGCGCATCCTCGTCGGCTGCGCCGGACTGCCCCCGGACGTCAACCGCGCGTTCGACATCGGCGGCCCCGAGGTGCTCACCTACCTGGAGATGATGCGCCGCTACGCCGTCGTCGCCGAACTGCCCCGGCGGCTCATCCTGCCCGTGCCGGTGCTCACGCCCGGACTGTCCAGCCACTGGGTCGGGCTGGTCACGCCGGTGCCCGCCTCCATCGCCCGCCCGCTGACCGAGTCCCTGCGCCACGAGGTGGTGTGCCAGGAACGGGACATCGAGAAGTACGTGCCGAACCCGCCCGGTCACCCCCTCGGCTTCGACCGCGCGGTCGCCCTGGCGCTGCAGCGCATCCGGGAGGCCCAGGTCGTCACCCGCTGGTCCTCCGCCTCCGTGCCGGGCGCCCCCAGCGACCCGCTGCCCACCGACCCGGACTGGGCGGGCGGCAGTCTCTACACGGACCTGCGCGAACGGGAGGCGGACGTCGCGCCCGGGGCGCTGTGGCAGGTCATCGAAGCCATCGGCGGGGAGAACGGCTGGTACTCCTTCCCGCTCGCCTGGGCCGTACGCGGCCGGCTGGACCGCCTGGTCGGAGGCGTCGGACTGCGCCGCGGCCGACGGGACGCACGCCTGCTGCGGGCGGGCGACTCGCTCGACTTCTGGCGGGTGGAGGAGATCGAACGCGGACGGCTGCTGCGGCTGCGCGCCGAGATGCGGCTGCCCGGACTGGCCTGGCTGGAGATGCAGGTCGACGGCGGCGAGGACGGCGGGCCCGTCCGGTACCGGCAGCGGGCCCTGTTCCACCCGCGCGGCCTGCTCGGCCACCTGTACTGGTGGAGCGTCGCGCCCTTCCACGCGATCGTCTTCGGCGGCATGGCACGCAACATCGTCAAGACCGCCGCCCGCGCCCGCGACGAGGCGCGGGAACAGGAGCGACGCCGGGAACGGACGGCGGCCGGGACCGCATCCGCGCACCCGGTGACAGCGGAAGACAGTGCCGTCCGCACCGGCCGACGCCGTCCACCGGAGAGAAGCTGAAGCCCATGCACGTCTCAGTCGTCCTGTTCACCTCCGACCTGCGCCTGCACGACCATCCGCCGCTGCACGCGGCCCTGGACTGCGCGGACGCCGTCGTCCCGCTGTTCGTGCGCGACCGCGCCGTGGCCGCGGCGGGATTCGACGCCCCCAACCGCGCCGCGTTCCTCGCCGACTGCCTCGCCGACCTCGACGCCTCGCTGCGCGAGCGCGGCGGACGGCTCGTGGTGCGCTCCGGCGACCTGGTCACGGAGGTCTGCCGCGCGGTGACGGAGGCGGACGCCGACGAGGTGCACATGTCGGCGGCGCACAGCCGCTTCGCCACCCGCCGCGAGGACCGGCTGCGCCGCGCGCTGGAGGCCGACGGCCGCCGCCTCTTCGTCCACGACGCCGCCACCGTGGCCGTTCCGCCCGGCGAGGTGACGCCCTCCTCGTCGGACCACTTCGCCGTCTTCACGCCGTACTACCGGCAGTGGTCGCAGGTCCGGCTGCGGCCCGTCGCGGGCGCCCCGCGCCAGGTGCGGGTCCCCGATGACGTGAAGGGCGAGCAACTGCCCGCCCGCGACGAGGTCGGCGGCGTCTCGGCCGGGCTGGCCGCAGGCGGCGAGAGCGAGGGCCGCAAGCGGGTGACCGCCTACTGGCGCCGCGGCCTCGACGCCTACGACGACACCCGCGACGACCTGGCCGCCGACGCCACCTCGCAGCTCTCCGCGCATCTGCACTTCGGCACCCTGTCCCCGGTGGAACTCGTCCAGCGGGCGCGGCGGCACGGCGGGGTGGGCGCGGAGTCGTTCGTACGGCAGCTCGCCTGGCGCGACTTCCACCGCCAGGTGCTCGCCGCCCGGCCGCAGGCCTCCCACGCCGACTACCGCACCAAGCACGACCACTGGCGCACCGAGCGCGGCGCGCGAGCCGACATCGAGGCCTGGCGCGAGGGCCGCACCGGCTATCCGGTGATCGACGCGGCGATGCGCCAGCTGCTCCACGAGGGCTGGATGCACAACCGGGCCCGCCTGCTGACCGCGAGCTTCCTGTGCAAGACCCTCTACGTGGACTGGCGGATCGGCGCCGCGCACTTCCTGCACTGGCTGGTCGACGGCGACGTCGCCAACAACCAGCTCAACTGGCAGTGGGTGGCGGGCACCGGCACCGACACCCGCCCCAACCGCGTCCTCAACCCCGTGACCCAGGCCAAACGCCACGACCCCGACGGCGTCTACGTCCGCCGCTGGGTGCCCGAGCTCAGGGACGTCGACAGCCGCGCGGTGCACGAGCCGTGGAAACTCGCCGGGCTGGACCGGGCCGCGCTCGACTATCCCCATCCGGTCGTGGAACTGTCCGAGGGGCTGGACCGGTTCCGGCGGGCCCGCGGCGCCCGGGAGGAGGACTGAGCGGCCCCGGCGCGGGCTCCCGGGCGCCGGTACTCCGGCGTTCAGTGGGTCCGTACGGTCGGCGCGTCGTCCTCGTAGAGCCGGGTCAGCGTCTTCACCGCCTCGCTCAGCCCGGCACAGCGCGGGAAGCCCGTGGAGGCCCGCCGGTCCCAGCCCGGCCCGGCGGGCAGCACCAGCGGTCGCCCGCGCGCTCCCGCCGCCCCCCACTGCAGACCGGCGACATGCCGGGCCAGCGGCACCGACGCCGTGGAGCGGGCCTGCGCCCACAGCACCACCGCCGCCGGTCCGGTGCGCCGTACGCTCGCCAGCAGCGCCTCCGCCGGCACCGCCGCGCCCAGCATCCGGGTCGGTACGCCCCGCTCGCCCAGCGCGGCCGTCAGCGCCTCGAGCGGCAGCGAGTGCTGCTCCCCGGGCGTACAGGCCAGCACCACCGGGGCGGCCCCCGGGAGCGGCCGCGGGCGGGGCAGCAGCATCGGCATGCCGCGCAGGGTGCAGGAGACGTGCCAGGACAGCAGGTGCTCGACCTCCACGTAGCGGTCGCCGGACGACTCCCACTTGCGGCCCACGGCGTGCAGCGTCGGCACCATCACCTCCTCCCAGGCGACGGTCAGCCCGTGCCGTTCCACGGCGGCCGTCAGCTGCCGCTCCAGCTCCGGGGCGTCCAGCCGGACCGCCGCACGGGCGAGGCCCCGGCACTCCTGGCGCACCTCGCCGAGCGGGAGCCCGCCGCCCGCGTCGCCGGAACGGGCCGTGTCCGGGGCCGGGGGGAGGGCCGCCGCGTCCGGCTCCGGACCCTCCCGGTCCTGGCCGCCCGGCAGATCGTCCGTACCGTGGCGCAGCCTGGCGACCCTGGCCGCCTCGGCGGGCGGCGCCCCCGTCGCCGTCAGCCGGCACATCTCCTCCACCATCGCGATGTCCGCGGGAGCCCAGCGGCGGTGCCGGCCCTCCGCGCGCAGCGCCGGGCCGATGCCGTAGCGGCGGTCCCACGACCGCAGCGTGGTCGGGGAGACACCCAGCCGGCGGGCCAGCGCCCCGGTCGTCACACCGGCGTCGGCGGACAGGGTGTCCATGGCCCCGGTGTCCTCTGACGTGCTCTCGGCGGACCTGCTCTCGGCGGTCATGCGGCAGCCGCTTCCTGTTTCGACGCGGTATCGATGCGAGATCCTCCCATGATCCGTCGGCGCGTACGGCCCGGCAAGGTCAGGATGAATCTGTGCGCGTAGTCGCCCCCGGTTGGGGAACCAGGGGCGGAGGGAGAGATCAGAGGCCACACAGTTCGCAGTGAAACGGCCGGGAAGGTGCGATGCCGACCGAACCGCGATGGAGCGACCAGCCGTCGTCCGGACACACGCTCGAGTGCGCCGCCGCGTTCGCGGGGCGCCTCGAGGACGTCACCGACGCCAGGGTGACGGCGGAGCTGTTCCTCGCCGTCCTCGGCAGGACGCAGCCGCCCTCCGCCCCGGAGCACTGGGACGACATCCTGCTGGTGGTGACGGAACTGGCGGCCAACGCCGTCCAGTACGCGCCCGGACCCTTCCGGCTGACCCTGCGCAGGACCTTCGACGGCGTGCACGTGACCCTGGGCGACACCAACACCACCCCGCCCGCGCCGCGCGCCTTCCGCCCCGGCAAGGGCGGCGGGGGCATCGGCTGGTACCTGATCCAGACGCTGTGCGACCAGGTCAGCGTGGTCGTCCATAAGGAGCCACAGAGCCCCGTGAACCCCGCGGACCCGTCCGGCGGGACGGGCGGGGACGGGGCCGCCGAGGACGCGGGCGAGGTCGGCAAGGACGTCCACGTGTTCCTCCCCTGGTGACGCCCCACCGGGCCCGACGCCCGCGGCTCAGACCAGCGGCACCAGGACGCTGATCGCCTTGCCGCCCTCCGGACGGCGCTCGACGTGGATCTCGCGGGCCAGGCGGATGATCAGCGGCCAGCCGAAACCGCCGCTCGCGTCCGGCTGCGGGAACGTGCCGTGGCCGAACGCGGCCGGGGGGACCGTCCCGCTGTGGTCGTGCACCTCCAGCCGTACGCCCTCCGCCACCGGTGTCACCTCGAAGCGGGCGAGGCCGCCGCCGTGGCGGATGGCGTTGGTGACGAGTTCCGAGACGACCAGCAGAAGATCGACGACGGCCTGCTCGCCCGCCGGGCCGGACGGTCCGCGCCAGCGCTCCCGCACCAGGTCCCGGACGTACTGCCGCGCCGCGGCCGCGCTCCCGACGGCGGAGGGGCTGCCGATCGGTGCCGCGCTTCCGCCAACGGGGCTACCGGTCGGTGCCGCGCTGCCGATGGCGGCGGGACTGCCGACCGGTGCCGCGCTTCCGCCGACGGCGGGGCTACCGACCGGTGCCGCGCTTCCGACTTCGGCGGGACCGCCGGCCGGGGCCCGGCGCACGGCCGCCGGCCCGCCGCTGCCGGCCGCCGAGGGCTCGGCGGACTTCATCGCTCTCCGGCCTCGGCCGGCGGGCCGTGCGGGGGAGCGGCGGCACCGCCGGTGCCGGGAAGCGGATGCGTGGTGGGGGAGTACAACGGCTTTCGCACCTCCGTCACATGCCACTCGTGGACCGACCCGAGTGTGGCCCACCCGCCCGGGTCCGTGCCACGGGGCGCGCCCGCGCGGCGGTCACCGGCGCGGCCCGCCGCCGTCGTCGTGGCCGGGCTTCAGCCCCAGGGCCTCCTGCCGCACCTGTGCGCAGCAGCGGTTGATGAGCCGTGAGACGTGCATCTGCGAGATGCCCAGCCGGTCGGCGATCCGCCGCTGCGTCATGTCCTCGAAGAAGCGCATGTAGAGGATGGCGCGCTCGCGTTCGGGCAGCCGCCGCAGTCCCGCCTTGGCGGCCTCGCGGTCGACGACGACGTCGTACGCCTCCTCGCGCACACCGAGGGTGTCGCCGAGGCTGTAGCCGTCGTCCTCCCCGGGGCCCTCGGCGTCGAGGGACAGCGTGCGGTAGCTCTCCAGCGCCTCGGTGCCCGTCTTGACCTCGTCCTCGGTCAGGCCCGTGTGGGCGGCGATCTCGGGGACGGAGGGCTCGCCGCCGCCGGCCGACTGGAGGAGCTCGCGGCGGGCGAGCCGCACCTTGTTGCGCAGGTCCTGGACGCGACGGGGCACGCGCAGGGCCCACATCCGGTCCCTGAAGTGCCGTTTGATCTCTCCGGTGATGGTGGGCACGGCGTAGCTCTCGAAGGCGCCGCGACCCGGCTCGTAGCGGTCGATGGCCTTGACCAGGCCCAGTGCCGCGACCTGGCGCAGGTCCTCGAGCGACTCGCCGCGGTTGCGGAAGCGGCCGGCGATGCGGTGGGCCATGGGCAGCCAGGCCTCGGTCAGTTCCTCGCGCACGGTGTCCCGTTCGGGCCCGGCGGGCAGTGCCGTGAGCCGGGCGAAGGCCGCCCCGGTCTCGGGCGCGTCGTCGTGGCGGTGCCTGCGTGACGCGGCGGGGCGGGGGGTGGGACCGGAACCGTGTGCGGACGTCTCAACCAGCATGCGAAAACGCTCCTGAACGAAGGTGTCAGGCGGTTGCGTGGAAAGCGCGGAGGGGCTGTGGGCAGCCCTGGACGGGCGCGGCGCCTCCGCCGGTGCCTCTGTTCCGAAGCACGATCTGGCGCCTGCCCCGCCCTCGGCCGGGCAAACGGGGCGAGCTTCGCGGCGGCCGGACGGGGCGTCGTGGAAGGGAGGATTCCGGCCAGAACCGGGCGCCGCCGCGGTGTTCGCGCACTGGTGGGGAGTGAATCCCGCGAAGCCGGGCAGTCGGGGGATGACATTCGGATCCGGCATCGGGGAGGGCGGCATGGCAGCCGTGACGGCGGCACGGACGACGGCCACGGCGGGGGAGACGAGCACGGCGGACGGGGCGGCACTGCCGCTCATCGAGGATCCGGCCGCGGTCAGGCCCAAGGACGCGCGGGAACTGTCGCGCCGGTTCCTCGACCGCCTGGCCGTGCTGGAAGAGGGCACCCCCGACCACCAGTACGTGCGCAACACGCTGATCGAGATGAACCTGTCGCTGGTCAGGTACGCCGCCTCGCGCTTCCGCACCCGCGGGGACTCGCTGGAGGACGTCGTCCAGGTCGGCACCATCGGGCTGATCAAGGCCATCGACCGTTTCGAGGTGTCGCGGGAGGTGGAGTTCACCACCTTCGCGGTGCCGTACATCGTGGGGGAGATCAAGCGCTTCTTCCGCGACACGAGTTGGGCCGTCCATGTGCCGCGCAGGCTCCAGGAGGCCCGGGCGGAGCTCGCCAGGGCGACCGACGAACTGCGTTCCCGGCTGGGCCGCACCCCGACCACACGGGAGCTGTCCGAGCTGATGTCCCTGCCGGAGGAGGACGTCGTCGAGGCGCGCAAGGCGGCCAACTGCTACCAGTCCGCCTCCCTGGACGCGGCGCTGTCCACCGAGTCGGAACGGGGCGACACCGTGCTCGCCGACCGTCTCGGCGAGGAGGACCCGTCGCTCGAACTGGTCGACGACCTGTACTCGTTGGCGCCCCTCGTGGCGTCCCTCGACGAGCGGGACCGGCGCATCATCCACCTGCGGTTCGTGGAGGAACTCACCCAGGCGCAGATCGCGGCCCGGCTGGGCGTCTCCCAGATGCACGTCTCACGGCTCATCAGCCGCATCATCAAGCGGCTGCGCAAGGGGCTGCTGGAACCGGGCGTGGCCTGAGCGGCGCCGGCCGCTCAGCACCGTCCGTGCCGGACGCGCCGACCCCGGCGCCTCCGGCCGCACCCGGGCGACCGGGTGCCCCGACGCATGGAATCCACCCGACGGGACACCCGTCCCGTCCGCCAGCGCCTGTGGGAGGCCTCGTGTCCGAAGCTCAGAACGCTCTGTCCGTCAAGGTGGAGGTGCTCCGCGAGGACACCGTGCTGCTCACGGTCGCGGGAGACCTGGACTCGGCCACGGCGACCGAGCTGAACCACCACCTCGCCAACCAACTCCACCACGGACGGCGCCACTTCCTGCTCGACATCCGCGACGTGCCCTTCATGGACTCGTCCGGCATGAACATCATCCTGCGGGTGTACCAGGAGGTCCGGGAGGACTCCGGCGGCGTCTATGTGATATCCCCGGCGCCCGCCGTCCGGCGCATCCTGGACCTGACGGGCGTGAGCCTCACCGTCCCGCTGCTCGCCGATGTCGACGAGGCGCTGTCGGCGGCGGCCGGCTGAGCACCCGCGGGAGGGGTTTCACCTCGTAAGGGTTGCAACGGATCAACGCTTCCCTACAGTTGGTGCGGCCCACACGGAACCGGTTCCGCGGTCCCGCCGGGGCAGCAGCAGAGCGACAAGGAGTGACGTAAGTGCCGGAACAGCCGAGGCCAGCGCAGCCGATGCCGCCGACGGAGGAGGTCGCGGAGTTCCTCCGCGGACGGCGGGAGCAGATCGCCCAGCGCTGGGCCGACGCCTCGCTCTTCCGGACGGTCTTCACGGTGTCCCGGGACGAGGCGGTGGAGGCGGGCCGCGCCGTGGTGGAGGCGCTGGCCGCGGTCGCCGCCGCCGGGCGCCCGGAGGACGCGGGCGCCGGGGCCTTCGCCGTCGTACGCGAACAGCTGGCGCGGACCGCCGACGCCCGGTCCCGGGCCGGTGCCGACGCCGCCCTGATCTCCGCCGAGGTGGACGCCCTGCGCCCGCCGGTCACCGACCTGCTCGCCGCCGAGCTCTCCGGGGCACCGGCGGAGCACGTCCTCGAGTGCACGACGACGCTGACCGTCCTGATGGGCACGCTCCGCCTGGTCGTCCAGGACACGGCGCTCAGCGCGGGACGGGACGTCATCGACCGCCAGCGGCTGCAACTCCTGGAGGTGACCACGCCGGTGATCCGGCTCTGGGACGGCATCGTCGCCGTACCGCTGATCGGCACCCTCGACAGCGCCCGCAGCCAGGTGGTGATGGAGACACTGCTGAACGCCGTCGTCGACCAGCAGGCGCACTTCGCCATCCTGGACATCACCGGCGTCCCCACCGTCGACTCCCTGGTGGCCCAGCATCTGATGAAGACGGTGGCCGCGGCGCGTCTGATGGGAGCGGAATGCATCGTCTCCGGAATCCGGCCGGCCATCGCGCAGACCATCGTCCACCTGGGCATCGACCTGAGCTCCGTGCTCACCCGGGCCAGCCTCGCGGACGCGCTGGCGTACGCGCTGCGCCAGCAGGGCGCCGACATCGTGCAGCTCGCCTCGCACGGCACGGCGCCGCGGTGACCGGCGTGTTCACCCCGCGCTACGAGAGCCGGGTGCCCGTCCTCAGGCTCGGCGGTGTCCTGCTGGTCACCCTCCAGGGCGACCTGCACGACGGCACGGCGGAGCAACTCCAGCAGGACATCGGCGAGATGGTCGCCGACAGCGGTGTCGCCGGGGTCGTCATCGACCTGTCCGGCGTGGAGATCATCGACTCGTTCATGGGCAGGGTGCTCAGCGACATCGCCTCCCAGACACGGCTGCTGGCCGCCCAGACCGTGGTGGCCGGGATGCGTCCCGCGGTGGCGATCACCCTGGTCGAACTGGGTCTGACGCTGCCGGGGCTGCGTACGGCGCTCAGCACCGAGGAGGCCGTGCGCGACCTCGGCGCCGAGGCCGCGCACGGCCTTCTCGGGGACGGCCGGACCCGACGGGAGCGGCCGTGACCCACACCGGCGGCGAGGTCTCCGCCTGCCTGCCGATCCGCTCCGACCTCGATCTGGTGTGGGTGCGCCAGCACGTCCGCCAACTGGCCGTCACCGCCGGATTCGGCCTGGTCGACCAGACCAAACTGGTCACCGCCGCCAGCGAACTGGCACGCAACGCCCTCGTCCACGGCGGTGGCGGCGAGGTGGAGTGCGCCCTGGTGAACCGGTCCGGGGTGGCGGGCCTGCGGCTGACCTTCGCCGACGAGGGCCCCGGCATCGCCGACCTGGACCAGGCCCTGTGCGACGGCTACACCTCAGGCGGCGGACTCGGCATGGGCCTCGGCGGCGCCCGGCGGCTCGTGCACGACTTCGCCGTCGACAGCCGCCCCGGCGGCGGCACCGTCGTCACCGTCACCTCCTGGGTCGGCCGGCCGCCCCGCCCCCGCGAGGCGCGCTGATGCCCCGCGTCCGGGAGGTGCCCGTGCACGACTCCACCCGCGTCCGTGACGTACGGGTGGCCGCCGAGGCCGTCGCACGTCAGGCCGGGCTCGACGAGGACCGCACCGCCGAGGCCGCCCTGGTGGCCACCGAGCTCGCCACCAACCTGCTCAAGCACGCCGGCGGCGGCCGCGTCCTGCTGGAGGCCGTGAGTCCGGCCGTGCCCGCCCACGGCGACACCGAGGCGGCCGTCGTGCAGATACTGGCCGTCGACCACGGGCCCGGTATCGCCGATGTCGCCGCGGCGCTGCGCGACGGGCACTCCACCGCCGCCTCCCTCGGCGCCGGACTCGGCACCTGCCTGCGCACCGCCGACGACTTCGACCTGCACAGCACCCCCGGCAGAGGCACGATCGCGCTGGCCCGGATCGCCCCCCGCGGCGCCCCCCGCGGTGCCCCGCGCCGCGCCCGCCCGTCCGGCCCCGCGCGGGCCGGAGGCATCAACATCCCCTTCGCCGGAGCCGAGTTCTCCGGTGACGCCTGGGCCTGGGCCCGCTCGGGCGACCGGCTCACCCTGATGCTGGCCGACGGCCTCGGACACGGCGAGCACGCCGCGCGGGCCTCCTCCGCCGCCGTCACGGAGGTCCGGCGCCGCGCGGATCTGCCCGTGGACCGGCTGCTGCGCACCCTGCACGAGGCCCTGCGCGGCACCCGCGGCGCCGCCGTCGCGGTCGCCCAGCTCGACACCGCCACCGGACGGCTGTCCTTCAGCGGCGTCGGCAACATCGGCGCCAGACTGCGCCGCGGCGACCGCTGGCGGCCGCTGCTGTCCCGGCCCGGCATCGTCGGCGCCCACCTCCCGGCCACCCTCCCGTGCCAGGTGGAGGAGTGGACCGACGACTGCCTGCTCGTCCTGCACAGCGACGGCCTCCCCAGCCGGTGGAGCGCCGACCCCTTCCACCACGACCCCGCCCGCGACCCCGCCGCCGTCGCCGCCGCGATCGTGCGCGACGCCAGCAGCCCCGCCCGCCCGGTGCGCGACGACACCGCGGTCGTCGTGCTGACCCCCACCCCGCCGGACCGCCCCTGATGAACCCCACCTGGAACGTCCGCGGCGTCACCGACGCCGCACGGACCCGCATCGCGACCGCCCGGCTGGCCGCCGCCTGCGGAGTGCAGCCCGTCGAGCGCACCCGCCTGATGGCCGCGCTCACCGCCCAGCTCAGACAGTGCCTCACCAAGGGCGGCGCCTGGACCGTCACCGCGCGCACCGACGCGCCGCCCGGCGAGAACCGCCTCACCGTCGAGGTACGCCCGGCCGACGGGCGCCCCGTCTGGCAGGCGTCCGTCGTCCGCTTCCCGGACCCGGAGGCCGCCCCCGTACCCGCCGCACACGTCCCGGACGACGAGGTCACCCTCGCCGAGGCCCTGTTCTCCGCCGACGAGGACGCGGGCCTGCTGCTCGACCAGCTCGACGAACAGCGGGCCCTGGTCGGCTTCCACCGGGAGGAACTCCACCAGACCAACCAGGGCGTCGTCGCCCTGCACGCCGAGCTGGACGCCGCCGGAGAACGCCAGCGCGAGCTGTTCGCCGCCGAACAGAGCGCCCGGCGCGAGGCGGAGAACGCCCGGGGCAGACTCACCTTCCTCGCCGACGCCAGCGCCGTCCTCACCGCCTCCCTGGACCCCGACGCCGTCGTACGGCTCCTCCCGGATCTGCTGGTGCCGCGCTACGCCCGCACCGTGGACGTCTGGCTGTTCGACACGCCGGACGACCCGCACCCCGCGGTGGCGCGTCCGGCCGCCGCGGTCGTCGCCGCCCGCCGCGGCCGCCCCCAGTACGCCGCCGACCACGCGGGCGGGCTGCCCGGCGTCGACGACCGGCCGCCGTCCGCGCTCGCCCCCGACCGGCCCCTGCTCTGCATCCCCCTGCTCACCCACCGCACGACCCAGGGCGTCCTCACCCTCACCCCGCCCGAGGAGCGCTGGGACCCCGACGACGCGGTCATGCTCGTCGAACTGACCCGGCGGGCCGGCATCGCCCTGGAGAACGCCCGGCGCTACGAGCACAACCGCGACATCGCCGAGACCCTCCAGCGCGCCCTGCTCACCGACCTGCCCACGGTCCCCGGCATGGACCTCGCGGCCCGCTATCTGCCCGCCACCCGCGGCATGAACATCGGCGGCGACTGGTACGACGCCTTCCGCCAGCCCGACGGCAGCCTGATCACCGTCGTCGGCGACGTCACCGGACACGGACTGCACGCGGCCGTGACGATGAGCCAGCTCCGCACCGCCCTGCGCGCCTACGCCGTCCACGGGGCGGGCCCCGGCCGGCTCCTGACCCAGCTGCACCAGTTCCTGCACCACCTGCGGCTCGACTTCTACGCCACCGCGGTCATCGCCCGGTTCCGTCCCGGCACGGGCGAACTCACCTGGGCGGCCGCCGGACACCCGCCGCCCGTGCTGCGCACCCCGGACGGAAGGGTGCGCACCCTGGACGCCCGGCCGGGCGCGATGCTCGGCATCCCCCTGGACCAGGAGATCGCCGAGCACACCGAGTCCCTGCCGCCCGGCTCGACGCTCGCCCTCTACACCGACGGCCTCGTGGAACGCCGCGCCCAGGGCATCGACCCCGGGATCGAGCGGCTGGCGCGCGCCCTGTCCGCCGTCCGCCCGGGAGACCTCGCGGGGGATCTCGACGGCTGCGCCGACGGGCTGCTGCAGCCGCTGCTCGACGACTCCGAACACGACGACGACGTATGCCTGCTGCTGTGCCATGTGGACGACGCGGAGAGGGCCCGGACGGGGGAGGGGCGGGACGGCGTGCCACGGGCGGGCCGGTGACGGCGGGCGGGGCCGGGCGGGCCGCCCAGTACGCTGACCTCGTGGCCAGGGGACAGCAGAACGAGACCGGCGGCGCCGTCGCCGGGAGCACACCGACCGACCCGCAGCGGTTCGCCGTCGCGCTGCGGCGGACCATCGGGGAGATCAACCGGCTGGTCCACGGCTTCGCCCTGGCACAGGGACTGCACCCCACCGACGTCCAGGCGCTGTCCTTCGTGCTGGACAGCCCGCAGCCGCCGACCCCGGGCATGCTGCGCGAGCACCTCGGTCTGACCTCCGGCGCGGTGACCGCCTGCCTCGACCGGCTGGAGAAGGCCGGGCACATCCGCCGTCTGCGCGAGAGCGCCGACCGCCGGGTCGTCCACATCCACTACGAGGAGGGCGGGCGGGCCGCCGCGCGCACCTACTTCATGCCGCTCGCCCAGGCGGCCGAACAGGCCCGTGTCCGGTTCAGCGAGGACGAACTCGCCGTGGTGCTGCGCTACCTGGACGCGCTGAACACCGAACTCGGCGAGGTGCGCGTACCGCGACGCTGATCGGCCGCGTCCCCGCCGTACGGCGTCTCGGGCGCGACGAGACGCCGCCGTGCCTGTGTTCCTCGCGGACGTCACCGGCCGGTGCCGGCCGGGCGCATCCGCCGGAGCCCTTCGAGGGGAAACGGGGACAGGTGCCACTCGACAGGAAGGGAGCCGTCGTGGTGGAGGCGGACGCGGCCGTCCGGGAAGCGGGAGCCGCAGGGCTTTCCCGGGCGCGCCGGCCGAGCGGACACATCCCGGGAACGCGGCCCCCCTTCGTGTTCCAGGGACCCACCGCCCGGCCCGCCGCGTCCGCCGCCGCGCACCAGGTGCCCCAGGGAGCCCGGCCACGGCCGCCCCGCCGGCACCGCCCGGCCACGCCCGCGCGAGCGGCGGCCGACCGGAGTCCCCGTCGAGGACGGCACCCCGGTCATGACGAACGAGCGAGGAGGTGGTCATGTGGCCGCGGTCCGGGAGACGACGGACGTGCTGGTGATCGGCGCCGGGGTCGCGGGGCTCGCCTGTGCCCGTGACGTGGCGGACGCGGGCCTGCGGGTGCGGGTGGTCGAGGCCTCCGACGAGGTCGGCGGGCGCATGCGCTCCGACCGGGTCGAGGGCTTCGTGGTGGACCGCGGTTTCCAGGTCGTCAACACGTCCTACCCGCAACTGCGCCGCAGGGTGGTCCTGAAGGACCTGAGGCTGAGGCCCTTCACCCCCGGGGTCCTCGTCCACACCCCGACGGGCCGGCTGCGGTTCAGCGACCCCACCCGGCGCCCGCGCTCTCTGCCCGACCTGCTGCCCGGACGTCTCGCGGGCCCCCGTGACCTGGCCGCCCTCGCGGCGCTCACCGCCCGCGACCTGCTCGCCCCGCCCCGGCGCCTCAAGAGGCTCCCGGACACCACGACCCGTACCGCCCTCGCGGACGCGGGGATCTCCGACGCGCTCGTGGAACGGTTCCTCAGGCCCTTCCTCGCCGGGGTCTTCCTGGAGGACGACCTGGCCACGTCGAGCCGCTTCTTCCACCTGGTGTGGCGCAGCATGCTGCGCGGCACCCTGTGCCTGCCCGCCGAGGGCGTCGGAGCCGTCCCGCGCGCCCTGGCCGGCGCCCTGCCCACGGGCACGGTCCGGCTGGAGACCCCCGTGGAACGCCTGACACCCGGCGGCGCGCTGACCGCCGACGGCCGGGAGCTCCCCGCCCGCGCCGTCGTGGTGGCCGCCGGCCCCCGGTCCGTCACCGACCTGCTCCCCGGGGTCGACGTACCCGCCTACCGGGTCGTGACCACCTACTACCACGCCGCGCCGCGCTCCCCGCTGGGCGAGCCGACGCTGCTCGTGGACACCCGTCGCCGGTTCCTGAACACCTGTGTGCTGAGCGACGTCGTGCCCGGTCACGCCCCTCCCGCCCACGCCCTGATCGCCACCTCGGTCCTCGGCCCGGACGCCGAGGGCCGCGAGAACCGGCTGCGCGCCGCGCTCGCCGAGGCGTACGGCACCGGCACCGAGGGCTGGCATCTGCTGACCGTGCGCACGGTCCAGGAGGCCCTGCCCGTCATGACACCGCCCCAGCCGCTCAGCCGCACCACCCGGGTCTCGCCCGGCCGGTACGTGTGCGGCGACCACCGGGCGACCGGCTCCGTCCAGGGCGCCATGGCCTCGGGCGCGCGGGCCGCGCGCGAGGTGCTGCGAGACCTGCGGCCTTAGGTCCTGTCGTCGGACTCCCGTCGTCGCCCGGAGGACGGCCCCGCGGCGTCAGGTGCGTGCTCTGGGGGAGTGCCGGGTGCAAGCCCTCGTACCGGACGTACTCGGGCTGGTGCCGGGTGCGGCGAGTGGGGGCGCCTCCCACGAAGTGGGGGAGCGTGCGTGGCGTCGCGGGGCAGGTGGGAGTTCGACGACAGGGCCCTGGGCCCCAGGACCAGGGGCCGGAGCGGGGCCCGTCGCCTGACCGACCGTCCCCGGCGGCCGTAACCGGCCGTCGGGCCGAGGCGGGAGACGAACGTGGACATCGAAGGAGCACGCGTCCTGGTACCCGGCGCCGGCGGCGTCATCGGGAGCGCGCTGGCCGCACGACTGCACGGGCTCGGCGCCCGGGTCGCCCTGGCCGGCCGCACCCCCGCGCCCCTGGCACGCGCCGCCGCCACCTGCGGGGGAGCGCCGGTCCACCGGATCGACGCCTACGACCTGGAGGGCTGCGCGCACACCGTGCCCTGGGCGGCGGACGCGCTGGGCGGGCTGGACGCGGTCGTCGTCTGCGTCGGCGTCGCCGGGTTCGGCCGGGCCGACACCGTGCCGGACTGGGTCGCGGAACACCTCCTCACGGTCAACGCGCTCGCCCCGATGGCCTTTCTGCGGGCCGCGCTGCCCGTCGTGCCCCGGGGCGGGGCCCTCGCGGCGGTCACCGGCGTCGTGGTCGACGCCGCGCCGGCGGGCATGGCGGACTACGCGGCCTCGAAGGCGGCGCTCGCGGCCTGGCTGACGGCCGTCCGGCGCGAGCGGCGGCGCGAGGGCGTGGCCGTCCTGGACATCCGGCTGCCGCACGTGGAGTCGGGGTTCGCCGCCCGCGCCGTGGCCGGCTCCCCGCCCGCGCTGCCCCGCGGCCTGACCGTCGCCGAGGCGGTGGACGAGATCCTCGACGCCCTGCTCCGGCCCGCCCCGGCCGCCCACCGCCCGGACTGAGACGGCCCGCTCGCCCCGGGGTCACGACGCACCGCGGCACCCGGGGGCACCGCGCGCTCCGGGCAAAGCGATGCAAAGACGTTGCGACTTGTGGGGCGAGTTCCGCGCCGAGCACGGTGGAGATGCCGCAGTCGCTCCGGGCTACGGACGTCCGGCGGCCGGCCGCCGAGGGCGCGGTCCGGGCCGATCCGCCCGGGGGCGAGGCGGCCCGGCCACCGCCGCACGAGGAGTGGACACCATGAGCGCAGTGCAGGCTCCCGACCGCGTCGCCGACGCGGCTCCCGCATGGCCTCGGGGCGGGAACCACCCGGACGACGAACTCGCCGCCGGCTTCGTCGCGGGCGACGAGAACTGCCTGGAAGTGGTCTACCACCGGTGGGGCGCGCTGGTGTACACCCTGGCGTGCCGCTCCCTGGGCGACGCGCGGGAGGCGGAGGACGTCACCCAGACGGTGTTCCTGGCCGCATGGCGAGGGCGTTCGGGGTTCGCCCCGCAGCGCGGCGCCCTGGGCGCGTGGCTGGTCGGGATCACCCGCCGCAAGGTCGCCGACGCGCTGTCGGCCCGGACCCGCCGGGCGGAACTGGTGACGGCGGCGGGGACGAGGCTGGCCCTGGAGCCCGCCGACCGGCACGAGCAGCCGGAAGCGGTGCTGGACCGCGTCGTGCTGACCGAGGAACTGCGCAGGCTGCCCCACGCCCAGCGGCGGGTGCTGACCCTGGCCTTCTACGACGACCTCACCCACACCCAGATCGCCGAGCTCACCGGCTGGCCCCTGGGCACCGTGAAGAGCCACGCGCGACGGGGCCTGCTGCGGCTCGCGCGCTGCCTGGAGGCCGACGCCGTCCGGGGATGACGTCCGGCGGCGAGAGGGCTCGCCCCCGCTCGGCGTTGCGGGCCGCGCGGGGGCGGCATGTGGCTCCCACCCGTACGGGTCGCCCGAGGCGCGGCGCCCGGCCTC
Source organism: Streptomyces sp. NPDC005017 (assembly GCF_042873115.1). Classification (NCBI taxonomy): domain Bacteria; kingdom Bacillati; phylum Actinomycetota; class Actinomycetes; order Kitasatosporales; family Streptomycetaceae; genus Streptomyces; species Streptomyces sp. NPDC005017. The sequence goes on along the minus strand of NZ_JBIALD010000016.1, from coordinate 5,473 downwards.
ACCCGTACGGGCCGCGCAGGCTGGTGGCCGGGAGGGGCCGGTGGTGCGCTGGGGACATCGTCCGTGATCCCCGGAGGCACCCGTCATGACCCGTCGCCCGTCCCGCCCCGCCCGCGTCGCCGCCGCCGTCCTGGCCGCGGGAGTCCTGCTGGCCACCGGGGCCTGCTCCGACGGCGGCGGCGACGAAACGACGGCCGGGGAGACCACCAGGCCGCCGTCCGACACCGCCTCACGCCCCGCGGTCCCCGAGGCCGCCACGCCGTCCGGAGCCCTGACCGAGGCGCAGGCGAAGACGGCACTGATCACGGAGGCGGACATCGAGGACGAGTGGACGCAGGTCGACGACGCGGCGAAGTGGCGGGACTCGCTGCTGGCCGGCTCCGTCGACGTCGACGACTTCCTCACCGGCAAGGCGGACGCCTCCGACTGCCAGCGCCTGATGGACGGCCTCTACAGCGAGGACCTGCTCGGCATGCCGTCCGGGGCGTCCGCGCTCACCGGCTTCGAGGAGGGGGACTCCCGGCTCCTCTACCAGGTCGCCGCCTACAGCGGTTCCGGCCTCGACGACTCGATGGACTGGCTGGAGTCCCTCCCCCAGAAGTGCGACGAGTTCACCGTGACCGGTTCCGGGAACTCGGAGCGCACCGTCCAGGTCGTCGAGACCACGCTGCCCGACGAGGGAGACGCCCGGCAGGGCCTGCAGGTAACCGTCCAGGGCACGGCCGACGGCGCTCCGACGACACTGACGCTCAACGTCGGCGTGGTGCGCGTCGACGACAACGCGATCACCGTGACGGCGGGCGGCCCGGACGGCGGACAGCCGGACTCCGTGGACACCGCCGTGAAGCAGGGCACCGGTCGGCTCGAGACCGTCCTCGAGGGCGGTACGCCCGCCGCGTCCCCCACCCAGGGCGACTGACCGGCCACGGCGGCCGGCGCGCGTGTGCGGGCGGGTGGCGGGCGCGGGCGGGAGTCCTCCCGGCCAGGGTGGATGATGTCTGTACATCGACAATCATTCTGGGGGGACGATGGGTTCGCGCACCGCCCTGTCCGCCGTCGGCCTGCTGCTCCTGGCCGTCACCGCCTGTGGGGCCGGGGACGGCGAAGGCACCACCGCGGGTGGCGACGAGGCCGCCTGCGAGGCCGCCCTGATCCGGCAGGCCGATGAGTTCGCGCGGGCGGGCGGCCCGCCCGCCGACGCCGAGGACCCGGCCGCCTGCGCCGGACTGGACGAGCGGACTCTCCGGCGCGTCCACGCGCGGATCATCGGGGAGGTCGTCGGCGGCGACGAGTTCCGCGAGCACGTCGAGGACGCCCTCGGGGACCCCGCGCTGTCGGGCCTCCCCGAGCCCACGGGAGCGTTCGGGACCCCCGGTCCCGACGGGCTCGAGGAGGAACTCGCCGACCTCCAGGACGAGATGGACGCCATGGAGAGCGTCCTCGCCACCGCATCCCCCTGACCCAGGCCGGGGGAGGAATCCGCCGCGGCGAGGGATGGGCCGACGATCCGCGGGTAGACGCGTCTTTACACCCGCTCCGCGCCCCCGGGGCCGAGGCGGGCCCTGTCGTCGACCGTCCCAGGAGGTCAGCCGTGCCAGGCATGCTGGAGAAGCTCATGCGGTTCAGCCGGAGCCCGCAGGGCCGCCGCGCCGTGGAACAGGTGCGCCGCGCGTCCGCCGACCCGCGGCGCCGGGCCCAGGCGCAGCGGCTCCTCGGAAGGCTGCGGCGGCGCCCCTGAGGGCACGGCCCGGCGGTGACGGCCGGGGCGGGCGTCCCCCATGGCGTCCTGGTCCGCGCCCGTCCGGCCGCCGCCCGCATCCGTCCCGGCGCCGGGGAGCGAATCGCTGCACGACACCGGTCCGGACGGCGTGACCGGCGCGGGCCGGCGCACGCCGGCCCCGAGGAGGCGAGCATGCAGGGTGTGACGGCGTACGGGACACAGGCGGAACCCCCGGGGTCCGAGGCGCCGCCGGTGCGGGAGAACTCCGCCGACGTCTTCCTGGCCTGGCGCAGCATCGGGCTGCGGACCATGTCGGCGATGCTCGTCCTGTCGCTGCGGCGGGCGGGCGCCCGCGCGTTCGAGGCCCGTTGCCAGTGGCCCCGTCTGCATCCCCTCAACGAGCGCCGCGTTCCCGTCGCCCATCACCCGCTGATCATGGTCGAGTCGCTGCGCCAGCTCGCCGCGCTGCTGGAGCAGGGGGACGCCCGTCAGGCCGCCGTGCTGGAGCCCGTCTCGGTACGGCTGGGGCTGCGGGCCGACGCACAGCCGCTGGAGTCCGGCGACGCCACGGACGTGGAGGTACGGCTGACCGTGGCCGACATCCTCCGTGAGGACGACGGAGTCGCCGCCTGCCGTGTCTCGGCCGACTATCTGCACGACGGCGGCACGTTCGGGTCGTGCACCATGCGTCTGGTCCGCCGTCCCCCGGGCACCGGCGCCCCGGAGCCGGCCGGTGCGGCGCCGCCCGCCGGTCTGCTGCGTCCCGGCGCGGAGGCCGTGGGAGCCGCGGCCGAGACCGACGTCCTGCTGGCCCGCACCCCGCAGGGCCGGCTCGTACTCTCCCCGCGCGACCCCGGCCATCCCGTGCTCCTGCCCGGACGGCCGCCCTTCCTCCCTGCGGCGGCCCTGCTGGAAGCCGGACGCCAGGCGATGCTGCTGGCCTCGGGGAGGCCGGCCGCCGCGGTGACCGGCCTGAGCGTGGACCTGCACAGCCCCGTGCCGAGCGGCGGCAGCGCCTTCGTCGAGCTGACCGGACAGGCGCTCAGCGCCCGCTTCGCCGTTCTCACGGACGGCCGGCCGGTGGCGACGGGGACGGTCGGTCTGCTGGGCGCCTGACGGCTCGCCCGGAACCGGGCGAGTGGTGCGGCGACGAACCGCACCACTCGGGAACGTGTCGGGGACCCGCACTACCCGGAACGTGTCGGGAATCCGCAACCCTCGGGAACGTGCCCGGGACGGCGGTCCCCGCCGCCGTCGACCGTTCACCTCCTGCGGCTCCTGGGCCGGTACGCCAGCCACACCAGCACGGCTCCGCCCGCGGCCGCCGTCAGCACCACGACACGCCGGCCGCGCAGCGCCCGCGCCCCCTGGACCGCCGTGCGGCGCACCGGCTCGGGCGTCCGGTCGCCTAGGAGGTGCCCGGCCCGCGCGGTCTTCGCCCGGGCCTGCCGGGAGACCTGACCGGCCTTGTCCTTCACGGGGTGGGCGACCCTGTCCTCGACGGCGTGGGTGACATCGGCCGCCTTGGCCCTCAACTGCCCCGCCCTCTCGGCCGCTTGCTGTTTGACCTCGGCCGCCTTCTGCCGTGCCCTGGCCTTGACGTCGGTCTTGGCGGCCAGTGCCTGCACGGTCCGGCCGAGGTCGCCGCGGACGTCCTCGACGTGCTCGCGCAGTTCCTCGGAGGAGGCGGTCCGCCCGTTGCGGGATGGCTGGTTCATCGTCGTGCACTCTCCTTGATCTCGTTCAGGTCGGCCTTGACGCCGGCGATGGCCTGTCGGGGTGCGGGCGGTGAGCCCTGCGCGACCTGCTTCTTCCCCGCGTGGGCCAGGACCGCGGTGACCAGGCCCAGGACGGCGGTGACGATCAGCGCCGCCGCCCAGACCGGCAGCGGCACCGCCAGCGCGGCCACGGCCGTGGCCACCAGGGCCTGCAGTGCCAGGAAGCCGCACACACCGGCTCCGCCGAACATCCCGCCGCCCTTGCCGTACCGCCTGCCCTTCTCCTTCATCTCCTCCCGGGCCAGCCGCAGTTCGCCGCGCACCAACTCCGTCAGCTGCCGCGTGGCGCGCTCCACCAGCTCGCCCGCCGACTCGTCGCCCGAGGGCCGCGCACCGGGCCCGGCCTCTCGCTCGAGGGGTCGTGCACTCGACACGGCGATCACCTTCCGTCTCCCACGTTCGCGCCGATTCCGTTTCGTTGCGGTCCTCCGGACTCCGTACGTCGCGAACGGTGCCGCTTCCGTACGGCGCGTGAGGTCGCGAGTACCCCGTACGCGCGGGATCACGGCACCCGATCCGAGACGGCCCGCGAGGCCCGGCGGACGGGCCCGGCGGGCCGCCGCATAGGATCGCCCGGTCCCCGTCACGACAAGGAGTGCCCGCCCGGTGAGCGCCGTCGTCCCGCCCCGTACCGCCGCCGGTCCTCTGGAGATGCGGGAACTGACCCGCCTCGAGGACGGCGAGACGCTGCACGCCCTGCTGTGGCGTGCGGGCGGCGGCTGGCGGATGGTCAGCAGCGCGGTCCTGGGCGGCGGTCTGGGGGAACGGTCCTGGGTGCTCAACGCCCAGGTCTCCCACGGCTACCGCCGTACCGACCCGGACCGGCACCTGGCCCGACTGGCGGCCGACGCGGGCGAGTACGGCCCCGGAGTGGGACTGATGACGGCCGCCGACGTCCAGGCCTACGGCCGTGCTCACGACGGCGGTGTCCACGCCGTCGCCACCGCCGGACTCGGAGTGCGCGGCTGGGCCGCCTCGCCTGCCGAGGGCGCGTACGGGCAGGCTCCGCCGGGCACGGTCAACATCGTGGTCGCCCTCCCGGTCGCCCTCACCGACGCGGCTCTCGTCAACGCGGTCGCCACCGCCACCGAGGCCAAGGTCCAGGCCCTGCTCGACGCCGGGTACGACTGTTCGGGGACGCCGACCGACGCGGTGTGCGTGGCCGCGCGCCGACCCGGTGGCGAGGCGGAGACCGTGGCCTTCGCCGGTCCCCGTTCGGTCTGGGGCGCCCGGCTGGCCCGGGCGGTGCACGGCGCCGTACGCGCCGCAGCGCCCGGGGCGTGACGCATCCGGCGCATCCGTTCACGGCCCTGGGAGGGAACTCAGCACAGCCCACCACCAAGCGAGGAGGCAGACCATGACCGCCCACGCGCCCGGCGTCGCCTTCGACCCCGCGACCACGGTGTCCCTCGGCGCCCCCTGGAGGGTCGCGCCCGACGCCGGCCGCCTCACACCCCCGCTCTGCGCCCACCTGGACGCACCGGCCGTGCCCGGCGACCTGGCCTGGCCGGCCTGCGCGCAGTGCCTGGCGCGCGGATGGACCTGGCGGAGGCTGCGGTGGTGCGCGACCTGTGGGCACGTGGGCTGCTGCGACAGCTCCCGCGGCGCCCACGCCTTCGGCCATCACATGGAGACGGGCCATCCCGTCGCCGCGTCCCTCGCCGCGGACGAGGACTGGGCCTGGTGCTTCGCCGACGAGGTCTTCCTGCTGCCCGCCACGGGGTGAGGGCGGGTTCGGGGTGGCCGAGGGGCGCGGGTACGGGCTGTTCGAGTGGCGCGGGGACGGAGTGTCCGAGGAGCACGGGGACGGCTGTTCGAGTGGCGCGGGTACGGGGTGGCCGAGGGGCGGGGGGGCGGGGGGGTGGGGCCCCCCCCCCCCCGGGGGGCGGCCACCAACACCACCCCCGGGCGCCCACCCCCCCCCCGCGCGGGCGCCCGACCCAAGTTGGCCCCGACCACCCCCCACCCGGCCGCC